>NZ_JBHSBI010000050.1:0-67033 GCF_042650645.1 Nonomuraea purpurea
AGGCAACTCCGACCCTGGCACAGCCCGAAACCTACGACGCGCACGCGGCGTAGCAGAAGCAGTAAGGACCCCACGGCGACGTGGGGGAGTCCCCGGCTTTTACGCCGGGGAGGACGTCAATTGTCGAACTCGTACGCCCCGGCGTCGACGGGGCCGTCGCTGCCGTCGATGACGCGGCCGGTCACGTCGTTGTCGCTGAACTTCGTGATGCCGAAGTCGATGGCCGGGCTGCCGGCCCGCAGGCTGGGGTTGTTCGGGTCGGTCAGGTTGAACAGCGGGTCGGCCGTCTTGTTGTTCGAGCCGCCCATCTGGTGCTGCCTGGCGCCGAAGAACACGTTGTGGTGGCTGTCGGTGACGTTGGGGCCGTAGGCGGTCTTGAACACGACCTGGACGATGTTCTGCGACATCGACAGGTGGGCGTTGGTGCAGCCCGCGTCGCAGACGACGCCCTGGGAGTCGGGGTGGGTCAGGCGAATGGTGTTGTTGCGGAAGGCGGTCGAGAGCACCGGGCCGTTGGGGTCGGGGGCTTCACCCGGCTCCTGCGGGCCGCGGGTCACCAGCCCACCCTGGGTCTGCGGGCCGGTGATCACGTTGTACTCGAAAATGTTGCCCGAGGTGCCGTCGGGGTCCACAGGGGTGCCGTCCGGGTTGGTGGCCCTGCTCGTACCCAGCTCGGCGAAGGACTCGTTGTCGATCGCGATGTTGTGGTGGATACGGTTGTCAGAGCCGAGGAAGATCTCCACGGCCGCGCCGTCCATGCCGTAGTCGTTGCTGTCCGCGATCGAGCCGCGGATCTCGTTCCAGCCGATGTTGGAGTTGTCGCCCTGGACGAGGATGGCGAACGCGCCCGAGTCGTCGTTGGGGTCCTCCTCATCGTTCTTGCTCATGAGGTTGTTGTCCACGAACTCGTTCGCCGTCACCGCGGTGTACTGGACGCCCTGTTCGATGTAGACGCCGGCGGCCGCGCCGGTGATGTAGTTGCGCTCGATGACGTTGTTGTCGCCGGTCACCTTGATGCCGGCCCACGTGCAGCGCGAGCCGTCCTGGGTCAGTCCGACCTGCAGGTTGTAGACCTCGATGTGCTCGCCGGACAGCCACACGCAGGCCTCGGAGTCGTCGGCGATCACGGGCCTGGCCGTGCCCGTGCCGTAGGCGTCGACGACGATCGGGGCCTCCGCTTTGCCCTTCCCGCTGATCTGCAGCTGCTGCCCCTTCCACGTGCTGCCGCGGCTCAGCAGCAGCTTGGAGCCGGGCTCCAGAGATACGCTCGATGCCTTGGTGAGGGTCTTCCACGCGGTGGCGGGGGTCTTTCCATCCGCCGAGTCATTGCCGTTGACGGCGTCCACGTGGAAGGTGCCCACCACCGCGGATGCGGTGCCCGTCGCCAAGGTGGTGGCGGTGAGTGTGAGGGCGGCTAACGCCGCTCCGGTCCGCAGGTTCCAGCCTGACAATTCAGCCTCCAGAACGGCCGGGGCTCCGTCACGCGACGAAGATCACCCCCGGCTTGCGGCTGACACCTTATACACGTTTTTGTCGGAAATCACGGGTTATGTTCCCGCCCTAATGGGCACCACATTTCCGGACACGCCCTGACGTGGGAGAGCGAACCAGGTGGCCTTGCCGACAAGGTCCGGACGGGTGAGGTAGCGCTGGGGGTGGCAGCCGTAGAAGCCGTCCGAGAGCCGGGCGACGATGCTCAGGCCGCGCCCGTGCTCGGCCCCCAGGTCATGGGGCGAGGGGGAGGGAAGCAGCGGACTGCTGTCCACGACCACGCACATGATCTCTTTGGCGTCCACGTGGAGCGCCAGTTCGTACGGGCCGTCACCGTACATGAAGGCATTTGTCACTAATTCGCTGACCATCAGGGCAGCGTCGTCGATGAGGTCCGCGGAAAGGGAGAGCTCCGACAATTCCCGGCGGATGATCGCGCGCGCCTGACCGACCGTGCGCGCGTCCTCGTGCAGCGACCACACGTACTGCTTACGGCTCCGGCGAGTCGATCGCAGCGTGGTCATGGCGTCCCTTTCCTTCGCGGAGGGGCAGCGAATACGCGTTTCGCTCAACAAGAGGGCCTGCCTTTGAGTTGACGTGCTGTCGAAACTTGTACGCACGCGGCGGCCATTCGGGTCGAATCTTCCGCGAAAAAAATCGCCATTCTTTTCGCCGGGATGCCCGCGCCCTCTTGTCGATCGTCAGCGCCCCTACAGCAGGGACCACACGGAGGCCGGAGTCAGGGGCACGTCCGTGATCTTCTCCGCGATCTCCGGCAGGGCCGCGGCCACCGCGTTGGCGATGGCGGCGGGCGGACCGATCGTGCCCCCCTCGCCCGCGCCCTTCATCCCGCCCGGCGTGCGCGGCGAAGGCGTCCGCAGCATCGCGACCTCGATGTCGGGCACCTCGCGGGTGGTCGGGAGCAGGTAGTCGGTGATCGGCTGGCCTTCGTCGGTGTAGACGATTTCCTCGGTCAGCGCCATCCCGATGCCCTGGGCCACGCCGCCGCGAAGCTGCCCCTCAACCACGGCCGGGTTGACCACCACGCCGGAGTCGTTGACCACCCAGTAGCCCTCCACCTCGACCGCCCCCGTCTCCGGATCGACGGCCACCGCCGCCGCGTGCGCGCCGTAGGCGAAGGTGTAGCCGGGCGGGTCGTAGCTGACGCGCTCCTCCAGGCCGGGTTCGACGCCCTCGGGCAGGTCCCAGCCGCGCCAGGCCGCCGTGGCCAGCTCGCGCAGCGTCACCGAGGCGTGCGGGTCGCCCTTCACCCGGACGTGGCCGTCCACGAGCTCCAGGTCGTCCTGCGCCGCCTCCAGCCGGTGCGCGGCGATGGCCAGGAGCTTGTCACGCAGCCGGGCCGCGGCCTGCGTGAGCGCGCCGCCGCCGACCGTCAGCGAACGGCTCGCGATCGACCCGAGCCCCGAGTACGGCGTCCGCGCCGTGTCCCCCAGCACCACCCGGACCCGCTCGATCGGCACCCCCATCCGGTCGGCCGCGAGCTGGGCCAGCGTCGTCTCGATCCCCTGCCCGATCGAGACCACCCCCGCCGAGACGACCACGGACGCGTCCTGCTCCATGCGCAGCACGGCCGTCTCGAAGCCGCCGGCCTGTATGCCGCTCGCCTTCATCTCCATGGACGGGCCCAGGCCGGTGGTCTCGACGTGGCAGGCGTAGCCGATGCCGCGCCTGCGCCCGTCGTCCTTCTCGACCGGCCGCACCATCTCGCGCAGGGTCCGCAGGGCGAGCGGGTAGTCGCCCGAGTCGTACGACTGGTACACGCGCGTCGTGTACGGCAACTCCTCGGGCTTGATCATGTTCCGCAGCCGCAGCTCGATCCGGTCCACGCCCAGCCTGCGTGCCGCCTCGTCGATCAGCCGCTCCCTGGTCAGGGTGCCCTCCGGCTGCCCGAACCCCCGGTAGGAGCCGGTCGGCGTGGTGTTGGTGACGACGCCGACGACCCGGACGGCGGCCCGGTCGAAGTGGTACGGGCCCGGCAGCAGCGTGGCGGTCACCGCGGCCGTCGAAGCGCCGACGTTGGACGGGTGGGCGCCGATGTCGGCGACCACCTCGACGTGCAGCGCCACGAACCGCCCGTCGCCGTCGAGCGCCAGCCGCGCCCGGTGCTCGGCGGCCCGCGCGGGCAGCGTGGCCAGCACCCGGTCCCCCGGCGACTCCGACCAGGCCACGGGACGGCCCAGGCGCATCGAGGCCAGGCAGATGAGCGCCTCGTCGGGGTAGAGGTGCTCCTTGCCGCCGAAGCCGCCGCCCGTGTCGCGGCTGACGACGCGTACCCGGTCGAGGCTCAGCCCCAGCGCCCCCGCCAGGTGCTCGCGCACGTGGTGCGGCGCCTGCGAGGAGATGTGCACGGTCAGCTCGTCGTCGGCGTAGGAGGCCACCACGCCGCGCGGCTCGATGGGGTGCGGGGAGATGCGGGCCATTCTGAATGTCATCTCGACCACGTGCTCGGCCCCCTCGATGGCGGCCTCGCAGTCGGCGTCGCCCATCGTGAAGTCGGTGAACACGTTGCCGCCCCACTCGGGGTGGAGCAGCGGGGCGCCGTCGCGCAGCGCCTGCTCGGTCCCGATCACCGGGGGCAGCTCGGCCAGGTCCAGATCGACGAGGTCGGCGGCGTCCCTGGCGGCCTCCGGCGTGCGGGCGACGACGACGGCGAGCGGCTGGCCCGCGTACCTGATCGTGTCGTCCAGCGCCCTGTAGGAGAGCATCGGCTGTTCAGGCATCTGGTGGACGCAGGGCAGGCACAGGTCGGGGGCGTCGGCCGGGGTGATGACGTCGAGCACGCCGTCGAGCGCCCGCGCGGCCTTGGCGTCGCAGCCGAGCAGCCTCCCGTGCGCTATGGGGCTGCGCACGACGTGGGCGTGGACGGTGCCGGGTGGCCGCACACTCCCGACATACCTGGCCTTTCCCGTCAGCAGCCTGGCGTCTTCCCGTCGCGGCGTCCGAGCGCCGACATACCCATCGCCCATGGCCCGATTGTGAGCGCCGTACGCCGGACGGTCCATACGAAGAGCTCACACCACCTCGAAGGCCGCCATCATGGCCATGTCCTCGTGTTCGAGGTTGTGGCAGTGCAGGACGTAGCGTCCCCGGTAGTCGGTGAAGCGGGTGACGATCTCGACGGTCTGGGCCTCGCGCAGTTCCACGGTGTCCTTCCACTCCGGCGGCCCCTGCGGGCGCTCGCCGTTGACCGACAGCACCTGGAAGTGATCGAGGTGCAGGTGCACCGGATGGGCGACGTCGCTGGTCAGCCGCCAGATCTCGACGTCGCCGAGCTTGGGCCTGGCCTCCATCCGCTTCGGGTCGAACGGCCGGCCGTTGACCAGCCAGCCCGTGCCGCCGTGCATGCTGCCGCTGCCGAACTCGAAGTCCCGCCTCACCGCCGCCCTGCCCGGGTCGAGCGCCTCGACCTCGGACAACTTCCGCGGCACGGCCGAGTCGTCGGCCTCGTCGCGGTCCACCGCGAACCGCATCACCATCCCCTGCGCTCCCTCCCCCGCCAGGTTCCGCAGTTCGACCCGCCGGCCCAGCTTGTAGGCGGAGAAGTCGACGACCACGTCGGCCCGCTCGCCCGGCGCCAGCCGGATCCGCTCGACCGTGAGCGGCGCGGCCAGCAGCCCGCCGTCGCCGCCGATCCGGATCATCGGGCCTCCGGTCGCCAACTCGTACGCGCGGGCGTTGGAGGCGTTGCACAATCGCAGCCGGTAGCGCGCCCTGGCGACCCGCAGCTCCGGCCACGGCGCCCCGTTCACCAGGATGACGTCGCCGAGCACCCCGCCCATGTACGCCTCCCGCACCCCCGGCCGCTCCCCCAGCCCCGGATAGAGCATGACGCCGTCGGCTCCGAAGGACCGGTCGCAGATCAGCAGCGGCAGGTCGCGTTCCCCGGCGGGCAGCGGCAGCGCCTCCTCCTCCGCGTCCCGCACCAGGAACATCCCCGCCAGCCCGCGCCACACCTGCGGCCCCGTGTAGTCCATGCGGTGGTCGTGGTACCACAGCGTGGCGGCCCGCTGCTCCAGCGGGAAGACGTACTCCCTTGAGGCCCCGGGCGCGACCAGGTCGGTCGGGAAGCCGTCGGACTCGGGCGGAGTGTGCCCGCCGTGCAGGTGCAGGACGGTCGGCTCGCCGAGCCGGTTGATCAGCTTCACGACCGTGCGCCGCCCGCTGCGCGCCTCGATGGTCGGCCCGGGGAAGGTGCCCCCGTACCCCCAGATCGGGGTGCGCAGCCCCGGCAGCACGTCCGCCTGCGCCACCTGCTCGGTCAGCTCGTAGAAGTCGACCCCGCCCGCGCTGCTGACGGGCCTGGCCACCTCGGGGACGGGCAGGGGCCTGGCGAACGGCGCGGGCAGCGGCGCCGCGCTGGTCAGGAGCTGCGGCTGCGGGGTGCCCGCGATCAGCGAGCAGCCGGGCACGCCCGCCGCGGCCACCGCGCCCAGCCCCGCCAGCCGCAGCACCTCACGTCTCGTCGGGCTCATGCCGCACCGGGGCTGGACCTGAGCCGGAAGACCTGGGCCACCCCGCCGCCGAACAGCAGCACCCCGAGCGGCACGTGCACGGACTTGACCCCGGCGACGCCGAGCGCGGCCGCGACCACAGTCAGCACCAGCAGCATTGCGGCGACGACGATGAACCGGCCCGAGCCGCCGCCCGGCCGCCACACCAGGACGGCCAGGACGACGTGGACGAGCCCGATGACGATCAGCGCCATGGCGGAGGTCATGTGCAGCGCCCGGCCGCCGGGCGAGGAGAGCAGCAGGCCCGCCGTCACCGCCTGGAACAGCAGCGCCGCGAGGTGCAGGATCGCCACGGCCGTGAGCGCGTGGGAGTACCAGGAGGTGCGGGCGAGGTGTTGTGGTGGATTCGCAACTGTGTCCATGGCCGCATATCGTGCTCTTCCGCCCCGCCCGCGGTCGTCGTGCGTGGGGAGATTCCTGCGCTACTCCCCACGGTGCAGGCTGTGCGCTACTACTTCGCCCGAAGTAGTAGCGATATCCGACCAGGTGCCGAGGAACGTGTCCGACGCAGGCCATAATCTGCAGTAATGAGCTCTGTGCACCGATGGCGACCGCTCGCCGTGGACGGCGCACTCGCCGCGGTGCTGGCCGTCGTGCTCGCGGCCACCGTGGCGATCACGCCGGGGGCCGGGGCGCTGGACCTGGTGGCCGTCCTGGTCGGCTCGCTCGCCCTCGTCGCCTGGCGCCGGGCGCCCCTGGTCGCGCTGCTCGTCAGCACGGTCTGCATGCTGATCTACGCCGTGCACGCCCAGCCGGGCCCGCCCGCCGCCTTCCCCGTGATGGTGTCGGTGTTCGGCGCGGTGCAGGCCGGCCACCGGCTGCTCGCGGCTTTGGCGGGCGCGGTGTTCCTCGGCGCGAGCCTGTCGGCCAACCTGGCCACCGCCACCTCCCAGGACAGCCTGCAGGTCTTCCAGTCCACGATCCTGCTGATCGGCTGGTTCGTGGCCTCCGGTGTGACGGCCACCGTGGCCAGGCACCGGCAGGCGTACCTGGAGCAGGCCGAGCAGCGGGCCGCCGAGGCCGAGCGCACCCGCGAGGAGGCCGCGCGCAGGCGCGCCGGTGAGGAGCGGCTGCGCATCGCCAGGGAACTGCACGACTCGCTCACGCACAGCATCTCGATCATCAAGGTGCAGGCCGGGGTGGCCGTGCACCTGGCGCGCAAACGCGGCGAGGACGTGCCCGCCGCGCTGGTGGCCATCCAGGAGGCCAGCGGCGACGCCATACGCGAGCTGCGGGCCACGCTTGAGGTGCTGCGCGCCCCCGACGGCGGCTCGGAGGACGAGCCATCGGCCAGCGGCCTCGACCGGCTCGGCGACCTGGTCGAGCGGGCCCGCTCGACCGGCCAGCCGGCCACGGTGGCGATCTCCGGCGTCCGTCACGAACTACCCGCCGAGGTCGACCGCGCCGCGTACCGGATCGTTCAGGAGGCGCTCACGAACGTCTCCAGGCACGCGGGCGGGGCCACGGCCTCCGTGCGCATCGACTACGGCGGCGACGAGTTGGTCGTGCAGGTGGACGACGACGGCCAGGCCAGCCCCGACGCCCCGCCGGTGCCCGGCGTCGGCCTGCTCGGCATGCGCGAGCGCGTCACGGCGCTCGGCGGCCGGCTGCGCGCCGAGCCCCGCCCCGAGGGCGGCTTCACCGTACGCGCAGAACTGCCCCTGGAAAGACTTCCCACGGGAGAAGCATCGTGATCCGCGTACTGCTCGTCGACGACCAGGCGCTCATCCGGGGCGGCTTCCGCGCCCTGCTGGAGGCCGAGGACGACATCGAGGTGGTGGCCGAGGCGGCCGACGGCGAGCAGGCCATCGCCCTCGCCCTCCAACACCTGCCGGACGTGGCGCTCGTCGACGTCCAGATGCCGGTGATGGACGGCATCGAGGCCACCAGGCGCATCGCGGCCGACCCCAGGCTGAGCGAGGTCCACGTCGTCATCCTCACCAACTACGGCCTCGACGAGTACGTCTTCAACGCGCTGCGGGCCGGGGCCGGCGGCTTCCTGGTCAAGGACACCGAACCCGCCGACCTGCTGCAGGGCGTCCGGGTGGCCGCCCGAGGCGACGCCCTGCTGTCACCCGCCATCACCCGCCGCCTGATCGGCGAGTACGTCGCCCGCCGCCCTCAGCCGGAGACCGAGGGGCTGGACAGGCTCACCAACCGCGAACGCGAGGTGACCGCCCTGGTGGCCCGCGGCATGTCCAACGACGAGATCGCCGCGCACATGGTGATCAGCCCGACCACGGCGAAGACGCACGTCAGCCGGGCGATGACCAAGCTGGCGGCGCGCGACCGCGCCCAGCTCGTCGTGTTCGCCTACGAATCGGGCCTGGTCACGCCCCGGCGGAAATGACCGGCTGAAACGGGCAACGTTGTCGACTGAGCGCGTGACCCCGCCTGACTGAGTACACTCGGGCACGTTCAACCGGCCGAGATCTGTTACGGCGAGGCTCTTGGCCATGGGCGGCTGCCCTCGGCCCCGTCCCTGTGGGAGTCACGTGAGCAGCGGGCTTGTCGACGCACCGCCTTCCGGGTCCGGCGCGCCACCGCGGCGGCGACGCCGCTGGCTGCGCTGGGCGACCGCGATCTCGGTGACCGTCCTCCTCCTGGTCGTCGGCGTGGCCGTCGGGGTCTACGCCAAGCTGAGCGGCAACGTCAAACACATCGACGTGACCGCCGACGACCTCGGCGCCACCCGGCCGCCCAAGGTCGCGGGCACCGCCATGAACGTCCTGGTCGTCGGCTCCGACCAGCGCAACGGCAAGAACGCCAAGTACGGCAAGTTCGAGGGCGAGCGCACCGACACGATCATGCTGGTGCACGTGTCGTCCAACCGCGACAACGCGATGGTCATCAGCTTCCCGCGCGACTCGCTCGTCCAGTTGCCCGCCTGCCGCTCCGCCGGCGGGCTGCCAGGTCAGCGGGCCCACCTCGGCATGATCAACGAGTCGTTCAACTCCGGCGGCATCGCCTGCACCTGGAAGACGATCGAGACGCTCACCCACATCCACATCGACCACTTCGTCAAGGTCGACTTCACCGGCTTCAAGGGCATCGTGAACGCCGTGGGCGGCGTCGAGGTCTGCCTGCCCGAGCCCGTGAACGACAAGAAGGCCCTGCTGCACCTGCGGGCCGGGCGGCAGACGCTCACCGGCGAGCAGGCGCTCGGCTACGTACGCGCCCGCTACAGCCTGGGCGACGGCTCCGACATCGGGCGCATCCAGCGGCAGCAGATGTTCATCGCCTCGATGGTGAAGAAGATCATGAGCGGCGAGACGCTCACCGACCCGGCCAAGCTGCTGGCCATCCTCGACGCCGGCACCAAGGCCGTGACGACCGACCGGGGCCTGTCCGTGGGCGTCATGCGGGATCTGGCCTCCAGCCTCCAGGGGCTCGACGCCGGGCAGATCCGCTTCATCACCACCCCCTGGCACTACTCGCTCACCCAGCCGGGCCGGGTGGAGTGGGTGCAGCCGCAGGCGGGCCGGCTGTTCCAGATCGTGTCCCGGGATCAGAGCGTGCAGGGCGTCAAGGGCGGCCAGGCCAAGGTCGGCCGGACGAAGATCGAGATCGAGTTGCGCAACGGCACCTGGCGCGGCGGGCTGGGCACCCAGGTGGCCGCCTTCCTTGAGCAGCGCGGCTACCACATCTCCAAGATCGGCGACTCGGCGCGCAAGCCGCAGCCCAAGACCGCGATCCTCTACGGGCCGAACGGCGAGACCCGCGTGCCCACGCTCACGAACGACCTGCTCGCCGCCACACCCAAGCTGCTGGCGAAGGCTCAGACGAGCCGGCTGGTGCTGGTGATCGGCGACGACTGGAAGGGCCTGAAGCCGCTGCGTTCCGACGACACGGAGTCGATCAAGGGCTTCGACGCCACGCACGACACCTGCGCCACGTAATCGCGCGGACCGGCGCCAACGGTCTCACAGCCGGGTTCAGCCGGTGGGGCCGAAGGTGATCACGATGTCCCTGCCGTTGGCGTAACTGACCACGGGCCGCTGGAGCGTGTCGCCCACCCTGCGCGCGACGTTCTGGAACAGCTCCACCATCTCCGGCGTGTCGGCCGTAACCCGGAACCGCCCCGTGGTGACGAGCTGCTCGATGACCAGGGGGGCGAAGTTCGCCACCCCGCGGATCTTCTCCTCCGCGCTCAGCGGAGTGCGACGGGGCGCGGGCGGTACGCCGAAAGACTGAGCCATCGCTGCTCTCCTCGTGATCGACGTCCGAAGCATGCCATATCCCAGCCGATCGGCGCGGCACCACCGCAGGCTCCTCGACCCGACGCCGCGCGCCAAGTCGCCGGCAACGCCGGGCCGTTCATCCTGCCCGTGCACCACGATCCCACCACGAGCGCTGCCTCGACGGGCCCCGGAGCAGGGCCTGGATGCCGTTTGGGGGGACGGCGCTTCTTGCGTCGGGGCACAGTTCGCGCTGCTGGAGATACGCGTGATCATTTGCGAGGTACCGCACCGCCTGGAGCTCACGGCGCCTGATCAGGCACCGGAGGCCAGGCGGCTGACGAACGTCACCCTCGCCCGCGCTCGGACTCCGGCTCGGACGGCGTAGGCGGGTAGATCTCCTCGCGTCCCGTGTCGGCGCCCAACTCCTCGCGGAGCCGGTCGTAGTCGATGTTGTGGTTCGTGTACTTCAACTGGCGAGCGACCTTCGTCTGCTTCGCCTTGGCTCTTCCTCGGCCCATGGCTACTCCCTAGTCCCCGCTGTCATGCTATCCAACAACGTTACGACTTGAAGAATTATGCAACTGCGCTGGATTAGTCTTTCTGTATGCACGTGGAGGTCTATCAGGCCAAGGCCGACTTCTTCCGAACGCTCGGCCACCCCGCTCGCATCAGAGTGTTGGAACTACTCCAGGAAGGGCCGCTTCCCGTCAGGGATCTTCTGGCCCAGATCGACATCGAGGCTTCGAGCCTCTCCCAGCAACTGGCCGTCCTGCGCAGGGCGGGGATCGTGAGCGCGATCCGCGAGGGTAGCACCGTGGTCTACACACTGGCCACTCCCGAGCTTGCCGATCTGCTCGGGGCCGCCCGCCGCATCCTCACCGACATGCTCGCCGATCAAGGGGAACTGCTCGCCGAACTCCGGGCGGAGGTCACCTAGCGGTTCCGTCCCGTGGCCCTCGCTCAGGCCGTGAACGTGAGCACCTTGACCGCGAGCGCGCGATGAAACGCGGGGTCTCCCAGACCTCACGCGGCGTCATCGTGCGCGCGGCCCGACCAGATCGGGGTACGTGTTGAGCGACACGGAATGTCAGTGGCGAACGACAACGGATGACAGTCGGTGCGACACCGGTGTCAGCCGCTCGACGCCGGCCTGCGCGCAGTAGGTCTGCCAGCGGTGGTGGGCGGCGTCGTAGGACAGCGGTCCGCCACGGCCGTTGGTGAAGGCGCGGAACAGCGGCCCGGCGGTGTAGCCGGCGCGGGCGCCGCACACGTAGGCCGTCTCGAACAGCACCCGATCGCGCAGCCGGTCCAGTGGCGTCTCCTTGCGCGGCCGCCGTGAGCAGATCACCGCCAGCACCTCGGCCACGTCGGCCGCCGCGGCCGGGCGGGGCAGGCTCTTGGGCACCTTGACGGTGTCGATGCGGTCCATCGGGTTGGCGGCCAGGAGGTCGTGGCGGACGGCCCACTTGGCGAAGGAGGCGATCGCGGCGCGCTTGCGCTTGCGGCTGGCCGGCGACAGCTCGGCGAGCCCGGCCAGGAACGCGCGAACCGGCACGGCGGTCAGCTCGCCGATCTCCTCGCCGTGGTGGGCGGCGAAAGCGATCAGGTCGCCGCGGTAGGCGCGCCGGGTGTGCGCCGACTTCCCGGCGTTGGCCAGGTCGGTGAGGAAGTCGTCCAGGTGCGCCGGGCCCGCTATCGCCACTGGCCACTCGATCTCAATCCCGATGATGCATGGCGCACCGGTTCCGGCTTGGGCAAATCGGGCCTAGCCGCCGAACGTCACTTCGGGATAGTGGGCGGACGGCTTGTCCAGCAAGGGCTGCGGCTTCCCGGTGAGGTGGCGGGCGAAGAAGGCGGCGACGTAGGTGCGGGTGATCTCCACGGAGCGGGCTCCGGTCATGGCGAACCCGAGGTCGAGGCCGATCTGTTCGGCCAGCAGCGGGACGTCGGTGAAGGACGCGTGCTCCGCGCCGGTCACCACCAGCCACCGCTTCCAGCCGATCAGCTTCTTCCAGTCGCGTCCCCAGCTCCCGTCCTTGCCACCGGGGCTGTGCATCGTCGGCGACCCCATGAACAGGAACGGCCGGGACAAGCCGCGCTCGGGGATGGGAGCGAAGGTGGTGCCGTCCAGGTTGACCCCGGCGCGGATGCGCTTGTCCCGCACCATGGCCGCGATGCTGCTCGCGCCGCCGACGGACTGACCGGCCATTCCCATGCGCGACCGGTCGATCAGCGCGGCTCCCCGCCATTTCGGCTTTGCGCCGGTGAGCTGGTCGAGGACGAAGGAGACATCCGCCGCGCGGCTCCGGACCACCTGCTCCCCGAAGTCCGCGTCCTTGTTCCCGCAGGCGACGCACGTGGTGACCCGCCCGTCGGGGAAGGCGGTGGCGACGCTCTCGTAGGTGTGCTCGATCCCGACCACCACGTTGCCCCTGCTGGCCAGGTCCTCGGCCAGGCTGGTGAGTGAGCTGCGCGGGGAGCCGAGGCCGGGGGAGAGCACCACCAGGGGCAGGCTGCGGTTGCGGCCCGCGGGCACGGCGTCGGTGAAGGCGTTGGTCCGGACCTTGCTCAGCGTGTCGGGTGCGACGCCGGGCAGCCCCGCGTCCTTGATCAGCAGCTCGGACTCCTTCGGCGTCACGTACGGGGCCTGGTGCCTGCCTCCCGTCCCGGCCGCCGGATACCACAGGGAGACCATCAGCTCCCTCGACGTCGCCGCCGGGACCCACGGGTCACGCCGGGAGGCGTCCTTCAGGTGGAGGGACGTGACGCCGACCGCGTGGGAGCCCGTCGGCGCGGGCAGCCGCGGTGCCGCCGGCGCCGCAGCGGCAGCGGGGGCGGCGGGGGCCGTGAGGGTGAGTAGCCCGGCCAGGGCGAGGGCCGCCGTTCTCGCAAGAACCATCAGTGTGTCGCCTTTCCTCGGGAGGCCGCGGTCGTCCGCGGACGGGACGACGCTAGGCGCGGTCATGCGGCGGGCGCGTCGGCCGCCGTGCCGAATCTGGGTAGCTCCGAGGAACGATCCGAGCCCGGTGTCATCCCTGCGATGTAGTCCCGGCGGACGACGCTCCCGTCATCGGGACGGATGCGTGGCCGGTCGCGCAGCCGTGACAATGTCCCGATGACGGCGGAACGAAGGTGGCGGCAGTACGTGCGGGAGGTGTTGCGTCCGGAGGAGCCGCGCGCCCGGCCGTCACGCGGAGCGCTGGTGGCCGACCTGGTGCTCGCGCTGCTGCTGACCGTGCTCGCGGTGGCCGCAGTGGCCGATCTGCACGACGCCTCCACCGAGGGGCGACAGGGGCCGGCGGCCGTGTCCCTGCGGCTGCGTCCCGATCCACCCGCCCGGCCGGTGAGCCCGGACCCGCCGAGCCCGCGGGCCGGCTCAGAGCAGGGTCCGCACCCGCTGCTGGTGGTCCTGACCGCGTTGCCGCTGGCGGTGCGGCGGCGGTACCCGCTGGCCGTCTTCTGGACGGTCGTGCTCGCCGCGTTGGCCACCCACGAGGCCGCCACGTGGATCACCGTGTTCGCCTGCGGTGTTGCCGCCTATGGCGCGCTCGCCTACAGCCGTCACCGGCTGGCGGCGGCGGGCGGGCTGGCGGCGGCGGCCGTGCTGACCGGCGTGGTCTTCCAGGACGTCGTCCCCGCGCTGCCGTCCTGGCTGGGCCCCATCGTCGTGCTGGCGGGGGCGGGGGCGCTGGCGGTGGCCGTCCGCTTCTGGCAGGGGCGACTGCGGGCCGGCCGGGATCGCATCGACGCGCTCCAGCGGGCCCAGGCGGAGGCCATGCGCGCGGCCGTCGACCAGGAGCGAGCCAGAATCGCCGCCGAACTGCACGACATCGTGACCCACAACGTGAGCGTGATGGTGATTCAGGCCGGGGCGGCGCGCAAGGTGATGGACGCGGAGCCCGCGGAGTCGAAGCGGGCGCTGCTCGCGATCGAGGCGGGCGGCCGGGCGGCCATGTCCGAACTCCGTCACGTCATGGGCCTGCTGGCCACCGAGAACGAGGCCATGAGGCACGGGGCCATGAAGAACGAGGTCATGGAGAACGGGCCGCCCGGTCCGCAGGGCGCGCTCGCGCCGCAGCCTGGGCTCGATCAGCTCGACGCGCTGGTCACCCGGGTACGGGCCGCCGGGATTCAGGTCGGCGTCGAGCTGTCGTTGCCGCCCGGCCCGCTGCCCGCCGGGGTCGATCTGGCCGCCTACCGCGTCGTCCAGGAGGCCCTGACGAACACGATCAAGCACGCGGCGGGCGCGGCGGCGTCCGTCGCGATCCGCCACGAGGGCGACCGGCTGGAGATCGAGGTCACCGACACCGGCGGCACGCGGCGCGGCCCGTCGCACACGGACGGGCGCGGGCTGATCGGGCTGCGCGAACGGCTGGCCGTCTACGGCGGCACCCTGGATGCGGCCCGCACCCCCGCGGGCGGCTACCGAATCTTGGCCCGAGTACCATGGCGAGCCTCATGAGCCACCCACTCCGCGTGATCATCGCCGACGATCAAGCCCTGGTACGCACCGGGTTCCGGATGATCCTGGCCGCCGACGGCATCGAGGTGACGGCCGAGGCGGCAGACGGCGCCGAAGCGGTGGAGGCGGCCCGGCGCACCAGGCCGGACGTCGTCCTCATGGACATCAGGATGCCGCGCATGGACGGCATCGAGGCCACCCGCCGCATCCTCGCCGACGACGCAGCCGGCGGCACCCGCGTGCTCATCCTGACCACCTACGACCTCGACCACTACGTCTACACTGCGCTCGCCGCCGGAGCCAGCGGCTTCCTGCTCAAGGATGTCACCCCCGAGCACCTGGTGGCCGCGGTGACCCTGGTGCGCACCGGCGACGCTCTGCTCGCCCCGGCCATCACCCGGCGTCTGGTCGAGCGGTTCGCCCGCCGGGACGCCGCCGCCCCTCCGGCCCTGCACCGCGACCTGTCGGAGCTGACTGCGCGGGAGCTGGAGGTGCTGCGACTGCTGGCCACCGGGCTGAGCAACGTTGAACTCGCCGAACGGCTGACCCTCAGCCTGGCGACGGTGAAGACCCACGTGGCCCGCATCCTGGCCAAACTCGGGCTCAGGGACCGGGTGCAGGCCGTCGTGCTCGCCTACGAGACCGGGCTGGTCTCTCCAAGCGCGACGTGACCGTGCATGGTCATGCCGATCCGGGAAGAGCATGCTGCGCGGTAGCGTCGTGACGTCGGCGACTGATCACACTCTGTTACTGATAGTTGGTGTCGCAGCCCACCGACACTCTCCTGTCGCTCAACAGTACGAACGTGCGGAATGGCCGCAAAGCAATCCACTAGGCTCTCAACCATGGTCTCCGAGCTGTTCGATCCCAAGGCGTGGCAGGCGGTCGAGGGATTCGACTTCACCGACATCACCTACCACCGTGCCGTCGACCAGGGCACCGTACGCATCGCGTTCGACCGTCCCGAGGTGCGCAACGCCTTCCGCCCGCAGACGGTCGACGAGCTCTACCGCGCCCTCGACCACGCCCGGCAGACCACCGACGTCGGCTGCGTGCTGCTCACCGGCAACGGCCCCTCGCCCAAGGACGGCGGCTGGGCCTTCTGCTCGGGCGGCGACCAGCGCATCAGGGGCAAGGACGGCTACCAGTACGCCGACGGCACACCCTCGACCGGCCGCCTGCACATCCTCGAAGTGCAGCGCCTGATCCGGTTCATGCCCAAGATCGTGATCTGCGTGGTGCCCGGCTGGGCGGCGGGCGGCGGCCACAGCCTCCACGTGGTCTCCGACCTCACGCTGGCCAGCGCAGAACACGCCCGCTTCAAGCAGACCGACGCCGACGTGGCCAGCTTCGACGGCGGCTTCGGCTCGGCCTACCTGGCGCGGCAGGTGGGCCAGAAGTTCGCACGCGAGATCTTCTTCCTCGGCGACACCTACACCGCGGCCGACGCCCACCGCATGGGCATGGTCAACGCCGTCGTCCCGCACGAGGAGTTGGAGCGCACCGCCCTTGAGTGGGCCCGCAAGGTCAACGGCAAGTCGCCGACGGCGCAGCGCATGCTCAAGTTCGCCTTCAACGCGATCGACGACGGGCTCGTCGGGCAGCAGGTGTTCGCGGGCGAGGCGACGCGACTGGCGTACATGACGGACGAGGCCGCCGAGGGCCGCGACTCATTCCTGGAGAAGCGCACCCCCGACTGGTCCCCCTTCCCCTGGCACTTCTGACCTTCGCGGAAGACGTCCGAACCTTCCGGGCATCAAGGCGTGCCGGTCCGTTGACGTCGGAGCGTCAGCGTGCCCGCCGCCATGGCCACCGCGGCGGCCATGGCGGCGAGGGCGGCGATCAGCGCGGTGCCGGTGAAGCCGAGCGTGCTGGACAGCGCGCCGAACGCGAAGGGCGCGACGGTGGCGCCGCTGTAGATGCCCACCTGGACGGTGTGACCGGCGTTCTCAGTCCGGCCGGGCACCAGGCGTAGGGTGGTCGCCAGCAGCAGGCCGGTCCAGCCCCAGCCCGCCGAGAAGCTCAGTACGGCACCGGCCACGAACAGCACTGGGGAGCCGGTCGCGATCAGGACCAGGCCGAGGGCGCCCGCCGCCATCATGGCCGTGATGACGGTGGGGTTGTGGCGGGGGGCCAGGTCGGTGAGCGCGCCGGCCGTCAGCCGTACCGCGATGGCCAGGACCGCGCTCAGCGACAGCAGGTTGCCGGTGAGAAGAGCGGGTAGTCCGGCGTGGTCGCCGAGTTGGACGAAGTAGGTGGCCACGGCGTTGTTACCGGTCGCCGAGAGCGCGGCGGCCAACGCCCACAGCACCAGGACGCGGCCGGTCGTCGCGGGGGACGACGATCGGTTGTCGCCCACGGCCGTAGGTGAATCGGGCGGAGTGGGGGGTGCCTTGGCCAGCGGTGCGAGGACGATCGGGAGCAGGGCGATCAGCCCGGCCACGAGCATGGACGCACGCCAGCCGTACTCCGGCTCGACGAATGCCACCAGCACGCCGGGCAGCAGTGTGGCCGCGCCGAGCGCCGCGCCCACCAGGCCGGCGGCCAGCGAGCGGCGGTGCGCCGGGGCGCGGGCGGCGATCAGGCGTCCGGCCGCCGGTTGGACGAGCCCGTTGGCCAGGCCGCCTGCGACGAGCAGCGCCGTCAGCGCGGTCAGGGTGTGTATCTGTGCGGCCACGGTCATGACCGCGGCGGCGGTCAGCGCGGCGATCGTGAGCGAGGCCGGTACGGGCAGCCGGGCGGCCAGACGCTTGGCGAAGGGCGAGCCCAGGGCGGTGGCGGCGTAGAAGGCGCTCATCGCAAGGCCGAGCGCGCTACGGGAGATGTTCAGGTCGGCTTCGATCGACGTGGCGAGCGCGCCGACGGTGAAACCGGGCATCACTGCCACGGTGGCGGTGAGCGCGGTGGCGATCAGGCCGGGCCAGTGGCCGGAAGGCCGGTCGGCGGATACGCCCGAGGTGGGCGGGATGGGGACGTTCGCAGGGGGCACGGCAACCGGCCCGGTGGAAGCGGGGTTCATGAAGGAGGCCTTGTGGAACGGCGGCTGGATTACGGGAGGGGACGCCAGGCAGGGGTGGCACCGTCCCGGCTGACGTGTCCGAATTGTGCGTCGGCGAAGTGGATGCCGAAGCCGATCGTGTCCGGCTCGGCCAGGTCGGCGACGAGTTGACGCCGGAACGCGGTGGACTGGGCAGAGTCATGGTCGGAGGCGGCCGACCAGTCGGGGTGGTCGATCTGGATCGAGGAGTGCAGGGCGTCGCCGAAGGCGATGAGGCGCTGCCCGCCTGAGGCGATGACGTACGCGGCGTGTCCTGTGGTGTGCCCGGGTGTCACACGTACGGTGACGCCGGGGAAGATCTCCTGCCCGTCGGTCACGGTGCGGACCCGGGGCGCCAGGATGTCGAGGATCTCGCGGGCGGTGCCCTGCGCCTCGGACAGGTGGCGGTGCGTCCATTCCGGTTCGGAGATCAGGTAGGCGGCGTTGACGAAGGCGGGCCTGTCGCTGCCCGGCGCCGGATGCCAGGCCCAGCCGAGATGGTCGATGTGGAGGTGGGTGAAGGCCACCACCTCGATGTCGGCAGGCTCGCGGCCGAGCGCGGCGAGATTGTCCAGCAGGGCGCCGCCGTGGATGGCGCCGTGCGGGTTGCCCGGCTCGGCGGGCAACGCCTGCGGGCCGAAGCCCGCGTCGATCAGTAGCGCGCGTTCGCCCCGTTCCACCAGTAGTCCGCCGATGCTGGCCACCAGGTTTCCGCTTTCGTCGAGGTATTCGGGGTGGGCGGCCCACACGTCGTCGGTGGTGGCGGGGAGCCAGGCACGAGGCCGCAACTGCACGGCTCCGTCGGGCACGTACGTCACCGTGAGGTCGCCGAGTCGCAGCGAACGGATCGGGGCCGGTCGGCGCAGGCGGTCTTCGGAGGTCGACAGGGTGATCGACATGGCACGTCTCTTTCATGGGGGTCGCGGACGTCGGCAACGAAGCGAGACTAAACTTACAGATTGAATAATTCAAGCTGTAAATATGCTGGCTTGACGCAGTTGCTAGCATGAGCGCATGACGATCCCCGAACCGCAGGCCGTCGCCGAACGCGAGCTGTGCGGTCTGGTGAACGGTCTGGCCAAGCAGATCGAGGACCATGTGCGACGGCGGGCCACCACGCTCGGCCTGACAGCTCCGCAGGCCACGGCGCTCCGCGAGATGACCGGGCCGATGACCATGAGAGAGCTGGCCGTCCGGATGAGCTGCGAGCCGTCCAACGCCACGTTCATCGTCGACAAGCTGGAGCAGGGCGGCCTGATCGAACGCCGCCCGCACCGCACGGACCGGCGCGCCAAGCAGCTCGTCCTCACCCCCGCGGGCGCGGAACTCCGCGCCCGCCTGATCGAACTGCTGGTCGAGCAGTCGCCGCTGGGCGGACTGACCGCCCAGGAGCAGCACGCCCTGCACGAGCTGCTCAACCGCGCGGTTACTCCCCCCGCATCGAAACCTGACCCGGGGAACGGAGACGTCCCAAGCGCGGTCGCGGGATAACCGTCGTTAGTGAAGGCTCGCTGTGCCGACGTACGGAGACGCGATCAACGCGCGGAGGGAAGGCGCGGTGCTCAGCCTGAGAGCATGGCGTTGGCCTCCGCGATGAACTTCTGCGCGGCCTCGTCGGGGGTCATCCGGCCGAAGACGACCTCCTCGGTGTATCGCCGGATCACGTCCTCCATGGCGCTGGAGCCCTTCGGCGGGGCGGCGGGCGACTCGACCAGTTCGCCCCGGATCTTGTCCACGAACGCCATCGTCTTCTGGTCCGCGTCCGGCAGCTTGTCGCTGACGGCCGACAGCACCTTGGCATTGGCCGGCAGGCCGCGGTCGCTGAGGATGATCTGACCGGCCTCGGGGTCGTTGACCATGAAGTCGATGAACTTCGCGGCCTCGGCCGCGTGCTCCGACGTGGAGGAGGCGGTGTAGAACATGGCCGGCTGCAGGAACATGCCGCCGGTCGTGGCGCCCTCGATCTTCGGCATCCGCAGCAGTTCCAGGGTCTGGCCCGACGCCTTGGTGGCCGCGCCGAGGACGTTGCTCCAGATCATCGACGTCGCGCCGGTATTGGTGCCGATCAGCGTCTCTTCGATGCCGACGTCGTATATTTCGGAGCTCTTGGCGGCGGCGGGGGAACCCTTCGTTTTGATCAGGTTCTGCGTGATGACCCACCAGTCCTTGAGGGTCTGCGGAGATATGCCGAGTTTGTTACCGTCGTAGAACTGCTCGCCCTTCTGCGCGGCGTAGATCTGCAGGTACGCGGGGTTCCAGGTCAACTGCGTGCCCGTGACCTTGCCGCCGCTGCCGGAGGTGACCTTGGAGCTCAGCTCGACGAAGTCCTCCCATGTCCACGAGCCGTCATCGGGAAGCGTGACCTTGGCCTGCTTGGCCAGGCCCGGGTTGACCACCATGGAGAAGGCGTTGACACCGCTGGGGATGGCGTACTGCTTGCCGTCGATGACGCCGGTGGTCAGCACCTTGTCATCCATGTCGGCGGTGTTGACCTTGGCGGCCAGGTCGGCCAGCGTGCCGCGTTCGGCGTACTCACGCAGAGCACGGATCTCCAGGGCCATGATGTCGGGCGCGTCCTTGGCCGCGACCTTCGTGGACAGCGTGTCGTAGTAGCTGGGGAAGTCGGAAATCTCGCCCTCGACGTCGATGGTCGGGTTCTTCGCCTCGAACTTCGCGATCGCCTCGTCGGTCATCTTCTGACGCGCGCCGCTGCCCCAGTAGGAGAAGCGCAGCTTGATCTTGCCGTCGGCGCTCTCACCACTGCCGCTGCCGCAGGCCGCAGTGGCCGCCAGCATGGCGGTGGCGAGTAAGGCCGCCGACCAGATCTTCTTACCAGAGCTCACGCGCTGTACCTCCTATGGGTCACTGCGGTGCCCAAAGCACGAATCAAAGATCCGACGTTAGCGCGATGATCGACAAGGCGTAAAGATGCCACGTCACATCGCTGCCGGTGTTCAGAGCCGTGGGACGCGGGCAGGGATCACGGAGCAAGAAGGGGGGACCCGCCACGAGCGCAGGTCCCCTTTGGTCGTGCTTCTAGAAGTCGAACTCTCCCTTGGACATACCGTCCCTGAAGGCCGTCCACTCGGATTCGGTGAACACCAAGGCTGGGCCGCTGCGATCCTTGCTGTGCCTCACCGCGACACGCCCACCGCTGAGGGGCGCGACCTCAACGCAGTTGCCTTGATTTCCTCCGCTGGCCGTGGCCTTCCGCCATGCGGCCGTGGTCAGTTCCTTGTCCGTCATTACTCCAGCACCTTCCGGATGATCTTTTCCGTTTCGTAGGTGGGCTGAGCGAGAGCAGACAGCAACTCCCATCGCTCGCTCAGCTTCTGGATTACGTCTGTCTGGTGGGTGACCTCTCCAATCTCGACGCTGTCGATGTAGCCGACCTGCGTGCCGTCACCAGTGTCGGCTATCGCGAACGAGCTGCCCAATCCCGCCGTCGCTCCCGAGGACAGGGGGATGACTCGAACGGTAATACATGGACGATCCATCATGTCCAGCAGATATTCGAGCTGCCTTCGCATCACTTCGCAGCCACCGATCTCCCGTCTCAGGACGCTGTCGTCGAGGATGACGGAGAGCGTGGGGGGATTGGCTTTGGCCAGGATGGCCTGACGTTGAAGCCGATCGTTGACGGCCTTCTCCACCTCGCCTGGGTAGGCGCCCGGCTCTCCTTGGAAGATGGCCCTGGCATAGTCGGCGGTTTGGAGGAGGCCAGGGATCAGGGCCAGCTCATAGAGCCGGATGGACCGTGCGGCTTGCTCAGCTGCCGGCCACTTCCTGAACCACCTCGGGCCCAAGCCTCTGATCGCGGGAAGGAGTTCAAGCAGCTCTCCATTCAGCCCAAGCGCCCTTTCGAGCTGCCGAGTGAATGACTCGGTAGGCAGCCTGGTTCCCCGCTCGACCGCGCCCATCAGGCTCTCACTGCAGGGGAGCAGCGAAGCGAGAGAGGCGTGAGTGAGGTTCTTCGCTGTCCGACATTTCAGCATTCGCGCCCGATATTCCTCGCTGGCGCTTCTCGCGCTACTATTCCCCATTTCTGCCATATCACGCCCTTTCTTCTCCCTCCGCACAACCTTACGCACCACTCAAGCACAACTCGTGAAATTTTTGTAGTGGAGTTTCTGAAGAAATCCCCGACGACTAGGGCCATGCTTTAAACACGCCACCACACAGACACAGGTGCAACATGTAGGTCTCGAGGTGATCCCATGCAGGCGTCGCTCCACCCGCCAATGGCCGGTCAGCAAACGTTCGTGATCAAACAGACAGATCCCGAGTTGATCCCCGCCAAGGCAAGGGTCACCATTACGAACTGGGTGGGGGCAAATCACGCTCGAGTGTGGGAACTTCAGACCGTTGCCAGCGAATTAGTGACGAATGCCATCAGATATGGGATCGGACCAGAGGCCGGATGGGTACGCATGAGGCTTAGTTCAGAGCCGGGCAATTTCCACTTCGCCGTCACCGACCCCGGGCGGAGTGAACAATTCCCGCAAATCAGGAAGGCCGACGACGGCTCATCTCCTGATATCAATCCCGGCCCAGAGGTTGGGCGGTTTCGCGGTCTCAGAGTCGTACACGAGATTACCGGCGGTTTTTGGGGCCACTACGTCAATAGTTTTCATGAACGGGTGGTGTGGGCGCTGATTTCCCGATGAGCAGCCCCGGTTGAGGTGTCCGGCCCTCATCCGGGGTGTGGTGTCCCCGGCCGCTGCCGCGCCTTCCCCGCTTGCGCGGCCGGGGCACTCCAACAGGCAGACTGGAATCCATGCGGATCACGGTTCCGACGGCGTTGAAGGACTCCCACGTGCACTACGACGGGGAGGCCGGGCGGGCCTGGACTGCCGGGCTGCCCGCGCTGGGTGAACGTTTCCTGGAGGAGTGGGGGCTGCGGCTCGACGGCGAGCCCCGGCACGGGGTGGTCGCGCTCGTGCTGCCCGTGGTGCGCGAGGACGGCACGAAGGCCGCACTCAAGCTGCAGCCCGTCAACGACGAGACCGCCGCCGAGGCCGTCGCCCTGCGGACGTGGGCAGGCGACGGGTCGGTGCTGCTGCTCGATTCCGACTCCGAGACCGGCACCCTGCTGCTCGAACGGCTGGAGGGCGACCGCAGTCTGGCCGACGTGCCGGACGTCATGGAGGCCCTGGACGTCCTGACCGGGCTGTTGCGTCGGCTGGTGGCCGTGCCCGCTCCTGAGGGGTTGCGGCACCTGGGGGACATCGCCCGCGGCATGCTCGGCGACGTGGACGCGGCGGTGGCGGAGCTGCCGGGCGAACGCGACCGCCACTGGCTGCGGTGGTGCGCGGGCGCGGTCTCCGAACTCGTCTCCGAGCCCGGCGACCGGCTGCTGCACTGGGACCTGCACTACGAGAACGTGCTGGCCGGCGACCGCGAGCCGTGGCTGGGCATCGACCCCAAGCCACTGGCCGGCGACCCAGGGTTCGACCTGCTGCCCGCCCTGCACAACCGGTGGGACGAGGTGGTCGCCACCGGGGACGTGACGCGGGCGGTGCTGCACCGCTTCGACCTCATGGTGGACGGGCTAGGCCTCGACGCCCAGCGGGCGGCCGGCTGGACGCTCGGCCGGGTACTGCAGAACTGCCTGTGGGACGTCCAGAGCGGCAACCGCGAACTCAGCCCGATCCAGCTCGCGATCGCCGAGGCCATGCGCCTCAGATGGCGATGACGACCTTGCCCTGGCCGTGGCCCGTCTCGACCTCCTTATGCGCGTCCGCAGTCTCCTCCAGCCGGTACGTCCGTCGCACGGGCCAGCTGGCAACGCCACATCCACGTTGCAACCACCAATTTGCCGTCCTCTGATGACATCGGGCGGATAGCGGCATCCGGGCAACTTCGTCCACGCCCCGGCATCGAGCAGCCGTGCTGTTTGGCTGATCCGCCTGAAAGAGGCCGACGGGGAGGGCACGATGGGTCTCTCACCCCCTGGCCAACTCGTGGAGTCGA
Organism: Nonomuraea purpurea; assembly: GCF_042650645.1. Classification (NCBI taxonomy): domain Bacteria; kingdom Bacillati; phylum Actinomycetota; class Actinomycetes; order Streptosporangiales; family Streptosporangiaceae; genus Nonomuraea; species Nonomuraea purpurea. The sequence continues at coordinate 23,677 of NZ_JBHSBI010000050.1, forward strand.
AGGTGCAGGACGCCTTGTTCAGCGGCCCGTCCGCCGAGCCGGAACCGATCGTGATGACCTTGTACGCCGATTATTACGAGCTGATGTGGCAGGGGCTCAAGACGCACGAATTCCGGCGCCGGTTCCTGCGTGACCAGCCGGCGAGGTGGTGGGTGTACCTGAACGCGCCTGTCTCCCGGCTGATGGCGGTCATCGACCTCGGCCCGGCAATCGTGGGCAGCCCGGAGGAGATCGCGGCGATCGCCGAGCGGGTGCGGCCCGGCAACGGGGCCAGCGTGCTGGAGTACGTCCAGGACTTGGAGCAGGCGTACGCGATTCCGATTCTGCGGGTGCGCGAGTTCGAGGGCCTGTCGGGGGCGGAGTTGCGCGCGCATCTCGGCTCGTGGCACCCGCCGCAGGGCTATCTGCGGCTGCGTAACCCGGGAAACCTGGACATGTTGCGCATCTGCGAGAAGATCGCAGGCGGGGAGCCGATCCGGCAGATGACCGTGCACCATCGGTAAGCTGCCGCACTGCGCCGGGAGGTGAAGGGCCGATGGCCGGGCGACCGCGAGCTCAGCCCGATCCAGCTCGCGATCGCCGAGGCCATGCGCCCTAGATGGGGATGACGACCTTGCCCTGGCCGTGGCCCATCTCGATTTCCCTGTGGGCGTCCGCGGCCTCCTCCAGCCGGTACGCCTGCCGCGCAGGAAACCTGAACGCGCCCTCGGCGCACGGTCAGGAGCTGATTCCGCCTTCCTCGTCCGCGTCCTCCTCTTCCGGCCTGAACGGCTCCAACGGACGGACGCCGAGAACCCATCCGGCTGCGACACGCCCCAGGCATGCCTGCACCCCGTTGAGCTCCTCTCGGCCGATCGCCCAATCCATGTCCGGCGATCCCTCGCCCATGATGATCGCGTACATGAAGTCGTTCCAGCGCCCGTACGAGCTGAGCAGGACGACCTCGTCCGGCACGTCCAGGTCGAGCACCACATAGCGGGCGTACTCCTCCGGGGTCCGTGGGGACAGGAGCATCTCCGCCGCGAGCGCCACGCGGTTGTCGCGGGTGTCCGGCCCGGTCCACGCCCACACCGGCGGCCGGCCTCCACCGTCGAGGCCACGCCGTGCCATCTCCGCCACCATCTCCTCGTAGCAAGCCCGGTAGTTCGGGACCATGATCCGGTCCCAGTTCCCGACCAGCTCGCCGGCATCCTCCAGCGACTTGAGAACCGCTCGATGCTGGACCGTCCACAAACGCATCGGGAGATTGTGCCAGCGTGGGAACAGAACGATCCACGCAATTATTCGGCCTAGGTCATGAGCTTGTTCAGCGCTGATCATTCAGCTTGGTCGGTCATCGCTGGACGACCCCTCCTTGGTCAGGGCCTCCCGGGTCCCAGCCCGTCCTGTATGGGATGCTCTGCGCCATGCAGATAAGAAGCGGAAAAGTTGATGACGTTGTCCCTATCGTTGCTCTGCACGTGGAGAGTTGGCGTTCGGCGTATGCGGGGATCATGCCCGACAACTTCCTGAACGGACCCCTGACCGACGACCGACTGACGCTGTGGCGAGAACGGCTGGCTTCGCCTGTGCAGGGATCGGGGCTGTTCGTCGCTCACGACGGCGATGGAGAGTTGCTTGGCTTTGTCTACCTGCTTCCGGCTCCCGGTGGGCGGATCCTGCTTGACAACCTCCACGTGCGGCCGGGGAGCACTGGCTCAGGCATCGGAACGCAACTGCTGCGGCGAGGGCTGGCGTGGGCGGCGGACGAGCACCCCAGCGGGGAGGTCTATCTGGAGGTGCTCAGTGCGAACACGCGAGCCATCGACTTTTACGAACGACACGGCGCACGCCGCACAGACGAGCGGATGTGCCGTTTTCAGCAGGGTTTTGAGCTGCCCGAGTTCGAGTACGCCTGGCCGATGAACTGATCGGTTGAATGCGCGCTTCGGCCGATGGCCGGGCGACCGCGAGCTCAGCCCGATCCGGCTCGCGGTCGCCGAGGCCATGCGGCTCAGATGGTGATGACGACCTTGCCCTGGCCGTGGCCCGTCTCGATCTCCCTGTGGGCGTCCGCGGCCTCCTCCAGCCGGTACGTCCGCCGCACCGGGAACTTGAACGCGCCCTCGGCGTACAGGGCGGCGTAGCGTCCGAGCCGTTCGGCTGAACGTTCTCCCTGGACCAGCCGGACGCCCAGTTCGGCGGCCTTGTCGTGTTCGACCAGTGTGACGATGCGCCCACGGTTCGAGACCAGTTCCATCGAGACCTCCAGCGCGTGGCCGCCGGCTCCGTCCAGAGCGGCGTCAATGCCTGAAGGGGCCAGCGACCGCACCCGGTCGGCCAGCCCGTCCCCGTAGACGACGGGGATGGCGCCGAGGGCGCGCAGGTAGTCGTGGTTCGCCTCGCGGGCGGTGCCGATCACGGTGGCGCCGCGCCGTCTGGCGATCTGCACGGCCGCGGTGCCCACCGACCCGGCCGCCGCGTGGACGAGGAGTGTCTCGCCATCGGCGAGGCCGAGGCCGTCGATGGCCAGTTCGGCGGTCTGGACGCCCGCCGTGAGGCCCCCGGCCACCTCCCAGGGCACGCCCGCGGGCTTGGCCGTCACGTTGGCGGCCGGGACGACGACGTACTCGGCGTAGGCGAACAGCGCGGTGAACCCGAGCACCTCGTCCCCTACGGATATCCCGCTCACGCCCACCTGGTCCACCACGCCGGCGAACTCGTTGCCGGGGATTCTCGGCCACGGCACCTCCCCCAGGAATCCCGGCAACCATCCCGCCCGTACGGACAGGTCGAAGGGCTGCACGCCGGCCGCCCGCACGCGTACCCTGACCTGCCCCGGGCCTGCCTGGGGGGCCGGGAGTTCCATCACTTTCAGCACCTCTGGGCCGCCCGGTTCGGCGAAGGCGGCGGCTCGCATCAGTTCGCTCATGGGTCGAGCCTGCAACCTCGATCGCGCTTGAGGTCAAGCCGCTGGACCTTTCGGGAACTTTCCGCTTTAGTTGCACTTTATATAGTTAAAGCACGACGGGGGATGGGGCATACCGGGGCGGGATGAACGGGTTCTTAGCTACTGCATTGAGCTTTCCGACAGTCGTTTTCACTTTCCTTCTCTTGGTGGTCGCCGCTTATTGGCTGGCCGTGATCACGGGGCTGTTCGAGCTGGAGGACGACGCCGCCTGGCTGGGACTCGGGGGAGTCCCCGCGGGGGTCGCGCTCTCGTTGCTGATCGCGCTGGCCTGGCTGCTCTGCCTGATCGGCAGCGTGGTGACGAGCGGCGCGCTGCTGTTCGCCGTTCCCTTCGCCGCCGCGGGCGCGGCCTGGTTCGTGGCCCGTGGCCTGCGGGCTCCGCTGCGCAAGCTGTTTCCCGAAGGAGACAGCCACTCGCGCGGAGACTTCGTCGGCCAGATGTGCGTGATCCGCACCGGCACGGCCACCCCCGAGTTCGGTCAGGCCGAGGTCACCGCCGCCGACGGGTCGTCCGCGGTCGTGCAGGTGCGGACAACCGGCCGGGACCGGCTCGCGCGCGGCGACCACGCACTCATCTTCGAGTACGACAAAGACGGCGAATTCTTCTGGGTCATGCCCTACGAAAGTGAGCACTGATGGATGTCATCTCCACCGGTTTCGGCGTTTTTCTAGCCGTCATCCTGGTCATCGTGATTGGTCTGCTCGTCGTCATCGGCCGCCTTTTCCGCAAGGTCGAACAGGGCAAGGCGCTGATCGTGTCGAAGGTCAACAAGGTCGACGTGACGTTCACGGGCGCCGTCGTGCTGCCCGTCGTCCACAAGGCCGAGATCATGGACATCTCGGTGAAGACCATCGAGATCGAACGCGCCGGCCGTGACGGCCTGATCTGCCGGGACAACATCAGGGCCGACATCAAGATCACGTTCTTCGTCCGCGTGAACAAGACCGCCGAGGACGTCATCAAGGTCGCCCAGGCCATCGGCACCGCCAGGGCCAGCGACGTGGTGACGCTGCAGGAGTTGTTCAGCGCGAAGTTCTCCGAGGCGCTCAAGACGGCCGGCAAGCACCTCGACTTCGTCGACCTCTACACCAAGCGCGACGAGTTCAGGGACGAGATCGTCCGGCTCATCGGCACCGACCTCAACGGCTACAGCCTTGAGGACGCCGCCATCGACTACCTGGAGCAGACCGCGCTCGGCCAGCTCGACAAGAGCAACATCCTCGACGCTCAGGGCATCCGCAAGATCACCGAGCTGACGGCTCTGGAGCACGTGCGCACGAACGAGTACCAGCGCAACGAGGAGAAGGAGATCACCCGCCAGAACGTCGACGCCCGCGAGGCCATCCTCGAACTCCAGCGCCGCCAGGCCGACGCCGAACTGAAGCAGCGCCGCGAGATCGAGACCGTCAAGGCCCGCGAGGAGGCGGAGATCGCCCGCGTCCAGGCCGAGGAGCGGCTGCGCGCGCAGGCTGCCAACATCAAGACCGACGAGCAGCTCGGCGTCCAGAACGAGAACCGCGCCCGCGAGGTCGCGGTCGCCGAGAAGAACCGCGAGCGGGTCATCGCGATCGAGAGCGAGCGCATCGAGAAGGACCGCGTCCTGGAGGTCATCGCCCGCGAACGGGAGACCGAGCTGTCGCGCATCGCCAAGGACAAGGAGGTCGAGACCGAGAAGCGGGTGATCGCCGAGGTCATCCGCGAGCGCATCGCGGTCGACAAGACCGTGGCCGAGCAGGAGGAGTCCATCAAGCGGCTGCGCGTGGTCGAGGAGGCCGAGCGCACCCGCCAGCAGGTGATCATCGCCGCCGAGGCCGAGGCCCAGGAGAACCTGGTCAAGGACATCAAGGCGGCCGAGGCCGCGGAGGCCGCCTCCAAGTTCAGGGCCCGCGAGGAGCTCGTGCTCGCCGAGGCCAGGCAGCAGGCCGCCGAGCTGGAGAGCCGAGCCAAGATTCGGCTGGCCGAGGGCGTCCAGGCCGAGTCGGCCGCCGACGGGCTGGCGCAGGTGCAGGTCAAGGAGCGCGACGCCGAGGCCATCGAGAAGGTCGGCCGCGCCGAGGCGCTGGCGCTGCGCGAGCGGCTCGCCGCCGAGGCCGAGGGCGCCAAGGCCATGGCGCTGGTCGACGGCGAAAGGCTCAAGGCGCAGGCCGAGGGCGAGCAGGCGATGGCCATGGCCGGGGCCGCCGCCGTGGGCGAGAAGCTGAAGGCCGAGGCCGAGGGCCTCACCGAGAAGGCCGCGGCGATGGCGGCGCTGGACGAGGCCAGCAGGGCGCACGAGGAGTACCGCCTGCGTCTGGAGGCCGACAAGGAGATCCGCCTCAAGCACATCGACGTGTCACGGCAGATCGCCGAGTCGCAGGCGAGCGTCCTGGCCGCAGGACTGGCCAAGGCCAACATCGACATCGTCGGCGGCGAGACGATGTTCTTCGACAAGGTGGTCGGCTCGATCACCGCGGGCAAGGTGGTGGACGGCTTCGTCGACCACTCCCAGGTCGCGGGGGCCATGGTGGCGCCGTACGTCAACGGGACGGCGAGCCTGGCGGCCGACCTCGCGAACGTGGTCGGTGGCGTGCGCACCGAGGATCTCAAGAACGTGACCGTCTCCGCCCTGCTCATGCGGCTCATGCAGGACGGCGGCCCGCAGTCGGGCGCGCTCGGCGAGCTGCTGGAGACGGCCCGGCGGCTGGGCGTGGCCGAGTCCTCGGTGGCGGCGCTGACCGGAGCGCGGAATTGAGCGATCTGGAGGCGGGGACGTACGAGGTCCTCAGGAACCGGCTCCAGGCGCAGGCCAAGGCCCTGACGGCGGCGGCCGAGGCGGTCAACCAGGAGCGGCTGCGCGTCTTCGGCGGCGCGGAGCTGCGCCTGCTGGGCACCGAGCGGATCCGCACCGAGAACAACTGCGTCCCCAGGGACATCGTCTCGCTGGGCGGGGTGATGCTGTTCGGCTACAACGTCTTCATCGGGCTCAAGCCGGAGACGACCGTGGCGGACGTCTTCGCGGTGCACCGTTTCTCCCGGGACGGCGACGCCTTCAGGTTCGACGCCGACCGGCTGGAGACGCTCGACGATCCGGCGTTCAGGAAGGACTTCGCCGAGCTGTACCGCTACTACAAGGAGACGCGGCTCCAGCAGCTCAGGCGCGTGGACGGCAAGCTGCTGGCGGTCTTCCAGACGGGTCCGGCGGATCTGCGGGTGCTCCGCTGGACGGTCAACAACGTCGGTGTCGCGAAATATCAGGACAACAGGGGGGAGCGTGACCACGTCTTCCCCCCGTCCCACGACTTCGAGTGGACGCCGACCACCCGCGACGACCACGTCCTCGGCCGCCACCCGCACATCTCCATCGGCGGCGAGGTGTTCGTCGAGACGGTCGGCGGCGACCTGACCATCAAGATCGAGGACAACACGGAGACCGGCGCGGGCATCTACTCCGAGCCGGTCGCAGAACCCCTCCAGAGCCTGGCGGACGCCGACGTCGAACACGCCAGGGTGGGCCCGCTCATCCTCATGCGGATCAGGCCGTACAAGGAGACCGACTGGCGTCACCTGGTCTTCAACACCCGCACCAAGGCGGTCGACCGGCTCGACGGCATCGGCCAGGCGTGCCGGCGCCTGCCCGAGGACCAGGGGCTGATCTTCCCCGGCGGCTACTACCTGACGACCGGGATCAGCAAGACGTTCGACACGGACGTGACGGACCTGGAGTTCGAGCGGGTGGTCCGCTCCCCCAACGGCGAGGACGTCCTGTACGTCTTCCACGCCAGGGGCGACGGGCGCTCGCTGCTGCTGCCGTACAACGTGATCAGGAAGGAGGTGGCCAACCCCATCGTCTGCCACGGGTACTCGCTGTTCGACGACGGCACCATGGTGGTCTTCCGCGCCACCTCCGACGAGCCGACCCGGGTCCACCCCATGCAGGTCTGGCAGACCCCGTACGTCTCCGACACCTACGCCGCCGCCCAGCCCGCCGGGACGGGGCCGCTGGAGCGCATCGGCAACGCCGAACTCGTCCGTGGCATCTCCGACTGCCTGTCGGTGTCGCGCATGATCGAGGAGATGGCGCCCTCGACGGGCACGTTCGAGGCGCTGATCGCCGCCTGCACGAGCGCCTTCGACTCCTACCACTGGCTCGGGGAGCACGACCTGCGCGGGCCGCTCGCCGACGTCCGCGCCACCGCCGAGCAGGTCCTCGACGAGTACGAGAACGTCGAGCAGCTCACCGCCCAGGCGGCCCAGAGCCTGCGTGAGGCGCAGGAGCAGACCACCGCCCTGGTACGCGCGGCGCGCGCCGACGATCCCGCCACCGCCGACGCCTGGGTGAGCACGCTGGCCGCGCTGCGCAGGAACCAGGGACACCTGGTGACGCTGCGCGAGATCCGCCACATCGACCTGGACGCCCTGGACACGATGGCCGCCTCGGTCACACAAGAGCTGGACTCGGCAGGCCGGCGGGCCGTGGCCTTCATGGAGGGCGCGGACGCCTTCACCGCCTATCACGCCACCGTCGACGCGCTGGCCGCCGACGCCGCCGCCATCGCCACGGTCGCCGAAGCCGCCCCGGTCGCCGACCGGCTGGCAGAACAGGCGGAAGGGCTGGAGGTGGTGACGGAGGTCGTCGGCTCGCTGGACATCGCCGACGCCACCGTCAGAACCTCCATCCTGGGCCGGATCGCCGAGGTTCTCGGCGGCGTGAACCGGGCCCGCGCCGTCCTCGACGGCCGCCGCCGCGAGCTGCTCGGCACGGAGGGGCGGGCCGCGTTCGCCGCCGAGTTCTCGCTGCTCGGACAGGCCATCACCGGCGCGCTGGCCATCGCCGACACCCCCGGCAAGTGCGACGAGCAGCTCGGCCGGCTGATGCTCCAGCTGGAGAGCCTCGAATCCCGTTTCGGCGAGTTCGACGACTTCGCCACGCAGCTCTCCGCCAAACGCGACGACGTGTACGAGGCGTTCTCCGCCCGCAAGCAGACCCAGCTCGACACCCTGGCCCGCCGCGCCGACCGCCTGTTCGCCTCCGCGGAACGCATCCTGGGCAGCGTCACGCGACGGCTGGCGTCGTTGTCGTCCATGGACGAGGTCAACACCTACTTCGCCACCGACCCGATGGTGGCCAAGGTCCGCTCGACCGCCGACGAGCTGCGGACACTCGGGGACGCCGTACGGGCCGAGGAGCTGGAAGGACGCGTCAAGTCGGCCCAGCAGGAGGCGGGGCGGGCGCTGCGGGACCGGCTCGACCTGTTCTCCGACGGGGGCGAAACCCTTCGCCTGGGCCACCACCGCTTCGCCGTCAACACCCAGCCCATCGACCTGACGCTGGTGCCCCATGACGGCGCCATGCACTTCGCGATCACCGGCACCGACTACCGCGCGCCCGTCCCCGCCTCCTTCGCCGACACCCGGCCCTTCTGGGACCAGCTCCTGGTGTCGGAGACGCCCGAGGTGTATCGGGCCGAATACCTGGCCGCCTCCCTGCTGCCCGCCGCCGTCCCCGGGGTTGCCGTGGCCGACCTTGTACGCCAGGCCGCCTCCTCCCGTTACGACGAGGGCTACGAGCGCGGCGTCCACGACCATGACGCCGCCCGCATCCTGGACGCCCTGGTCCGGCTCCGCGAAGGCGCCGGCCTCCTGCGCTACCCCGCCGCCGCCCGAGCCGCCGCCCAGCTCTTCTGGGCCTTCGGAAGCGAAGAGGTTTCACGTAAAACATTCACCACCCGGGCCGTGTCGCTGCTGCGCGCCCGGACCGTCTTCGGGGTGACGCCCGCGCTGCAGGCGCTCTCCGCGGAACTGGGCGCCTCGATCGCCTCCTTTGGGGCCGTGGTCGGCGACCTCGGTTCGGTAGCCGATCTGGCCGGTGAGTACCTGGTCGAGGAGTTGGGCGGGGAGGCGGCCGGTTTCGTGACCAGTAAGACGGCCCGCGACCTCCTCGACCGCTTCCACCAAGCCCTGGGCCCCGCGAAGGTGCGCGAGTTCGAGGAGGACCTGCGGAGCGTCCCCCTCCCCGACCGCGTGCAACTGGCCCACGCCTGGCTGGGCGCCTTCCACCAGGGCCCCGAGGTGGCCGAGGCGATCGCCGTCCAGCTCTGCGACCTGCCCCGCCACGACTCCAGCGCCGCCACCACCGAGACGGTGGACGGCCTTCTGGGCACCCACCCGCGGATCAACGACCGCGAACTGGAGATCAGCCTGGACGAGCTGCTCACCAGAACCCGCCACTTCCACCACGACCGGGTCCCCGCCTACCGCGCCTACCAGCGCCGAAGAAGCGAACTGGTCGAGGCCGAGCGCGCCCGCCTGCGCCTGGAGGAGTACCGGCCCAAGGTCATGAGCGCCTTCGTCCGCAACCGCCTGCTCGACGAGGTCTACCTGCCGCTGATCGGCGACAACCTGGCCAAGCAGCTCGGCGCGACGGGCGCGGGCAAGCGCACCGACCAGATGGGTCTCCTGCTGCTGATCTCGCCGCCGGGCTACGGCAAGACGACCCTCATGGAGTACGTGGCCAGCCGCCTCGGCCTGGTGTTCGTCAAGGTGAACGGCCCTGCCCTGGGCCACGAGGTGACCTCGCTCGACCCGGCGCAGGCGCCGAACGCGACGGCCAGGCAGGAGGTGGAGAAGATCTCGTTCGCCCTGGAGACGGGCAACAACACACTGCTCTACCTGGACGACATCCAGCACACCTCACCGGAGCTGCTGCAGAAGTTCATCTCGCTCTGTGACGCCCAGCGCCGCATCGAGGGCGTGTGGAACGGCCGGACCCGCACCTACGACCTGCGCGGCAAGCGGTTCGCGGTGTGCATGGCGGGCAACCCGTACACCGAGTCGGGACGGCGCTTCCGCATCCCCGACATGCTCGCCAACCGGGCCGACGTGTGGAACCTGGGCGACGTCCTGTCCGGCAAGGAGGACCTGTTCGCCCTCAGCTACATCGACAACGCCCTGACCTCGAACCCGGTGCTCGCGCCCCTGTCCGGCCGCGACCGTTCTGACGTCGAGCTGCTGGTACGCCTGGCGAAGGGCGACTCGACCGTCCGCCCCGACCAGCTCGGGCACCCCTACACCAAGCCGGAACTCGACCAGATCCTCAGCGTCCTGGCCAAGCTGGTACGCGTCCAGGAAGTCGTCCTGGCCAACAACCGGGCCTACATCGCCTCGGCCGCCCAGTCGGACGCCGCCCGCACCGAGCCCCCGTACCGGCTGCAGGGCTCCTACCGGAACATGAACAAGCTGGCCGAACGCATCGTCCCCGCCATGAACGACGCCGAGCTGGAAGCGGTGATCGACGACCACTACCTGGGCGAGGCCCAGACCCTCACCTCGGACGCCGAGGCGAACCTGCTCAAGCTGGCCGAACTGCGCGGCCGCCTCACCCCCGCCCAGGCAGAGCGGTGGGCGGAGATCAAGACGGCCTACCTCAGAACGAAGGCGCTCGGCGGCACGGACGACGACCCGATGACGCGCGCGGTGGGCGCGCTCGGCCTGCTCGCCGACCGGGTGAGCGACGTCGGCACGGCCATCAGACACGCCAAATAGAGGCGGGGTCACTCGCCTGGACGCACCGCGACCAGGCGAGCCTTCGACACCGCCCGCTCCCCCGCGGGCACCAGCGGCAGGCGCACGTCCGGGGTCGGGATCAGGCCGAGGGCGTGCAGCACGCCCTTGATGACGGTGGGGTTCGGCTCGGCGAACAGCGCCGCCGAGAGCCTGGCCAGCCGGTGCCCGAGCGCCCTGGCCCTGGGTGCGTCGCCCGCGTGCCAGGCGTCCACCAGTTCGGTGAAGGCCCGCGTCTCCAGGTGCGCGGAGGCGAGGATCCCGCCCGCCGCTCCCAGCGCGAGCAGCGGCGAGATGAACGCGTCGTCGCCGCCCACCACCTCGAACCCCTCGGGCAGGTCCCCCAGCAGGTCGATCGTGTCCTGGTCGATCCCGCCCACCGCGTACTTCACCCCCGCGATCATCGGGTGCGCGCCCAGGTGCCGCAGTGTCGCGGCGCCGACCGCCTGCCCCGTCCTGTAGGGGATGTGGTAGATCACCAGCGGCACCGGCGTCTCCTCCGCCAGCGCCTCGAAGTGCGCGATGACCCCCTGCTCGCCGGGCCGCAGGAAGGAGGGGACGGTCACCAGCGCGGCCCCTGCCCCCTCCGGCAGGCTCCGCAGCGCCCTGATCGTGGAACGGGTGTCGTTCCCCGTCACCCCCACGGTCAGCAGCGCCTGCCGCCGCGCGCACACGCCCGCGCAGACCTCGATGACCCGCGCCCGCTCCTCGGGGTCGAGCGCGGCCACCTCACCGGTGGTGCCCAGCGCGACCAGCCCGGCCGCGCCGTGGTCGAGGACGTGGTGGGCGAGCTTCTCGATCGCGTCCACGGCCACCTCCCCGGACTCGGCGAACGGGGTGACCAGCGGTACGTGGATTCCTCTCAACATGCTTAGAGCGTCGCCTGTCCGAACCCGTTAGGTCCAGCGATGATTACTTCGCTTCAGGTTAAGCTGAACTTATGCTCGACCCGCGCAAGCTCCACCTGCTCCGCGAACTCGCCAGACGCGGCACGATCGCCGCCGTCGCCGAGGCGGTCGCGTTCACGCCTTCCGCGGTCTCCCAGCAGCTCAGCACCCTCGAAAGGGACGCGGGCGTGCCGCTGCTCGAACGCACGGGCCGCACCGTGGCCCTGACCCCGGCGGGGCACCTGCTGGTGGAGCACGCGCAGGCCGTACTCGAACAGCTCGAACGCGCGTCGGCGGCGCTGGCCGCAGCCCGTGGCGGGCCGTCGGGGCCGCTGCGGATCGGCGCCTTCCCGACGGCCGCCCGGGTGCTCCTGCCGCCCGCGCTGGCGGACCTGACCGGCGCCCACCCCGGCCTGGAGCCGATGATCGCCGAGATCGACCCGGCCGACGTCTCCGCCGCGCTGCGGGCGGGTGAGCTGGACGTGGCGCTGGTGCACGAGTACGACTTCGTCCCCCCGGTCACCGACGCGTCCATCGAGACGGAGCCGCTGTTCAGCGAGCCGATGTACCTGACGAACCGGGCCTCGATCGCCGCCGCCCGCGCCGACGCGTGGATCGCCGCCAAGCCCGGCACGCTCTGCCACACCATGGCGATCAGGGCGTGTCAGGCGGCCGGATTCGAGCCGCGGGTACGGCACCACATCGACGACTTCGACACCGTGCTGGCCTTGGCCGCCGCCGGTCAGGGCGTCGCGCTCGTGCCGCACCTGGCCGCGGTCGATCCGCCGCCCGGGGTGCGGCTGACGCATCTGCCGCTGAGCCGACGCACGCTGGCGGCGTTCAGGAGGGGGAACGGCGCGCACCCGGCGATCAGAGCAGCCGTCGCCGCCTTCCGGACGGCGATCGCCCACCTGCCCCTCTGAGCCGCGGGTGCGTCACCCCTTGAGCAGCCCTCTGATCATGTCGGCGTAGCTCGCGGCCAGCCTCTTGTGCTCGCCCGCCCGCAACTCGCTGGCGATCGGCTCCATGTGCAGCACGCCGAGCAGCATGTGGGCGATCTGCTCGGCGTCCACGTCGGGCCGCACCTGCGCGATCAGCCCGGACACGTGCCGATGCCAGAACAGGTAGGTCGGATTGGCCTCCCTGGGCTGCTCGGCGGCGGAGCGGCGGGTGAGCATGGCGTGCTCGTGGGCGGCCAGCAGGTTGCCGTTGCGCGCCGCCAGCTCCGCCACCGCCGCGAAGAACGCGACCAGCCGCTCGGCAGGGTCCGCGCCGGGCCCGAGCGGTGGCGGCCCGGCGGTGACGGCCAGCTCCATCTCGTGGGCGCGCTCCTGCATGAGCTCCCGCATGAGACTCGTACGGCTGCCGAACCGGTGGAAGACCGTGGTCTTGCCCACACCGGCGGCGACGGCCACGCGTTCGACGGAGACCTGCTCAGGCGGGTGCAGCCGCAGCAGCTCCTCTGCCGCCCGCAGGATCGCCTGCCTGTTGCGGACGGCGTCGGCCCGCTCTCGACGTTCCATCGGCCCATTCTTGCCCATCGACTCCACCCTATGGACAAACTCGACCGATGATCCATATATTAACTGGACCGTTGGTTCACTTCGCTGAGGAGAACGTATGCGCGCGATCGTCCTGTCGGAAACGGGCGGCCCCGAACGGCTGGAAGCAGCCGACCTGCCCCGCCCACGGCCCGCCGAGGGCCAGGTGCTCATCCGCGCCCAGGCCGTCGGCGTCAGCTACGCCGAGACCCAGATCCGGTCGGGCGTGATGCCGTTCCCGCTGCCCCTGCCCGCCGTGATCGGCGCCGAGGCGGCGGGCGAGGTCGTCGAGGTGGGCGAAGGGGTCTCCGAGAAGCTGATCGGGACCGTGCTGCTGGGAGTGACCGGCGGGCTGGGCGCCTACGCCGAGTACGTGGCGCTGCCCGCCGCCATGACCTGCCCCGTGCCGGACGGGGTGACCCCGGTGGAGGCGCTGGCCGTGGCGGCGCCCGGCGCGATAGCCCTGGCCCTGCTGCACAAGGCCCGGCTCCAGGGGAAGGAGACCGTGCTGGTGGAGGCCGGGACCAGCTCGGTCGGGACGTACCTGGTGGAGCACGCCAAGGAGTTCGGGGCGGCGCGGGTGATCGCCACCGCGGGCTCGGCCGCCAAACGCGAGCGCGCCGCCGAACTCGGCGCCGACACCGTGCTCGACCACGGGCGGCCCGGCTGGCCCGAGGAGCTGCCGGACGTGGACGTCGCCTTCGAGTCCATCGGCGGCGCGTCGGCCAAGCAGGTGCTCGACCACCTCACGCCCGGCTCCGGGCTCATGCTCTATTACGGGCTGCTCAGCGGAGAGCCCCCCGCCGTCACCGCGGCCGACCTCATGGCGCGCGGCGTGACGATCACCGGCTGCAGCGGCCCCGGCTGGGCCGGGGAGGTGTTCGGGACGCACTATCCGGAGATGCTGGCCAGGCTCGCCTCAGGACGCAGCCGCGCCTTCGTGGACCGTACGCTGCCGCTGGAGGAGGCCGCGCAGGCCCACCGCATCCTGGAGAGCCGCACGACCACGGGCCGCATCCTGCTCATCCCATGACCCAAAACCCGAAATTCCCGAAAAGCCTAAAGCCCCCCGATCCCGGAGCCGCCCTAATGCTTCTTGAATATGGCGTCGAACACGGCTGCGGTGCTGGTCGCCGGGCGGTCGTACTCGCCGGCGGTCACCGCCACGACCAGTTGCTCGCCGGGCACCACGACCAGTTGTTGCCCGCCGTTCCCCATGGCCTGCAGCATGCCGCCGCCCACGTACCAGTGGTAGCCGTAGTCGAGCCCGTCCCCGACCGCCACCCTGGGCCGCGTCATCTCGTCGAGCCAGGAGGCGGGCACGATGTCCCGTCCGCCGTCGAGCACGAGCCGGCCGATGGCGGCCAGGTCGAGGGGCCGCAACCGCACCCCCGCCGCCGCCATCGCCAGCCCGTCGTCGCCCTTGCTCCACTCGAACGTGCCGATCCCGAGGGGGCGGAAGAGCGCGTCCGCCGCGTACTCCTCCAGCGGGCGTCCCGTCCCGCGCGCGATGATCCCGCCGAGCAGGGCGGTCGCGCCGCCGCAGTACACCCGCCGCCGCCCCGGTTCCTCGACGACGGGGCGTTCCAGCACGAACCGGTGGCGGTCGGGGGCCAGCTCCATGGCGATCTCGCTGTTGGCCGCGCTCGTGTAGGGCGCGTCCTCGTTCCAGTCGAGCCCGAGCGTCATGGTGAGCGCGTGCTCGATGGTGATGCCGGCCCGCGCTGAATCACCCGCTAAATCGGGATATTCCGGGAATTGGGCCATCAATCCCGCCCCCACCTCCGGCACCAGCCCGTCCCCGAGCGCGATCCCGTACAACAACCCCACGACGCTCTTGGACACCGACCGCAGATCGTGCAGCGTGTCCCGATCGAACGTCACGTGCCCGAGCGACTGCCCGACCCGGGAATCCACCCCGGCCCCATACCGTTCGAGCTCCACCTCCCCACCCCGCATCACCACAAGCCCATGGAAACCGGGCGCGGCTCCCGCCCGCAGCACCTCGTCGACCCGCTCGGCCATCGTCATCAGCGTCCTCCTCCAACATCCAGGCATACCACCTCACACCATGTCAGGATCAACGCCCGAGCTCCACCAACGCACTCTCCCAGGGAAACGGCTCGTCCTCCCCCGGACTGGCCAGGACGCGGACGCCGTCGGCGCGCAACTCCGCCACGCTGCGCAGGTAAGGGGCGCGCACGGCCAGAGCCGGGTTGACGAAGGGCAGCACGACCACGGGGATGCCGAGCCCCGGCGCCTCGGCCAGCAGGCCCAGGGCGTAGGTGTCGGCGATGCCCAGGGCGAACTTGTTGACCGTGTTGTAGGTGGCCGGCGCCACGATGATCGCGTCCGCCCTGGGCGGCTTCGGCTCGTACGGCTTGCGGTAGGAGCTGCGCACCGGCCGCCCGGTCCGCCGTTCCAGCTCCGCCACGTCGATGAAGTCGAGCGCCGACGGCGTGGCGACGATCTGCACGATCCACCCCTCGTCCTGCGCCGACGCGACGAGGTGGCCGACCTCCGCGGCGGGCCCCGCAGCGCAGACGATGACGTAGAGAATCTTCCCCGGCGATTCGGTCACGCCTTCCAGGGTGTCATGACTACGCGGAGGGCTTCCTTGCCTCGATGATTCCCGTCCTGAACCAGGGGCCGCCGTACCAGAAGCGCCAGCCGGCGTCGCGGAGCCGGACGTCCACGACGCCGAGTTCGCGCAGCGTCGTCTCATAGGCGGACGTGTGCTGGAAGTCGGCGATCAGCATGAGCCCGCCGGGCCGCAGCACCCGGTGCGCCTCGCGCACGGCCTGCGTACGCCCCTTCTCGTCGGGGATGTTGTGGATGGCCTGGCTCGACACGACGACGTCGTACGCGCCGTCGTCGAACGGCAGCTCGCGAAGGTCGCCCGTGACCAGCTCGACCCGGTCGGAGACGCCTTCGGCCTCGGCGTTGGCCCTGGCGGCCGGCTCCGCGTTGCCCGACTGGTCCTTGGAGCGCCACAGGTCGATGCCGGTCGCCCGGCCGTTCTCCAGCCGCCTGGCGGCCAGCATGAGCACCGCCCCGCGCCCGCAGCCGAGGTCGAGCAGCCGCTCGTCGCCCTCAAGCCGCTGGAACTCCTCGGTCCAGACGGCGAACTTGCCGCGTCGCGTCGTGTAGAGGTAACTGGCCGCGCTGGTCAGCGTGTAGAGCCCGCCGAACAGGAACGCGATCCCCGCCGCCAGGATGTCGGAGGCGAAGGACGCCGCCGCCAGCGCCAGCAACGGGATCGCCCCTAACACCAATCCGGTGAGCGCCCAAGGGGCATCAAATCCGTATCTACCGTGTCGCTTGCTCACACTCACGTTATATCTCAAGATGGTCTTGACCGGGAATTGAGTGACCCCTTCCCTTTGCACCGTCAATCACGCACAAGGCATTACTAAGGTGGCTGAGATGGGCACGCAATGGGGGTTTGACCAGGCATGATAGGCAAAGAGCGGCGATTTCGCCTGGGCACGAGCATCGCGCTTACGCTCGGCTCGGCCTTGTTGTGGGGGATCGCGCACCTGGCCGCCGGCCGTCAGAAGACTGGCCTGGCGCTCATGTCCGCCTATGTCTTGATGCTCGTGGGTGTGCTCACTGTGCTCACCGCGTTCACCACCAAACTGCTCTCGCTCGCGGTCCAGCCCCGCTGGCTGACCGGGCTCACCGTCGGCCTGGCGGTGATCGCGATCGCCTGGACCGCCGTGATCGTCTGGTCCTTCGTCCTGGTACGCCCGCCGCGCTCCGACGTGGTCGGCCGCGTCCTGACCACGTCGCTGACGATCTCCCTCTGCGCCCTCGTCCTGGCGCCCACCGCCTACGCCGCCAGGCTCGCCTACCTCTCGCGCGACGTCGTCAACACCCTGTTCTCCTCGGCCGGCAACGCGCCCATCATGGCCCAGGACCCCTGGAACGGCGCCACGCGCGTCAGCTTCCTGCTGATCGGCGGCGACTCGGCGCCCAGCAGGCCCGGCGTCCGCACCGACAGCATGACTGTGGCCAGCGTGGACACCGACACCGGCGCGACCACCCTGTTCGGCCTGCCGCGCAACCTCGAGCAGGTCCAGTTCCCCGCGGGCCCCGCCAGGGACCACTTCCCCTGGGGCTTCACCGGGGAGGGCCCCGACACCCCCGGCCTGCTCAACGAGGTCTTCCAGTACGCCGAGGACCACCCCGAGGTGGTCCCGGGCGTCGAGACCGGCAAGCGCGGCCCGGCCCTGATCAAGCAGACGATCGGCGACATCCTCGGCATCCCCGTCAACTACTACGCCATGGTGGACATGAAGGGCTTCGCGGAGATCATCGACGCCATGGGCGGCGTGCGGGTCACCGTCAAGGAGCCCATCGTGTACGGCCGCTCCCGCGAGGGCCTGCTCCCCGCCGGCACCCGCAAGCTGTCCGGCGAGGAGGCCCTGTGGTACGGCCGCTCCCGTACCGACAGCGACGACTACGTCCGCATGGGCCGTCAGAAGTGCCTGTTGAACGCCGTCGCCAAGCAGGCCGACCCGATGACCGTACTCAACAGCTTCGAGAGCCTGGCCGCGGCCACGAAGCGGGCCATCTCCACCGACATCCCGCAGGACCTGCTGCCGGCCGTCGTGGACCTGTCGCAGAAGGTCAAGGACGCCAGGATCCGCAGCCTCAGCTTCGTGCCGCCGCTGATCAACACCGCCGCCCCCGACTGGTACCTGATCCGCCGCAAGGTCTCCGAGGCCCTTGAGGAGAACCGGACGGCCAGGCCGGCGGCACACTCGCCGTCACCCACGGCGAGCCAGGACGACCCCGTCGCCCTCGACGCGACCTGCCACTAGACCTTCTCGTCGAGGTGGTCGGCGTAGTACTCGATGGCCCGCCGGTAGCCCCCGGCCTTGTCGGACTCGGCGACCACCTTGAGCAGCGTCGACACCGCCTCCTGCGAGCGCCCGGCGTTGTACAGGGCCATCGCCGTGAACGTGCGCAGCCCCGCGTCCCCGGGGAACTCCGCCAGCCCCTTGGCGAGGGTCTCCAGCGCCTCGTCGTAACGCCCGAGCACCCGGAACGTGCTGCCCAGCTTGGTGTAGGCCCCTAACCGGTCGTCGGCGCCCAGCCCCCGACCGGCCAGCGCCCGTTCGTAGTGGGGCGCCGCCTCGGCCTCCAGCCCGAGCGCGTCGTGCACCCAGCCCGTCTGGTAGGCCACCTCGGCGTCGTCGGGATGCCGCCGCGCCAGGTCCACGAGCAGTTTCCTGGCCTCTTCCCGATCGCCCTCTTCACGCAGCCGCACGGCGTGCGCCAATTCGTCATTACGCATGCGCCGAGTGTGGCATGATGGTGGCCGTCCCAGATGGAAACGATTTTCATACTCACCGGGGGGTCCGCAGTGAGAGTGGCGTTCGTCGGAAAGGGCGGAAGCGGCAAGACGACGGTCTCGGCGCTGTTCGCCAGGCACGTGGCGAACCAGGGCGGCCAGGTGGTCGCCATGGACGCCGACATCAACCAGCACCTGGCTCTCGTGCTCGGCCTCGACCGCCAGCCCGAGCCGCTCGGCGCCCACCTCACCAAGATCAAAGACCGGCTGCGCGGCACCAACCCGCGCATCCCCTCCGCCGACGTCATGGTCAAGACGACCCCGCCGGGCCGCGGCTCCAGGCTGCTGAGCGTCGACGACCTGGCCGCCGACCCGTGGAGCCTGACCACGCCCGACGGCGTACACCTGCTGGCGACCGGCCCGTTCAGCGAGGACGACCTGGGCGTGGCCTGCTACCACTCCAAGGTCGGCGCGGTGGAACTGCTGCTCAACCACCTGATCGACGGCCACGGCGAGTACGTCGTGGTCGACATGACGGCCGGGGCCGACTCCTTCGCCTCCGGCCTGTTCACCCGCTTCGACCTGACCTTCCTCGTCGCCGAGCCGACCAGGCAGGGCGTGAGCGTCTACCGGCAGTACCGCGAGTATGCGGCCAAGTACGACGTCGCGCTCGCCGTGGTCGGCAACAAGGTCCACGGCCCGTCCGACGTCGACTTCCTGCGCGAGCACGTGGGTGACGACCTGCTCACCTGGATGGAGCACTCCGCGGCCGTCCGCGCCATGGAGCAGGGCCTCCACTTCACGCTCGACGCCCTGGAGCCGGCCAACGCCGACGCCCTGACCGTGCTCCGCAAGACCGTCGACGAGCAGGAGAAGGACTGGGAGCGTTTTGGCCGCCAGACCGCCGAGTTCCACCTGCGCAACGCCCGCGCGTGGGGCGACAAGCGCACCGGCGTCGACCTGTCCGCCCAGATCGACCCCGAGTTCGTCTATGGCCCTTGACCGAGCTTGTCGAGGTCATCAGTAAGCAAGGAATCATGAGGCCGACGAAGGAGGCCGCATGACCAAGGAAGTGTCGCCGCCCGGTATCTGGAGCGTCACCGCATTTCCCACCTAGCGTCAGGTTCGACCCCCCATTCGAAAGGAGACAGCATGTCGCTGACCGTTCCGAACGATCTGCTCGACCAGGCCAGGGCGGGTGAGGTGGACGACGCCGCCTTCATCGCGTGCGTGCGCGACTCACTCCCCTACGCGTGGTCACTGATCAGCGAGCTGGTCAAGGAGCGTGAGCACACCGGGGCCGAGTTCGCCGACAACCAGGTGCCGCCGCCGTCGGAAGAGGCCCGCGGTCAGCTCCTGCGCTGCCTGGCGAGCGACTCCATGCGCGGCGCGCTTGAGCGTCACTTCGGTGTGCGGCTGGCCTTCCAGAACTGCCACCGGGTCGCCGTCTTCGACCCGACGGCCTCGAAGGCGCTGGCTGACTTCGTCACCCCGCGCGCCCAGATCCTCAACCAGAAACCGGAGCTGGTGGACTGCTGAACCCCGCGCCAGGCGGGCCGGCCCCGGCCCGCCTGGTCATCCGCGCAGCAGCGGCAGCACTTCGGCCCCGAACCGCCGGATGTTCTCCAGGGTCCGCCGGTGCTCGCCCAGCCCTTCGACCATCAGGATGAAGTGCCCGATCCCGGTGCGTTCCGCGGTGCGTGAGAGCGTCCGCGCGCAGTGCTCGGGCGACCCCACCGGATGGATCCGCGTCAGCAGGTCCACGTACGAAGGGATGCTGCGCGACGGCCGCGCCCGGTCGTCCACCGGCACGTAGCCCGCCAGCCCCGGCCCCAGCCACGCGGGCAACGACTCCTTGAGCTCCCGCGCCGCCTCGGCCGTCGAGTCGGCCACGTACCCGATCCCCGCCGCCACGTGCCCGGCGTCCCCCGGCCCGCCGCGCGCCGCGTAGTCGGCGACGAGGGCGGCCTTGTCGGCGTCGCCGATGTGCATGCCGAGCAGCATCGGCAGCCCGCGCTCCGCCGCCAGCCCCACGCTCGACTCCGAGGTGCAGGCGATCACGGGCCGCATCCGGGCGGCCGGCACCATCCGTACCTCCCTGAAACGGAAGAACTCGCCGTCGGCGGCCACCCGGTCGGCCGACAGGGCGGTCAGCAGCAGGTCGAGCGACTCCCCGAAGCCGCGTTCGAACCGGTCGGCCCCGGTCCCGAACACCTCCAGGTCCACCCACGGCCCGCCTCTGCCGACCCCCAGCGTGAACCGCCCGCCCGACAGGTGGTGGAGCATGGCGGCCTGCTCGGCCAGCGCGACGGGATGGTGGGTGGACAGCACGCTCACGGCCGTGCCGAGCCCGATCCGCGTGGTCCTGCCCGCGGCGACGGCCGCCAGGGTGATGGCGGACGGGCAGACGCCGTAGGACATGAAGTGGTGCTCGGCGATCCACGCGTCGTCGAAGCCCGCCCGCTCGGCCGCCACGATCAGTTCGACGGCCTCGGCCAGCAGCCGCCCGGGGTCCTGGCCGGGGAACTGCGCCACGATCAGGAAGATTCCGATGCGCATGACGTCCCTAGCCGAACAGGGCGGCCTGCCCCTCGCCCACCAGCGGATCGCGGTGCTGCTTGAGGTGGCGCCACCGCGGCAGGTCATCGAGGTAGGACCACGAGAGCCGGTGGTGGGGCGTGGGCCCCAGCCGGGCCAGGGCCTCCTGGTGGACGGGCGAGGGGTAGCCGGCGTTCTCGGCGAAGGCGTACTCCGCGCAGCCGATCGTCCCCATGTAGGCATCGCGCCTGACCTTGGCCAGGACGGACGCGGCAGCGACCGAGATGCTCGCGCCGTCGCCCTTGACCTCCAGGCGCACCGGCCACGGCGGGCCGATGTAGTCGTGCTTGCCGTCGAGGATCACCGCGTCGGGGCGCACGGGAAGCGCTTCGAGCGCGCGGCGGGCGGCCCTGCGCAGCGCCTCGGTCATGCCCAGCGCGTCGATCTCGGTGTGGGTGGCCTCGCCGTAGCCGACGCCGGCCGCCCAACCGGCCAGTTCGTCCGCCACCGACTCGCGTTTGGCGGCGGAGAGCTGCTTGGAGTCGGTCAGCCCTGATGGCGGCTCCGACAGGTCGGTGACGACGGCGCAGACCGTCACGGGCCCCGCCCAGGCGCCTCGGCCCACCTCGTCGACGCCCGCGACCGTGCGGATGCTGGGCTGGGAGAGCAGGAGCTGCTCGATCTCGTACGTCGGCGCCATGGACGCAGACGCTATCGCCATTCGCCCCAGACCCGGCGCTCATTCGCCGAACGCCTCGGCGTATCACGCCGCGCGCTGACCGGCGGCCCACCACGCCGCAGACCAGCGCGCGGTCATTCGCCGAACGCGCGGCCCATCGCGCCGCGGGCCGACCTGTCGCGCCGGTCGCCGGTCTGATCGTCGGCGTCGCCCTCGTCGTCGCTGGGCCGCTCGGCCGGGCGTACCGGATCGAGGTCGGCGGCGATGTAGCGGGCGGCCACGTGGATGGCCCGCAGCGTCACCGAAACGGCCGGCCGGTTCACGCTGGAGCCTCGGGCGACGGCGTGCACGTCGCGCCCCACCGGGTTGCCGGGGAACTGGCGCACGGCCAGCCCGCGCACCCCGGCCGCCAGCGCCAGCGCCGGGACGGCCGCGATGCCGATGCCCTTGGCCACGAGCGACAGGATCGTCCCCAGCCCCTCGAACTCCCAGGGCGTCGGCTTGGTGCCGCCCACGTCCACCAGCAGCCGGTCCATCGCCAGCCGCGACGGCTCGCCGTCGGGCGTCGCCATCCACGGCTCGTCGCGCAGTTCGCGCAGGTCCACCGGCACGTCGGGGTCGGCGAGCCGGTGTTTGCGCGGCACGACCAGCACCAGGGGGTCGCGCAGCAGCGTGAAGACCCGCAGGTTCTCGCTGTCGCGCACCCGCCCGTACCAGTCGTCCACGAGCGCGATGTCCACCTCCCCCGACTGCACCTCGCGCATGCCCCGGCCCGACCTGCTCTGCCCGAGTCTGAGGGTCAGCTCGGTGTGACGGCGCAGCGAGCGCGCCAGTGCCGGCGCGAACGCCACCGCCGCCGTCGGGAACGCGGTGACCACGACCCGGCCCGACGGGGTGCCCGCCTGCGCGGACAGGTCGGACTCGGCCTCCTCGACCATCGACAGGATGCGTTCGGCGTGCGCGACCAGCCGGCGCCCCGCGTCGGTCAGCTCGGCGCTGCGCGCGGTCCTGTCGATGAGAGCCGTGCCGGTTTCGCGTTCGAGCGCGACCAGTTGTTGCGATACCGCCGACGGACTGTAACCGAGTGACTCTGCCGTCGCCACGATGCTGCCTCGACGAGCGAACTCGCAGATCACCACCAAACGCCGCAAATCAAGCATCAGTCTTCCTTATGCCTACCCACAAAAAGCCTCGCTTGTGCTGATGCCTTCATCCAACCACCCTGGGAACGTGACAAACATGACCATCACCCTGTCAGCCACCCTGGCGGCGAACGAGGACATCGAACGAAGACGGCTCGCCGGGGAACGCGTGCTGAATCTGGCCTTCGGCGAGGCAGGGTTGCCCGTCCACCCGGCACTGCGCGACAAGCTCGCGGCCGCGTCGGAACGCAACGGCTACGGACCGGTCGCGGGGACCTCCGCGTTGCGGAGCGCGGCCGCCGGCTACTGGACACGACGAGGACTCGCCACCGACCCCGAACTCGTCGTCTGCGGCCCCGGCAGCAAGTCCCTGCTGTACGGGCTGCTCCTGGCGATCGGCGGAGACGTCGTCCTGCCCATGCCGAGCTGGGTCAGCTACGCGGCCCAGGCCGACCTGGTCGGCTCCCGTCCCATCCTGGTGCCCGCACCGCCAGGAGAGGGCGGCGCGCCCGACCCCGACCTCGTGGCCGCGCAGGTGCGCATGGCCAGGGCCGCGGGCAGGACCGTGCGCTCGGTGCTCGTGACGCTGCCCGACAACCCCAGCGGCAGGCTCGCCACGCCGGCGACCATCAGCCGGCTGGTGCAGGTCGCCCGCGAACTCGACCTGATGATCATCTCGGACGAGATCTACCGCGACCTGATGCACGACCCTGCCCTGCCCTACACCTCGCCGGCCGACCTCGCGCCCGAGCGCACGATCGTCACGACCGGGCTGAGCAAGAACCTGGCACTCGGTGGCTGGCGGATCGGCGTGGCCAGGCTGCCCGAGGGCGGCCACACGCTGCTCAGGCGGCTGCTCGCGGTGGCCAGCGAGATCTGGTCGGCCCCCGCGGCGCCGGTGCAGGAGGCCGCGGCCTACGCCTTCGGAGAGCCGGGCGAACTGCTCGCACGCATCGTCAGCAGCCGCCGCCTGCACAGCTTGGTGGCGGGAGCGGTCTATGACCGGTTCGTGGAGGCCGGCGCCCAGGTGTCGCCTCCGCAGGGCGGCTTCTACCTCTACCCCGACCTGAGCCACCTGCGGCGCGGAGGCGCCGCCGAGATCACCAAACTCCTGCTGGAGGAGCACGGCATCGGCGTCCTGCCCGGGCACGCCTTCGGCGACGACCCGGCGGCGGCGCGCGTGCGCGTGGCGGTGAGCCTGCTCTACGGCGAGACCACCGAAGAGCGGCTGACCGCTCTGAGCAGCCCCGACCCCCTGCGGCTTCCTTGGATCGCGGCCAATCTGGACTACCTGTCGATGGGATTGAAGGGGCTGTCCTTGGTGCCCCACGACACGGCACGTGAACGCCGTCCCGCGCGCATCCCAGCACCATGTCACGGTTAGGCGAATCTTTTCCCAAGGGCCAGTGCAACGACCCCCAAAAGGGGCATCTGACCTGCGAAAACACCCTGTTCGCCGAAACCCATAAAAGATCTTCCTAACAGCATGGTTACGAGCGCGGTCCGTTCCCTCCATCATGTGCACATGCCCGCTCTTGTCACCCTGTCCGGGCGCTCCGTGCGCCTGGAACCTCTCAGCCTCGCGGCGGTCGATGACCTGACCGCCGCGGCGAGTGAAGACCGCTCCACCTATGGCTTCACTCGCGTCCCGAATGGCCGGGACGAGGTTGTCTCCTACGTGGAGGCCGCCATGGCTGAGCAGGCGGAGGGCCGCACTATGCCCTTCGCCATCCGGTGGCTGAACACCGACCGCGTGGTCGGTGCCACCCGTCTCATGCACCTGGAGTACTGGCAGGGCCCCATGCCCTGGCCTCCGGGTACACGTGGCGCGGTGGGCGAGACTCCGTCCGTGGCCGACATCGGTTACACCTGGCTGGGCGCAGGCGCCCAGGGCACGGGTGTCAACCGGGAGAGCAAGTTCCTGATGCTCTCGCACGCCTTCGAGACGTGGAACGTCCACCGCATCACCCTGAAGGCAGACGTACGCAACACCAGATCCCGGGCCGCCATCGAGGCCCTCGGCGCAACCTTCGACGGGGTGCGGCGAGCGGATAGCCGAGGCGCCGACAACACGGTCCGAGATACCGCGTTCTACTCGATCCTGAACTCCGAATGGCCGGCCGTGCGGGAACGCCTGGTCATGAGGCTCGGACTGGTCGAGGCAGCCTGAGAACCCGTCCACCCGAATGGCCCCGCCCAGAAAGTTGGGCGGGGCCTGTATTTTTTCCTGTCTACACGCGCTCTACATGACACGCCCCCGCGTGATGAGTCATGCCTAGCCGGACCTTCAGCATCCAGGGGCGCGCTCAACACTCGATTAAAGGCGGATCAACGAGTCAGTTAACGATCAGCCCGCATCTAGGTGATGAGCAACCGCAGATCTATTATTTGGTAACAAATCGTTCCATTGGCTTGGAGACAGACGGCATGGCTGGTCAGAGCGTCGAAGGCGGACTGCGGTTCGCCGTGCTCGGTCCTGTCCGCGCGTGGCGTGATGGCCAGGAGCTGGACCTGGGCACCCCTCTGCAGCGTTCCATTCTCGGCATGCTGCTCCTGCGTGAGGGCCACGCGGTCACCCCCAACGAGATGATCGACGCGGTCTGGGGCGAGGAAGCGCCGCCGCGTGCCCTGGGCGCGCTGCGCACCTACGTCTCCAGGCTCCGCACGGTGCTGGAGCCGGACCGGCCCGCGCGCTCCCGCCCGGAGCTGCTGACCTCCATCGGCCGGGGCTACGCCCTGCGCCTCCCGGAAGACTCCCTCGACCTGGGCCGCTTCGAGCGCGGCATCAACGGGGCCGAGTCCGCGCGCAAGGCGGGCCGGCTGGCCGAGTCCGCCAGGGCCCTGCGGGGCGCGCTGTCGCTGTTCGAGGGCGAGCCGCTGGCCGGCACCGTCGGGCCCTACGCCGAGCACCAGCGCGACCGCCTCATCGAGCGGCGCATCAGCGTCGTCGAGACCCTCATGGACGTGGACCTTGAGCTGGGCAACCACGCCAAGGTCGTCTCCGAGCTCGTCGCGCTGACCGCCGACCACCCCCTGCGCGAACGGCTGCGCGCCCAGCTCATGCTCGCCCTGTACAGGTGCGGCCGTCAGGGCGACGCGCTCAACGTCTTCACCGAGACCCGCGAGGCGCTCATCGACGAGCTCGGCATCGAGCCCGGCCCCGAGCTGACCGCGCTGCACCAGCGCATCCTGGCCGCCGACCCCACACTGGCCGCCGGCGAGGCGCCCGCCGACGAGCCCGACGAGGAGGAGCCCCCGCAGCAGCCCGCGCGGGAGCTGCCGCGCCCGGCGCAGCTCCCGGCCGCCGCCGGCGACTTCACCGGCCGCAAGGAGGTGTCCGGACGCCTGCGCACGCTGCTGTCGGCCCAGTCGTCATCCGAGGGTGTCCTGGTGGCCGCCATCTCCGGCATCGGCGGCGTCGGCAAGACCGCGCTGGCCGTGCACGTGGCCCACCTCGTCGACGAGGTCTTCCCCGACGGCCAGCTCTACGCCGACCTGCGCGGCTACAGCGACGAGGCGACCGCGCCCGAGTCGGCGCTCGGCGGGTTCCTGCGCGCGCTCGGCATCCCGCCTGACGTCATTCCCGAGGGGTTGGCGGAACGTTCCGCGCTCTACCGGTCCATCCTGGCCGAGCGCCGCATCCTCGTGCTTCTCGACAACGCCCGCGACGCCGAGCAGGTCAGCCCGCTGCTGCCGGGCTCGCCCGGCTGCGCGGCCATCGTGACCAGCCGGGTCAAGCTGGCCGACCTGCCCTCGGCCAAGCTGATCGACCTCGACGTCATGGAGCCCGACGAGGCCCTGTCGCTGTTCTCCACGGTGGCCGGGGCCGAGCGCGTCTCGGCCGAGCACGGCGCGGCCATGGACGTGGTGGCCGCGTGCGGGTTCCTGCCGCTGGCGGTCAGGATCGTGGCGGCCAGGCTCGCCGCGCGCCCCTCATGGACGGTCGCCTCGCTGGTGCCCAGGCTGGCCGACGAGCAACGCCGCCTCGACGAGCTGCGCGTGGGCAACCTGGCCGTCGAGGCCACGTTCGCGCTCGGGTACGGCCAGCTCGAAGCCGCCCAGGCCCGCGCGTTCCGGCTGCTTTCGCTGCCCAACGGCCCCGACATCTCCTCCGGCGCCGCGGCCGCGGTGTTGTCGATGAGCACGTTCGAGGCAGAGGAAGTGCTGGAGTCGCTGGTGGACGCCAGCCTGCTGGAGGCGCCCGCGCCCGGCCGCTACCGCTTCCACGACCTGCTCAGGCTGTTCGCCCGGCGCGAGCTCGACAAGACCGAGCGCCCCCAGGCCAGGACGCTGGCGCTGCGCCGGCTGCTCGGCTTCTACCTGGCCTCGGCCCAGTCCGCCCACATGCTGGCCTACGAGGGCAGCATGATCCCGGCCAACCTCGTGGTGGTCGGCAGCGGCCGGGCGTTCACCACCGTCGACGAGGCCGTGGCCTGGCTGATCGCCGAAGGCGACTCGCTGTTCGCCACCATCAACCAGGCCGCCGCGGCCGCCCGCGCCGGCGAGCAGCTCCTGCCCGCGGGCGACCTGCTGGTGGCGATGGAGCCGCTGCTGGAGTCCGGCACGCACACACGCGAGTTCGACCAGAGCACCCGCGCCGTGCTCGCCGCCGCGCAAACCCTCACCGACCAGGCCGGCGAGCTGCGGGCGCGTTACGTGCTCGGCCGGGTGCTGTTCGCCGGCAACCGGCTGAAGGAGGCCGAGGAGCAGTTCAGGATCGTGCACGAGCTGTCCACGGCCCGAGGCGAGAAGATCGTCACGGGCGAGGTGCTGAACGCCCTGGCCGTCGTCGTCGGCAGGCAGCGCCGCCACACCGAGGCCCTGTCCCTGTTCGAGGCGGCGATGCGCTTCTACCGCGAGAACGGCGTGCCGGCCGGCGAGGCCCTGGTCCTGAGCTACTCCGCCCGCGACCACCTGGGCCTGAACCGTCCCGAGGACGCGATCGCCGCCGCGGAGAAGGGCCTGGCCATCTTCACCGAGATCGGCAGCGGCGCCGGCACCGCCCGTGCCCGCTACCACCTCGGCATCGTCCTGTCGCGGGTCGGCCGGCTGACCGAGGCCGTCCACCACCACGCCGAGTGCCTGGCCTTCTTCCGCGCCAGCAAGCAGCGGGTCTGGGAGCAGCGGGTGTGCTCGCGGCTGGCCGAGACGTTCATCGCCGCCGAGCGGTATCCGGACGCCGTCCGCCACGCGGAGCAGGCCCTGGTGGTCTCGCGGGAGATCGGCCATCCCTACGGGGAGGCGCTCTCGCTCACCGTCCTCGGCAAGGCGCTGCGCGGTCTCGGCAGCACGACCGGGAGCCTCGACTGTCTACGGCAGGCCTTCGACATCTTCTCGCGGCTCGGCGCTCCGGAGGCGGGCGATCTCAAGGCTCTGCTCGACACCGTCGCCGTCACCGATTCCGTCGTCGAGTCCTGAGTACAGCTCGTCGTCCAGACGTGTCATCCACACATGGTTGATCAAGGCCTGTCCTAACGAACTTTTCGTTTCGGTGGTTGTTCAGCCCGGCCGGCCATCCTTCGCCGCCACGCGTCGCTAGGGGGCCCGGTCATCCGGATGCTCCGCGCGGCGGCTAGCCGCCTCACTAAGACGACCGGCCGGACCTGACACGGCCCTCGAACCCCCCAGGTCCGTGTCCTGGCAGTGAGCCTGCACCTGGGGGGTCAACGTCGGATCAACGGCCGATTAAAGCAGGAAGTAGCCCTCGGCGATGAGGGGCCTGACCGCGTCGGCGTCGGGGATCTCGCCGTCTCCGACCAGCTCGGCGATGACGTTGAGCAGCGGGCCGAGCGCCAGCTCGCCGTCGCACACGCCGGCCAGCGCGGCCTCGATCGTGCCGACCTCCCTGCTGCGGCGCAGCCCCTGCGTCTGCCGCAGCACGATGCGCATCGGGTCCTCCGCGCCCGGCAGGCCGATGCGCTCGTCGAGCAGGCCGTCGGACGTGCGCAGCAGCGCCGACTCCAGGCCCTGCGTGCGGTGCGCGGCGGCGATGGCGTCCAGCACGGAGTCGACGTAGTCGCCGACAGGGAGCATGACCTGGTGGTCGAGGTGCTCGACGCGGACGACCGGGTCGAGCGTGCCGGAGTTGCGCATGCTGATCCAGCCGAACCCGACGCCCTCGACCTTCCGCTCGTCGAACCAGGCCAGCCAGCGGTCGTAGTGCTCGGCGTAGCCGGGCGTGCCCTGCTCGGCCGCGTCCCTGAGCCACAGCTCGACGTACTCGGCGGGGTCCTGCACGTCGCGCTGGACCACCCAGCCGTCGCAGCCGCTCTCGCGCAGCCAGCCGCCGACGCGCTCGTGCCAGTCCTCGCCCTCGACGTGCAGCCAGTTGGCCAGGAAGTGGGCCTGGCCGTCCGGAGCGAGGTGGCGGGGCGTGCGGCGGACCAGGTCGCGGCAGAAGCCGTCGCCGCCGGCCTCGCGGTAGGTCAGCCCGTGCTCGGGCGCGATGACGAACGGCGGGTTGCTCACGATCAGGTCGAACACCTCGTCCTCGACCGGCTCGAACATCGAGCCGGTGCGGCGCTCGACCCCCTCGATCCCGGACAGCCGCCAGCTCAGCTCGGCCAGTTCCAGGGCGCGCCCGTTGAGGTCGGTGGCCGTGATGTGCTCGGCCCGCCCCGCCAGGTGCAGCACCTGGACGCCGCATCCGGTGCCGAGGTCGAGCGCGCGCCCGACCGGTCTCCTGGTGACGAGCTGGGCCAGGTTGGCCGACGCGCCGCCGGCGCCCACCACGTGGTCGGGCCGCAGCGCCGGGTCGCCGGGACGCACCTTGCGGTCGGAGACGAGGTAGCCGCCCGTCTCCCACGGCTGCAGGTGCACGGTCGCCCTGACCTGGTCGCCCTCCCTCTCGACCAGCCCCGACTCGACGACCTCCGGCGCGAGCCGCTTCGCCGGGACGGGGACGCCGAGCCACCACAACCTGATCAACGCGGCCAGCGGATCTCCGTCGGCGGTCGCCCGCAGGGCGGGCACCAGCTCTTCCCGGGCCAGGGCCGAGGCGGCCACACCGCCCAGCCGCTCGCGAACGCCGTCGATGGTGTAGCCGGTCTCCAGAAGGTGATGGCGCAGTCGTTCCACAGAGCCCATCCTTTCACCGCGGGCATCCACGCAAGATCCGATACGGTCAGTGGTCATACTGTTACGTAAGCGTCCAAGCATTCTGCAAGCGTTGTACAAGACTCGCGCGATATCTCTAGGTGTGGCATCACTCTGTCCCGAGGAGCGGACCCATGCTGATCCCCTGCTTGGCTTGCGAGTCCCGATTCGGACCCGACGAATACTTCAGCGCCTGCTCCGACTACAACCGCGGCCTCGACCTGGTCTCATGGACGTGCCCGCGCTGCGGCAACCGCGACGACCTGCGGGTGCTGCCGGGTGAGCTGGGGTTCGGCTATCCGCACGCCGGCAGGTTCGACGCCCTGCTGCGGGTGCCCGGCCTGCGCAGGCACCGTGGCGACCTGCGGCTGGACATCTCGCTCGACCGGGCGTGCTGGCAGGTGATGACCCGGCTGCGGCAGCCGGCGTAGGGGGTCAGGCGTGCGCGTGCGCGTGCGTGGGCTCCTCCCCGCGCAGCAGCCGCGCGATGTCCTCCACCAGCGCCTCTGCCAGCTCCTCATGGCTCTCCCCCGTGGCGTCGCCGAGGCGGGGGGTGAGCACCACGTTGGGCAGGGCCGTCAGGGGATGGGCGGGATCGAGCCACTCGCCCTCGAAGTGGTCGAGCCCCGCCCCGCCCACCTGGCCCCAGCGCAACGCGTCGACCAGCGCCTTCAGGTCGTGCAGGCCCCCGCGTGAGGTGTTGAGGTAGATCGATCCCGGCCGCATCGCGCGGAACTCGGCGTAGCCGAACAACCCCCTGGTCTCCTCGGTCAGCGGCACGTGCAGGGACACGACGTCCGCCTCCGCCAGGAGCGCCGGCAGGGTGTGCGTGGCCTCGGGCACGAGCGGGTCGCTGGCGATCACCCGCATGCCGAGCCCTTCGCAGCGCCAGCGCATGGCCCGGCCGACACGGCCCAGGCCCACGATGCCGAACGTGCGGCCGGCCAGGCGCCTGCCCCGGTGGCGATGCGCCGGCGGCACCCGGCTGCGGTAGACGCGGCCGCGGCGCACCTCGCGGTCGGCGGCGACGATGTTCCTGCTCACGGCGAACATCAGCGCGAGCGTCAGTTCGGCGACCGCCTCGGGGTCGCGGGCGGCGGCGTGCAGGACGGTCACGCCGCGCTCGGCGGCCAGCGCCAGGTCCACGCTCGTGGGCGGGCCCATGATGGCCACGATGTCCAGCGGCAGCCCGAGCACCGACGTGCGGACCTGGTCTCCGTCGGTGATGAGGACGGTCGCGCCGGTCTCGATGACCAGGTCGGCGAGTTGGTCATCGGTGAAGCCGAGGCTCGGCCGCGCGGAAACCTCGGCCAGGTCGGCGATTTCACTCAGACGGGCGAGCGCGCTGTCCGGCAAGGTAGGCAGTACCAATGCCCGAGGTCGTCTCACATGTGGACAATAACACCACGCTTGGTGGTCGGATCATCGCTCCCCGTTCAGGAGCGCTGGCGCAGGCTCTGCCAGGCGGCCTCGCCCAGGCCCTTGATCTCTTCGTCGGTGGGGGTGTGCGCGCCCGCGAACCACAGCCGGCACATCTCCTGCGCGGGCCCCAGCCACAACACGTAGCACATGGTGGCGTGGACCGGCTGGAGCTGGCCGTCCTTCATGTGCGGACGCCACCAGTCGGAGACCTCGCGGAAGAAGGCACGCCGCGACTCGGCCACCTCGGCGCCGCCCGGCTCGTGCTTGCGCGGCGGGCGCTCGCTGACCAGCAGCCTGGCCCGCTCGGGGTGCTCGCCGGCCCACCGCATGTGGAAGGCCACGACCGCCTCGATGCCGTCGCGGGCCTCCTTGCGGCTCGTCAGTTCGGCGAGGAACGCCTCTTGGTAGGCGTCGAGTATCTCGCCGTACAGCACGCCGAAGACGTGCTCTTTGCTGGCGAAGTGGTGGTAGAAGCTTCCGACGCTGACGCCGCTCTCCTCGCGGAGGCTGGCCAGCGTGGTGGCCGACACCCCGTCCTGGCTGAAGCGGCGGAGAGCGCCCTCGATGATGCGGGTCCGGCCGTCGCGTCCGTTCTTGACACTCTTCACGTTGTCAATGGTGTGCCACCAGAACGTTGTTCCGCAAATAGGCCGGCCCGATCGATCGTAGCGGTCACCTCGACCGATCCGGAAGCGACCTTCATCTCGGCGTCCGGCCACAACCGGCGGATGAGCCTGAGCACCCGGCGGTTCTCGCCCAGAACGTCCATGCCCACGGTCTTCGCGCCCTTGGCCGAGGCCCGCAGCAGCAACGCGTCGACCAGTCTCGGCCCCAGCCCGAAGCCCTGCCACCGGTCGGTCACGACGACGGCGATCTCCACGTCGGCGCAGCTTCCCCGGAAGCTCATGGCGTGGGCGACGATCTCGCCGCGCTCGGTGATCGACACAAGGGCGTCGCGGCGCTCGTCCAGCGCGATCAGGGCGTGTACCAGAGCGGCGCCCGGCGTGCCGACTCCGGTGAAGAAGCGGAGCGTCCGCGTGTGCGGTGAGAGCCCCGCAAGGAAGCGTCTGATCCGTTCCTCGTCGTCTGGACGAGCCGGGCGGATCTGAGTTCCATGCATAGACTCAGCGTGCCCGTCAAGGCTGAGTCTGTCAATTGAACTCAGATATAATGCAGAGATGAACGTTCCCTTCCGGGTGAACTGCTCGATCGAGCGCACCCTGGACATCGTCGGGGAGAAGTGGACCTTCCTGGTGCTGCGCGAGGCGTTCAGCGGCGTGCGGCGCTTCGCCGACATGCAGGCCAACACCGGCGCCCCCCGCCAGGTGCTCAGCGCCCGCCTGGCCCGCCTGGTCGACGAGGGCCTGCTGCGCAAGGAGCCCTACCGCGAGCCCGGGCAGCGGCAGCGCGACGAATACCGGCTCACCGACAAGGGCCGCGACCTGTATCCCCTGCTGGTCGCGCTCATGCACTGGGGCGACAAATACCTGGCCGACGACGAAGGACCGCCCGTGCTGCTGACCCACCGAGGCTGCGGCGCCCCCATCGAGCAGCACTTCCGCTGCGCGGACGGCCACGGGGTGAGCGGCCCGCGCGAGGTGACTCCCGTGCCGGGCTCCGGCGCCGAACTCAGGAGCGCCCTGGGCGGGTGAAGGGGCACCCCTGCCGGTGCCTACCCTTGAAGGCGTGTACCGGTTCCTGCTGACGCCTCGATGGCTCACGCTGCACGTGGTGGTGCTGCTGGTCATCCCCGCCTTCGTGTTGCTCGGGCAGTGGCAGTTCGGGCGGTTCGAGGAGCGCTCGGCCAACAGCGAGCGGGTCACGGCCAACATCGAGAGCGCGGCGGTGCCGCTCGATCGGCTGGCGGCCCCCGGGCGGCCGGTGCGCGCGGACGACCGGTTCAAAAGCGTCACGGTCTCCGGCACGTACGACCCGTCCCACGCCCTGCTCGTCCGCAGGCGCCCGCAGGAGGGCCACCCCGGCTACTACGTGCTGACCCCCCTCGTCACCGGCTCGGGCACGGCGGTGATCGTGAACCGGGGCTGGGTCAAGGCGGGCGCCACCGCCGACTCCCCGCCCGAGGTGCCCCCTCCGTCCACCGGGCAGGTAACTGTCACCGGGCGGCTACGGCTGAGCGAGAGCGAGGAGTCCAGCGGCATCCGCGAACGTTCCGGGCTGCCGCCGGGGCAGGTCCTGCTGATCAACTCCGACAAGATCGGTCAGGGGCTGCCGTACAAGCTCGTCGGCGGGTACGTCGAGCTGACGGAGCAGCAGCCCAAGCCCGCCGCGGCGCCCGCGCCGGTGCCCGCGCCCGACGTGGGCGCAGGAGGCGGCCTCAACCTGGCCTACGGGGTGCAGTGGTGGCTGTTCATCGGGATCGCCGTCGGCGGGTGGATCCTGCTGATCCGGCGCGAGGTGGCCGAACGGCGCTCCTCGGAGACGTCCAAGGCCCCGGAGACCGAGACCGCCACCACTTAGGGTGTTGTGGGTGATCCGCCACATCAAGTTCGCCAATCTCTGCAACTTTCGCGACATAGGTGGATATGCCACCGAGAACGGGCGCTCCATCCAGTGGCAGCGGCTCTACCGGGCCGACTCCCTGGGCTGGCTGGCCGGAGACGACCTGACGACCTTCCGGGCGCTGCGTGTGCGTACCGTCATCGACCTGCGGCACCCGTCCGAGGTCGAGAAGTCGGGGCGCGTACCGGAGTCCGAGGGCCAGCACTACCGCAACCTCCCCATCGAGGGCCGCCGCTGGAACATCTCCGTCTACCGCGAGGAGACCGGCGTCGCCCGCTACCTGGCCGACCGCTACCTCGAAGTCACCGAGGACGGCATCGGCAACCTCAGGACCGCCCTGGAGACGATCGCGCGGGCCGACAGCGCCCCCGTGGTCATCCACTGCGCCGCGGGCAAGGACCGCACCGGGATACTCGCCGCGATGGTCCTGTCGCTGGCGGGCGTGGCCGAGGACGACATCGTGGCCGACTACGCGCTCACCGGGCTGGCCACCGAGCGCTTCATGACCGACTGGCGCGAGAGGCATCCCGACGCGCCCATGTGGGCGGGCTTCGGCCTGGCGCCCGCCGAGACCATGCGCCTCTTCCTCGCCGACATGAACGCGCTGCACGGCTCGATCGAGAGATATGTCACGAACGTCCTGCGAGTCACCCCCGCCACGATCGACGAACTGCGGGAGCACTTGCTGACTGAACCGGACGCCGAGGGGTAGTTGGGTGGCTTCTCTCTCCCGGGATCGCCCGCCCACCCCCTCCCGGCGGTCCCGGGTCAAAAATCGCTCATATCCGGTCTCGGATACCCAACGGATACGTCGCAGCTTGTTCGACGTTATCCCGCCGTCGTACGGTTACGTGCGTGACTACGCCGCTGCTCCCCGACCCTGACCCGAGGCGGCGCGACTACGTGATCATCTCCGCCGACGATCACCTGATCGAGCCTCCCGACCTGTTCGAAGGCCGGTTGCCGGAGAAGTACAACGACGTCGCGCCCAAGGTCGTGGAGACGGAGGCCGGTCACCAGGTGTGGCGCTACGGCGGCGCCACATATCCATGCGCCGGCATCGACGTCGGCGCGGGGCTGCCGCGCGAGCAGTGGACGCTCGATCCCGTCAGGTTCGAGCACATGCGCCCCGGCTGCCACGACATCGAGGCCCGCATCCAGGACATGGACGTGGCCGGCATCTGGGCCGCGCTCTGCTTCCCCGGCATGCTGGCCGGGCAGTCGGGCATGCCGTTCGCCAGGACCCGCGACCAAGAACTCGGCCTGGCCCTGGTGCGGGCCTGGAACGACTGGCACATCGACGTCTGGGCCGGCACCTACCCCGAGCGGATCATCGGCCTGCAGCTCCCGTGGCTGCCCGACCCCGACGTGGCCGCCAAAGAGATCCGCGCCAACGCCGCCAGGGGCTTCAAGGCCGTCGTCTTCCCCGAGTTCCCGACCCGGCTGCGGCTGCCATCGATCCACTCCGGCCACTGGGACCCGTTCTTCGCCGCCTGCGAAGAGACCGGCACCGTCGTCTGCCTGCACAACGGCGACTCCTCCTGGTCGCCCGTGCCCTCGCCCGACACCCCCATCGAGGCCATCACCACGC
The DNA here is from genome assembly GCF_042650645.1 of Nonomuraea purpurea. Lineage (NCBI taxonomy): Bacteria > Bacillati > Actinomycetota > Actinomycetes > Streptosporangiales > Streptosporangiaceae > Nonomuraea > Nonomuraea purpurea. Next base: position 58,880 of record NZ_JBHSBI010000050.1, read on the forward strand.
TGATGCCGACCAGCGCCATGTTCGCCTGCGCCGACTGGCTCTGGTCCGGGCTGCCGCTGCGCTTCCCCTCGCTGCGCATCCTCATCGTCGAGGGCGGCGTGGGCTGGCTGCCGATGCTGGCCGAGCGCGCCGACTACGCCCTCGACCACTCGGTGGGCGGCGAGGCGTCGTGGGAGGGCGGGCTCAAGCCGAGCGAGGTGCTGCGCCGCAACTTCTTCTTCGGCACGCTCGACGACCACGCGCTGTCGGGCGTGCGGCTCGCGGTCGGCCTCGACCACGTGCTGCAGGAAAGCGGCTACCCGCACGCCGACTCGACCTGGCCCGACACCCAGAAGTCCGTGGCGCGCAACCTCGGCACGCTCCCGCCCGCCGACATCGCCAGAGTCGCCTACGGCAACGCGGCCCGCCTGTTCGGCCACCCGCTGCCCTCACGCGCCTGGCTGCGGATGGAGGAGATCTAGGTCTGGCCTTCGAGTCCTTCGAGACGGCCCTGGATGATCGACCGTTCGTGCTCGACGAAGCGTCCGCTCTCGCCGAGCAGCGCGGCCATGAGCGACAGGAACACGCCGAAGTCGTCGGCGACGCCGATCAGCGTGAGGAAGTCGGGGATCGCGTCGATGGGCGAGATGATGTAGACGACCCCCATGCCCATCAGGGCCAGCTTCCCCTTGCCCAGGCCCGGGTAGCGGCCGCGCATGACCGAGCCGACCATGCGGGGGATGGCCCGCGCCCTGGTCATCAGGCCGGGTGATCCGGGCTTGGTCACCTCGCGATATGTGCGCCACGCCGCCGCTGCCCGTGCTGCCTTAGCCATCATGATCCCCCTTTACCCTCGACTCTCACGACATAACGCGACTTGAGGGTGAGGAGTTCCTGGCGATCACGGCCTGGCGCGTTCGCGCTGCGCCGCCACCTACCCTTGGGGGGCCAGCTCCCGCACGGCCTGCTCGATGGACAGGTCCCCGCCCGGGATGGGGGCGAGCACGGGGGTGTCGAGCCCGTTGTCCACGTACTGGCGGATCCTGGCGCGGCAGGTGGCCGCGTCGCCGTGCACGATCAGCGCGTCGACCACCTCATCCGGGATGGCCTTGAGCGCCGCCTGCCGGTCGCCGGCGGCCCACGCCTCGTGCATGGGGCGCAGCGCCTCGCCGCGGCCGAGCCAGTCGTGGAAGGCGGCGTACACCGGGACCGTCAGGTAGCCGGCCAGCAGCCGCCTGCCCAGTTCGCGTGCTTTTTCGGCGTCCTCGCTCACGCAGACGAACAGGCGGGCGATCAGCTCGGTGTCAGGGCCGATCACGGCGCGCACCTGCCGGACGTCGTCGGGCGAGAGCCAGTTCGTGATCGCCCCGTCGGCCTCCGCGGCGGCCAGGCGGAGCATCCCTGGCCGCAGGGCCGCCAGCACGATCTTCGGCGGGATCTCGGGGGCCCGTTCCAGCTTGAACCCCTTGACGGCGAACGTCTCGTACATCTCCGAGACCTTCTCCCCCGCCAGCGCCTTCTTCAGGAAGCGCAGCGTGTCGCGGGTGCGGGCGTACGGTCTGTCGAAATGCCCGGCGTTCCACCGCTCGACGATCGCCGGGGACGACGCGCCGATGCCCAGCACGAACCGCTCGGGCGCCAGGTCGGCCAGCGTGGCCGCGGACATCGCCAGCAGTCCGGGGCCGCGCGTCGACACCGGCACGATGGCGCTGCCCAGCCTGATCCCCGGCGCCCATTCGGAGGCCAGGGCCAGCGGCGTGAACCCGTCGGCGCCGTTGACCTCGGCCGACCACGCGTCTGTGTAGCCGAGCTCGGGCAATCGCGCGATCAACTCCCGCGACCTCGACAGCGGGCGGTCGTAGAAGGGGATCGTCATCCCCCACTTGTAGGTCATGCGCCCCACCGTACCAACCGCTCGGTATGCTCCCCAGTCCCTAATTGAAACGGGCCCAGGGGTTCATGCGCGCAGCTCGTGGACGGCGGCGATGAAGTCCTTCGTGATCCCCCGCAGCCCCGGCAGGTGGGACAGCCCGACCAGCCGGTCGACCAGCGGCACCGTCACCTCGATCAGCCGGTACGTACGCGCGCAGCCCGGCGAGGTGTCGTGCACCCAGAACAGCACCATGCCCATCGACAGCAGCCACAGCAGCTCGGGCAGCTCCTCGCGCAGCTCGGCGTTCATGCGGTCGCGCGAACCCTCGACGACCTGGCGGTAGATGGCGATGCTCGCCTCACGCGCCGGGGACGACTGTTCACTGAACGGGCTCAGCGGGTTCGTCGGCTCGGCCGCGTGCTTGTAGAACTTCACGGCGAACTCGTGGTACGGCTCGGACACCCGGACCCACTCGCGCAGCACGCCGCTCAGCCTGGCCGCGAACGCGTCCTCCGTGGCCAGGAACTCTTTGCAGGCCTGCTCGTGCTCGGCCTGGGCGCGGTCGTAGTACGCCTGGATCAACGCCTCCTTACCCTCGAAGTAGTAGTAGGCGTTACCCACGGACACCCCGGCCTCGGCCGCGATGGCGCGCATCGTGGTCGCGTCGAAGCCGCGCTCCCTGAACAGTCGCAAGGCCGTCTCGACGATGACCTCTCGGGTGCTCTCCGATCCTCGGTTTCGGGCTTCGGACACGTTCGTCACTTTACGTCGTCGAACCTCGTTAGGTCACAGGACCGCACGGTGATCACCGCCACAAGGCAAAGTTGCGCCCGCGGCACGAGTTATCTCCTGTGAATGGTGGGATTGTCGTTTCAGGCGGAAGGGCTATTTCCGCGAAAAGGCATCGACATGTGGATACGTGGAACAGTGCGCCCTATCGTAGTCGCACTGCTCGGCATTGAGATCACCATAATCGTCTTGGCCTCGGCCGCCTCCGCCGCCGCCCACCCCGAAGGGCAGCCGGCGGAGAGCGGCCCGTACGAGGTCATGAGTCCGGAACTCTTCGAGGTGTACGAGCTCGACCCCGACCTGGCCTACGCTCCGGAGCGTCTCACAAACGACTGGTCATGGAACGCCCCCGAGTCCTGGAACGAGATCCACCGCGGCCCGTCGCAGGAAGACGCCGTGGAAGAGCGTTCACGCCCGGCCCAGGAGGACACGGCCCAGGCTGAGATCGTCGACGCCCAGGAGGGTGCGACCCGCCTGCGGCCCCAGACGCACGCACAGGCCGTCCAGAACGGTCCGGCGCACATCGGGGTGGCCAAGATGCCCCGATCGCGGCCATACGTGGCGCACAAGCGCGCGCAGGTCGATCTCTCCCGCGTTATGCCCCGGTTCGGGGCCCTGCAGATGTCCCACCGCACCGCCAGCGGCTGGCTGAAGAACGCGGGGCTGGGGACGAAGTCGACGGGGGCCTGTTCGAGCAAGCACATGCGGCACTGCACCTCGTTCGACTCCGTGCGGGCCGGGACGATCGCCCGCGTCATCGAGCTGAAGCAGGCCAGCGGCTGCCCGATCATGGTCACCGGCGGCACGGAGGAGGGCCACGCGCCGGGCCAGTACAGCCACGGCAACGGCTACAAGCTCGACATCTCCCACAACACCTGCATCGACCGACACATCACCAAAAATCATCAAAAGGCCGGAGTACGCAGCGACGGCGCGCGACTCTACCGGTCAGCCTCGGGCACGACGTTCGCCGACGAGAGCAGCCACTGGGACATCCTCTTCCGGTGACAGAGCCACGGACGCCGCACGAGAATCCCCCGCACGGCGTCCGTCACCAGGGCCGTTACAGCTCTGAAGCGACCAGCTCGGCGATCTCCGCCGCGTTGAGCGCCGCTCCCTTGCGCAGGTTGTCACCGCACACGAACAGGTCGAGCGTGTTGGGGAAGTCGATCGCCTGACGGATACGGCCCACGTAGGTCGGGTCGTTGCCCACGACCTCCAGAGGCGTCGGGAACACCCCGTTGGCCGGGTCGTCCATGAGGACCACCGTCGGCGCCGCCTCAAGGACGCGGTGGGCGTCGGCGACCGTGATCTCGCGCTCGAAGCGCGCGTGCACGGCCAGCGAATGGGTGGTGACCACCGGAACCCGTACACAGGTCGCGGAGACCTTCAGATCGGGGATGCCGAGGATCTTGCGGGACTCGTTGCGGAGCTTGAGCTCTTCGGAGGCCCAGCCGCCGTCCTTGTAGGAGCCGGCCCACGGCACCACGTTGAAGGCGATCGGCGCGGGGAACGGCGAGTCGTCGGGCAACTGCTTGTTGGCCAGCGCCTTGCGCACGTCACCGGACGCCTGGCCGACCGAGCGGTCACCGGCCAGCGCCTCGACCTCGTCGTAGAGCCGCGCGGGGCCCACCACGCCGGCGCCCGACACCGCCTGGTAGGAGGCGACGACGAGCTCCTTGAGGGTGTATTCGGCGTGCAGCGCGCCCATGGCCGCCATCATCGACAACGTCGTGCAGTTGGGGGTCGAGATGACGCCCCTCGGCCTGTTGCGCGCGTCGAGCGGGTTGACCTCGGGCACGACCAGCGGAACGTCGGCCTCCATCCGGAACGTGCCCGACTTGTCGATCACGATCGGGCCGCGCGCCGCCGCGATCGGCACCCACTCGGCCGACACCTCGTCGGGCACGTCGAAGATCACGATGTCGATGCCGTCGAACACCTCGGGCGTCAGGGCCCGCACCACGACGTCCTCGTCGCGGACCCGAAGGACCTTGCCCGCCGAGCGGGCCGAGGCGACGAGACGGATCTCGCCCCAGATGTCCTCACGCGAGGAGACGATCTCGCGCATGACCGTGCCGACGGCTCCGGTCGCCCCGACCAGGGCGAGATTGGGCCTGCTCATCGTCCGCTACCTCCGTACACCACGGCTTCGACCTGGTCGGCGTCGAGATCGAAGGCCCGGTGGGCGGCCGCCACGGCCGCGTCGACACCGTCCTGCTCGACGATCACTGAGATGCGGATCTCCGAAGTGGAGATCATCTCGATGTTGACCCCCACGTCGGCGAGGGCCGCGAAGAACGCCGCGGTGACGCCGGGGTGCGAGCGCATGCCCGCGCCGATCAGCGACACCTTCCCGATCTGGTCGTCGAAGAGCAACGACTCGAAACCGATGCGGGCCTGGATCTTCTTCAACGCCGTCAGCGCCGTCTGGGCGTCGGCCGTGGGCAGCGTGAAGGAGATGTCGGTGCGGCCGGTGGCCGCGGCCGAGACGTTCTGCACGATCATGTCAATGTTGATCTCGGCGTCGGCCAGTGTTTTGAAGATCGTCGCAGCCTCGCCGACCTTGTCGGGGACCCCGACAACAGTGATCTTGGCCTCGCTCCGGTCGTGCGCGACGCCGGAGATGATCGGCTGCTCCATCTCGGTTCCTTCGGTGTAAGGGTCGGAGACGACCCACGTGCCTTCCCTGGTGCTGAAAGAGCTGCGGACGTGAATCGGCAGGTTGAACCGCCGAGCGTACTCGACGCAGCGCAGGTGCAGGATCTTCGATCCGCAGGCGGCCATCTCCATCATCTCGTCGTAGGAGATCCTGGGGATCTGCCGCGCGGCCGACACGATGCGCGGGTCGGCGGTGAAGACGCCGTCGACGTCGGTGTAGATCTCGCAGACGTCGGCCTCAAGAGCCGCCGCCAGCGCCACCGCCGTGGTGTCGGAACCGCCGCGGCCCAGCGTCGTGATGTCCTTGGTGTCCTGCGAGACGCCCTGGAACCCGGCCACGATCGCGATGTGGCCCTGGTCGATGGCCTCCTGGATGCGGCTGGGCGTCACGTCGATGATGCGCGCCTTGCCGTGGGTGGAGTCGGTGATCACACCCGCCTGCGAACCGGTGAACGAGCGGGCCTCGTGGCCGAGGTTGGCGATCGCCATCGCCAGCAGGGCCATCGAGATGCGCTCGCCCGAGGTCAGCAGCATGTCAAGCTCGCGGCCAGGAGGCAGCGGCGACACCTGCTCGGCCAGGTCGAGCAGCTCGTCCGTCGTGTCGCCCATCGCGGAGACGATCACGACCACGTCGTTGCCGGCTTTTTTCGTCGCGACGATCCGCTGCGCGACCCGCTTGATGCAGGACGCGTCGGCGACGGACGAACCACCGTACTTTTGCACAACGAGCGCCACGAGAGTCTCCCGGTTTGGACTGTGAGCTGCCAGTCTACTGGGGGCGTCTCATGCGCCCGAGGGCTCACCCCGGCAAGAACCCGCCGCCCCGCCGTCGTGCCCGGTCGCGGGCCTGACGGCGGTTTTCTCACCCGCCCACTATGTGGACGATCATCAAACCGCGGTGGTCTCCTCCGCGACATCGAGGCGCGAGTGCGCGACCAGAGCCTGCAGCGCGCGCATGGCGGCGCCCGCGTGGTTGCCCCAGGTGTTGAAATAGGAGTACTGCCACCACCACAACGCCTCGTGCGGACGCCCCGCGTGGAAGTGACGCAGCCCGTGGATGAGGTCGGCGGCCACCGCGGTCAGGTCGTCGGACAGGCGGTACGGGGTGACGCCGGTGTCCTTGTACGGGTCGAACACCTCGGCGTAGTCGTCCACGGCCTCAAGGCGTTCGGCCAGCGCCGTGCGCACGCCGTCAATGTCGGGGTCCTCGCTCATCGGCGGCTCGTAGTTGCCGGCGAGGATCACGTCCTGGTTGGCGCCGAGCTTGGCGCCGGCCAGGCTGACCTGGGCCACCTCCACCAGCAGCAACGACCAGATGGCGTCGCCGCCCTCACCGCCCGCGACCCTGGTCAGGCCGTCCACGTAGTCCTGCGCATGCCCGGAGATCTCTTCCGCCAACGCGCTCCACTGGTCAGACATCCAGCAGCCTCCGTCCTTCGAACGCGCGGCCCAAGGTCACCTCGTCGGCGTACTCGAGGTCACCGCCCACAGGCAGACCGCTGGCCAGTCGTGTCACTTTCACACCCATCGGCTTGACCAGACGGGCAAGGTAGGTTGCCGTCGCCTCACCCTCGAGGTTGGGGTCGGTGGCGAGGATGAGCTCGGTGACGCGGCCGTCGGCCAGGCGCGTCATGAGCTCCCGGATGCGCAGGTCGTCGGGACCGATGCCGTCGATCGGGCTGATCGCGCCGCCGAGCACGTGGTAGGTGCCACGGAACTCGCGCGTCCTCTCGATCGCGACGACGTCCTTCGACTCTTCGACCACGCAGATCACGTGCGTGTCGCGACGTGGGTCGCGGCAGATGCGGCACTCCTCCTCGGAGGCCACGTTCCCGCACACCCGGCAGAAGCGGACCTTCTCCTTGACCTCCAGCAGCGCGTGGGCCAGCCGCTTGACGTCGGCTGGATCGGCCGCCAGCAGATGGAACGCGATCCGCTGCGCGCTCTTGGGACCGACGCCGGGCAGCTGGCCGAGCTCGTCGATCAGGTTCTGGACGACCCCTTCGTACATGCCTAGAACCCTGGCAACTGTCCGAGGCCGCCGCCGCCCAACCCTTGGGCCAGCGGTCCGAGTTTCTCCTGCTGCAGGTCGGCGGCCGCGCGCACGGCGTCGCGGACGGCCGCGATCACCAGGTCGGCGATCGTGTCCGCGGTGTCCTGCGCGTCGCCGGCGTCGATGACGCTCGGGTCGATCTTGAGCTCGAGCAGCTCCCCCGAGCCGTTGACGACGGCTGTGACCAGGCCACCGCCCGACGAGCCCTCGATCTGCGCGTCGTTGAGCTCCTGCTGGGCACTCACGAGCTGTTGCTGCATGAGCTGAGCCTGCTCCAGAAGCTGCTGCAGGTTGACATCCCCTGGGTTCACCGTCGTGCGCTCCTCGTGGCTCCGCGTTCTTGACTGCCACGAGCCTACGGTGTTTGGGCCGCGTCATGTACTGGCGGAGTCCCCATGTTTCGCCCTCGATCTCCTCACCCCGGCCGCGCGTCCTGGTTTCGGTCTTTCAGGCCGGGATTTCTGGCCGGATCTCGGCCCCCCTCCAGTGTCCGAGACCCGGCCACCACGCCGACGGAGCGGCCGCACCACGTCGACGCGTTGGCAAAGGAAATTAGCGGGCCGAACGTTGCACACACGTTGCGCTCATTCAAACACCCTATGCAATCACCCCGAACGGGTTGCGCAGATCGCCCTTTACGCGGATCCTCTAGGTTGACTACTTGGAGTGACCAGTCAACGACCCCCTCCTGAAGGAGAGGGCTTGAAGCCCCGCGTTGACCAGCCCTAGTCATCATCTTTGGAGGTGCAATTCCAGATGGCTATCTTTCACGCAGGACCGCAGACCCACCAGCGAATGC
>NZ_JBHSBI010000051.1:0-59823 GCF_042650645.1 Nonomuraea purpurea
ACCAGCTTGGCCATCTGGGCGAGCTGAGTGTCGGCACCCACCCGGGTCGCCTTCACGATCAACCGGCCGCCCGCGTTCACCGTCGCCCCGGTGACCGCGTCGCCCGGCTTGACCTCCACCGGCACGGACTCGCCGGTCAGCATCGAGGCGTCCACCGCCGAACTGCCCTCGGCTATCACCCCGTCGGTGGCGATCTTCTCACCGGGCCGGACCACGAAGGTGTCGCCGACCTTAAGCTGGTCGGTGGGGATGCGGCGGCCGTCGGCCAGCTCCACGTCCTTGGCCCCGAGTTCCAGCAACGCCCGCAACGCCGCGCCCGCGCGCCGCTTGGAGCGGGCCTCGAAGTAGCGGCCCGCCAGGATGAACGCCGTCACCGCCGCAGCGGTCTCGAGGTAGATGTTGCCCGAGCCGTCAGTGCGCTCGATGGTGAACGCGAACGGGTGGGTCATGCCCGGCGTGCCCGCGGTGCCGAAGAACAGCGCCCACAACGACCAGCCGAAGGCTGCCAGCGTGCCGCCCGAGATCAGCGTGTCCATGGTGGCGGCGCCGTGCCGCAGGTTCGTCCAGGCGGCCTTGTGGAACGGCCACCCGGCGTAGACGACCACGGGGGCGGTCAGCACCAGCGACAACCACTGCCAGTTGGTGAACTGCAACGGCGGGATCATCGCCATCGCCACCACCGGCACGCTCAACACGAGTGAGGTGATCAGCCGCTGCCGCAGCGGGCGCAACTCATCCTCCGGCTCAGCCCCGGAGCCGGCCTCGTTCTGGGCGGGCGGGGCGGGCAGTTCGGCGGTGTAGCCGGCCTTCTCCACCTCGCTGATCAACTGCTGGGGGTCCACCCCGTCGGGGAAGGTGACCTTCGCCTTCTCCGTCGCGTAGTTGACCGTGGCGGACACACCGTCGAGTTTGTTCAGCTTGCGCTCGATCCGGTTCGCGCACGACGCGCACGTCATACCGCCGATCGAGAGTTCAACAGCCCGGCCTTCCGTCAGAGAAGACATCACCACTCCTTTCCTTCGTCGTGCTGCGGATCAGTGCGAGTCGTTGTGACCGGCGCTGGGCTCGGCCGTCGGCTTGGGCTGTCCGGGACCGGCTTTGGCGGTGAAGTCCGCGGTGCGGACCTTGCCCTCGTGCTGGAAGTCCAGGAACAACCGGTAGTCGCCGCCGCTGGGCACTTCCGCGTAGAAGGTGATCTCCGGGCCCGCCGCCGTCTTGCCGTCTCCCGGCTCGCCGTCCGGATGCACGTGCAGGTAGGCCAGATCGCCGCCCCGCAGCGCGACCAGATGGCCGTAGGCGCCCAGATACGGCTGCAGATCGGTGACCGGCTTGCCGTCCTTGCTCACCGACAGCGTGAGTTTGCTGGACTGTCCCGGTACCAGATCGCCCTTCAACGCCACCTTATAGCCGTCCACGGTGCTCTCGCGGCCGGTCCCGGGCAGCGGCTTCGGCTTGTACTCGCCCGCCACCAGCAGGTCCGTGCCCAGCGTCAGGCCGCTTCCGCCGGCGGGCGCGAAGTCCGCGAACGCCCGGTACGCGCCCGGGTCCTGCAAGGTCAGTTTCACCGACCACACGCCGCCCCCGGCCTCGACCGGGTGCACGTGCTGGAAACTGCCCAGATCCCGCGACACCACGATGAAGTGCAGCTTCTTGTCATGCTGCACCTGGAAGTCGGTCACCGGCCGGCCGTCCGGGCCGGTGACCGTGAACCGGAAATCGGCGGGCTCGCCCGCCTTGAGCGTCGTCAACGGATTGAGGGTGTAGCCCTTCTCTGACACCTGAAGCCCCCCAGGGGTATCGTCCTTCGCCGCCGCAGCGGTCTCTTGATGGCCGCCGCCATGCTCCCCAGCGGTAGGCGTCGCATGGGTCGCACCGTGCGTCGGGGCCGGAGCGGGGGCGACCTCGCCCACCGCGTTCCCCACCCCCAGCGCGCCGCCGAACACCACGGCCAGCCCCGCCACGTAAGCGCCCAGCCTGGTCGCCGTGTTCATGACGGATTCACCACCTCGTAGCCGGCCTCCTCGACCGCGGCGGCGATCTTCGCCGCGTCGAGGGGGCCGTCACTGTCCACGGTCAGCAGGCCACTGGCCAGATCCACCTCCACCGAGGTGACCCCGGCGACCTCGCCGACCTCCTCCTTCACCGAACTCACGCAGTGCCCGCAGGTCATCCCGGCCACGGTGTAGGTCGCGGTAGCCATATCGATCAAACCCTTTCTGCCGATGTCAGGACCGCACGAGCCGCGCGATCGCGTCGGACGCCTCTTTCACCTTCATCTGCGCCTCAGGGCCGCCCTTCGCGGCGGCCTCCGCCACGCAGTGGGCCAGATGATCCTCAAGCAGCGAGATCGCCACCGACTGCAGCGCACTCGTCGCCGCCGACACCTGCGTCAGGATGTCGATGCAGTACTTGTCGTCCTCGACCATGCGCTGCAGGCCCCGCACCTGACCCTCGACCCGGCGCAACCGGCGCAGCTGATCCTGCTTGCTGCCGCTGTATCCGACCATCTCTCCCCCTTCCGACACCCTCAACGTACCATACCCCCCTACCGTATTCCAATCGCCTATTAGACCGGATAGTAGAGCGGGCCGGCACAGCGCCAAGAAGCCCGGCGGACCAAGCTCACGCCAGGCAATTACTCCAGGTCAGACCGGGGAGCGGAATCACGTTGTTTACATGATGAACCCTTGCATCTACGGGGCGGACCTATAGAGTCACGGGCAAACGCACGTCCTCCTCGATGGGGTGACCCTGAACCTCTCATACCCCCCGGAGGTTTTCTTGTACCACAGAATCCCGGCCGCTCTCCTCTCCCTGGCCCTCCTCACGGCATGCGGATCCAGCCCCAGCACAAAACCCTCGGCGGCGCCCGGCGCCAAGAGCGTCACCATCGCCATCTCCTCGGACGAGGGCACGCTCACGCCGTTCACCAACCAGACCGGCTATCCAGGCGACAACCTGGTCAAACTGATCTTCGACACCCTGGTTGTCGCACGCGGAGACGACGTCGCACCGCTCCTGGCCAAGGAGATCAGGACGTCTGACAACAAGACCTTCACGATGCCGGTCAGACCGGGCCTCACCTGGCACGACGGCAAGCCGCTCACCGCCGACGACGTGGTGTTCAGCGTCGAGTTCTACCGCGAGAACATGGAGGGCGACTCCGCGATCGACGTCCGCCCGGTCGAGAAGGTGAGCGCGAGCGGCGACACCGTCACCATGACGCTCAAGGCGCCCGACCCCGAATTCCCCCGCCGGATCCTGGCCGACATGGCGATCCTGCCCCGGCATCTGTGGGAGTCGGTGGAGAAGGTCAGCACGGCCGGGGCCGACAAGGCCGTGGGCAGCGGGCCGTACAAGCTGACGACGTACGACAACGCCCGCGGCTACACCCTCACCGCCAACCCCGCCTACGCCCTGGGCAAACCCAAGGTGGACACGGTCAAGGTGGCGGTGATCCCGGAGGAGTCCACGCAGTTCGCCGCCCTGCGGACCGGAGAGGTGCACATGTCGGCCCGCGTCGTGCCGCCGCAGCAGCTCGCGACGCTGGAGCGGCAGCCGGACGTCGGCGTGGTCAAGGGCACCGAGTTCGCCTCCACGCTGCTGGTGTTCAACACGACCAGGCCGCCGTTCGACCGCCCCGAGGTGCGGCGGGCGCTGGCCAAGGCCGTCGACACCGGTGACCTGGTCAAGACCGCGCTGCTCGGCCAGGGCACGCCGGGCGACCCGGGATTCATCCACGCGCAGTCGCCGATCAAGGGTGATCGGCTTGCGCCGGTCTTCGACGCCGAGGCGGCCAGGCGGGAACTCGACGCCCTGGGCGCCAAGCCGGGCCCCGACGGGATCCGGGTGCTGGACGGCGTGCCCATGTCGTACGAACTGCTGGTCCAGAGCTCCTCCACCGACCGGCTGCGCAGCGCCGAGTTGATCCGCGACATGCTCAAGAACGCGGGCGTCGCGGTGAAGGTCACCGCGCTCGACTCCGACTCGCTCGACGCCAAGGTGTGGCCCGACTACGACGTCCGCAAGGGACGCAACTACGACATGTCCATGTGGGGCTGGTCCGGCCCCGTCATGCTCAGCAGCGGCAGGATCGCCCAGCTCCTGGCCTCCGACCCGGACGACGGCAGCCTGAACGTCGTCGGCTTCAAGAACCCGGCCGTCGACGACATCATCGCCACCATGACCGCCGCCCCGACCATGGAGGCCAGGACGGAGGCCGCCAGGAAACTCCAGGCGCAGATCGTGGAGCAGATGCCGTTCCTCACCCTGTACTACCGCAACGGCGCCTACGCCTTCCGCAAGGACGTCTACAGCGGCTGGACCTGGCAGAACGGCGCCGGGGCGCTGAACAGGTTCTCCCTCGTCGACTACAAGCTCGGATGACGGCCGTACCAGCCGTCCGCCGCGGCTATCCCCGCTACATCGCCGGCAGGCTGGCTGAATATCTCACGGTGCTGATGGTCGCGCTCACGCTCAACTTCGCGCTGCCCCGCGCGCTGCCCGGCGGCCCGCTCAAGCTGTTCGGCAGCCCGGAGGCGCTGGCCAGGCTGACCGCCGACGAGCGGGCGCAGATCGCCACGGAGTACGGCTTCGGCCGGCCGCTGCACGAACAGTTCCTCGACTACCTGACCGGCGTGTTCACCCTGGACCTCGGCACCTCGCTGACGGACGGCCGCCCGGTCGCGCAGGCGCTGGCGGAGGCGCTGCCGTGGACGCTGCTCCTGGTGGGCACCAGCACTGTGGTCACCGCGGCGCTGGGGGTGACGCTGGGTGTCGCGGGCGCCCTGCGGCGCCGCCGGGGCAAGGGGTCGGGGCTGCTCGGCGCGGCCGTCGTCGCCGACTCGATCCCGCAGTTCTGGCTGGGCATGCTGCTGATCGTGCTGTTCGGGGTGAAGCTCCAACTGCTGCCCACCTACGGCGTCGCCGGGCCCGACGGGATGAGCGTCGGCGGCGTGCTCCAGCACTTGGTCCTGCCGGTGACGACGCTGACCGTGACCGGCATGGGCTATCTGTTCCTCTACACGCGCTCGTCCCTGCTCACCGTGCTGACCAGCGAGCCGGTGCAGCACGCGCACGCCCGCGGGGTTCCGCACGGCCGGCTCGTGCGCCGGCACGCTTTGCGCCCTGCGCTGCTGCCCGTGCACACGATCCTCATGCTGGAGATCGGTTTCCTGGCGGCCGGGGCGATCGTGGTCGAGACCGTCTTCGCCTATCCGGGGCTCGGGCGGCTCACGTTCGACGCGATCACCGCCCGCGACTACCCGCTCATGCAGGGCGCGTTCCTGGTGCTGACCGTGCTGGTGGTGGTCATGAACGCGCTGGCCGACGCGACGTACCCGCTGCTGGATCCGCGCGCCAGGACGGGAGGGCACTGGTGATGCTGCTCAAAGCCCCACGCAGAAAACTGCTCGGCAGGCAGGGCCTGATCGGCTGCGGCGGCCTGCTCGCCGTCGCGGCCGTCGCGCTGTACGGGCTCGCGCTGCCGGAGGAGGCCGGGCGGGAGCGGGTCGCGGAGCCGTACGCCGCTCCCAGGGCGGGGCTGCCGCTCGGCTCGGACGATCTCGGCCGGGACCTGCTCGACCAGCTCATCGTGGGCGCCGGCACGTCGCTGAGCCTGGCCTTCATCGTGGCCGTCGCCACGACGCTGCTCGCCGCGGTGATCGGCGGCGCCGCCGGGATCGGGCCGCGCTGGTTGTCGGTCACGCTGATGCGCGGGGCGGACGTGCTGCTGATCCTGCCCGAGCTCATCCTCTACATCCTGGCCGCGGCCTTCCTCGGCCAGTCGTTCGGCGTCAGGGCGGCCATCCTGGCGCTGATCCTGTGGCCGGTCCCCGCCCGGGTGCTGCGGGCCGGGGTGCTCACGGCCTGGTCGCGCGGCCATCTGGAGGTGTCGCGGGCCATGGGCGCCCCCGCCTGGTGGCTGCTGGCGCGGCACGGCACGTACCTCATCGGGCCGCTGCTCATTCCGGTCTTCGTGCGTACCGCCAAGGTCGCCATCGTCTACGACGCCACCCTGTCGTTCCTCGGGCTCGGCGATCCGACCTCGCCGAGCTGGGGCACCACGCTCTACTGGGTGCAGACCAACGGCGTCTTCCTGTCCGACGCCTGGTTGTGGTGGGCGCTGCCGCCGGGCGCCGCGATCATGTTCACCGTGCTCTGCCTCGCCCTCATCGGCGTCGCGGTGGAGGAACGGCTCAATCCGGCCCTGCGGGAGGCGGCCCGATGACGCTGAACGTCCGTGATCTGACCGTCCGCTACAACGCTCCGGCGGCGCTCTCACAGGTCAGCCTTGACATCGCCGACGGCGAGATCCTGGCGCTGGTCGGCGAGAGCGGCTGTGGCAAGACCACGCTGGCCCGTACGCTGCTCGGCCTGCTGCCCGCCACGGCGCGGGCGAGCGGGTCCGCGCTGCTGGGCGGGGACGAACTCGTCGGGCGCACCGACTGGGCAGGGGTGCGCGGCGCGCGCGTCGCCACCGTGCCGCAGGGCGCGATGAGCGGGCTCAGCCCCGTGCACCGGATCGGCGCCCAGCTCAAGGAGATGCTCCTCCTGCACGGTGGCACCGCGGACCCCACCGGCCTGCTCGACCGGGTCGGGCTCGCGCGGGCCATGCTCAGGTCCTATCCGCACGAGCTGTCCGGCGGCCAGCGCCAGCGGGTGGCCATCGCGCTCGCCCTGGCGGGCGAGCCGGAACTGCTCGTCGCGGACGAGCCCACCACCGGCCTGGACGCCATCACGCAGCGGCAGGTCCTCGCCCTCCTGGCCGGCCTCGGCACCAGCATGCTGATCGTCTCGCACGACCTGGCCGGACTGCGGCCCTACGCCGACAGGATCGCCGTCATGTACGCCGGTCGTCTCGCCGAGGTGCGCCCCGCCCGCGCGCTGTCCCCCGCAACCGCCCACCCGTACACGGCGGGGCTGCTCACCGCGACCCCGGTCGCCGACCGCGACGTCGCGTGGGGCAGCATCCCCGGCTCCGCCCCCGCCCTCGGCCACGCCACGTCCGGTTGCGCGTTCGCGGCGCGCTGCCCGCTCGCCGCCGACCGCTGCCATGAGGAGCGGCCCGCGCTGGTCGCGTTCGGGCAGGCGCAGATCGCCTGCCACCGTCACACCGAGCGGGACCGCCCGTCCTACCCGAACGTGCCCCGCGCCGACGGCCTGTCCGGGGACGTCGTCGTCTCCGCCGCCGGGATCCGGCACACCTACCGGAGCCGTTCGCGGGTGGTGGAGGCGCTGCGGGACGTCGATCTCGAGATCCGCGCGGGCGAGATCGTCGGGCTCGTGGGCGAGAGCGGATCAGGCAAGAGCACCCTCGCCCGGATCCTGCTCGGCCTCATCAGGCCGACCGCGGGCCAGGTCACCCTCGAAGGCAGGCGGCTGACGGCGGGCCGCGCCCTGCGGCTCCTGCGGCGCCGGATCGGCTTCGTCCACCAGGACCCCTACGACTCGCTCCACCCGGGCATGCGGGTCGCGGCCCTGGTGGCCGAGCCGATGGCGGTCGCGGGGGTGCCCCGCGGCGAGCGACAGGACCGGGCCCGTGAATCGCTGACCGCCGCCGGGCTGCCGGACGATCCCGAGTTCCTCGGCCGCTTCCCCGGTCAGCTCTCCGGCGGTCAGCGGCAGCGGGTCTCGATCGCCCGCGCGCTGGCCGGCGGCCCGGCGCTGCTCATCGCGGATGAGGCCACGTCCATGCTGGACGTCTCGACGCGGGCGGGCATCGCCACCACGCTCAGGGCCCTGGCCACCGGCCGCGGCCTGGCCGTCCTGCTCGTCACCCACGACCTGGGCGAGGCCGTGCAGTCGTGTGACCGCATCCTCGTCCTCCAGGCCGGGCAGGTCGTCGAGCACGGCCGTACGGACGACGTGGCCAGGGCTCCCGCGCACGCCTACACCACCCGCCTCCTTGAGGCGTCGGCATCTCTACCTGATAGGGGCTCGTTGTGATGGATGTGTTCTCCCGGCTGGAGTCGTTCGGGGAACGTTTCCGGTTGGAGCGCGGCCTGGCGCCGCGGGCGGACTGGATCGCCTGCGACCGGCTGCTCGACCCCTCCTCGGAGGAGTTGTCGCGGGTGCTGGAGGCCGAGCGCGTGGCCAGCGGCCAGAAGTCGGAGCACGCCACGGCGTTGACCGTCATGGCCGTGTACGCGGGCACGGTGACCGCGTCCGCGCTGCTGGCCTGGGCGCTCGACCGGGTGGTCGTGGACATGCGGGCGGGCAACGTCGCCATCCGGCTCTCCGAGCATCACGGGTTCGAGGCGGTGGCGCTGCGCGAGCCGCACGCGGTGGAGGCGCCCGTCGAGACGCTCGTCACATGGGTGCTCGACGGGCATCTCCTCCCCCTGGCGCGCGCCATGCGCACCCGTACCAGGGCCGGGCTGCGCCAGCTCTACGGCGGGGTGGCGCATGGGTGCGCGGCGGCGTTCTGCATCGCCAGCCGGCGCGGCGGCGACGCCGATCTGCTCGAAAGCGCCTACGGGGAGTTCCTGGCGGCGGCCACGGGCGGGCTGGAGAAGCTCGGCCAGGTGATCAGGTTGCGGGAGGGCGATCGCGAGGGGCTGTTCTACCTGCGTAACACGTGCTGCTTGTACTACACCTCGGACGAGGCCGTGAAGTGCTCGAGCTGCTGCCTGGACAGCGTCGAGGACCGCGTCACCGCCTACCGCCGCGTCCTGGCCGCCGGAGTGGTGCCCCACTGAACCCTTTGACATAAACCCTGGGGGGGTATATATCTTTTCCACTATACCCCCTGCGGGTATTTACATACCCTACCTAGGTAAGGTTTCGCCATGTCAGCACCATCCCCCCGGCGTTGGGCCGCTCTGGCCCTGATCGCCACCGCCCAGTTCATCGTGATCATGGACACGTCGATCATCGGCGTGGCCCTGCCCCGTATCCAGGCGGACCTCGGCTTCTCCCAGGAGAACCTGTCCTGGGTCTTCAACGCCTACGTCGTGGCCTTCGGCGGGCTGCTACTGCTCGGCGGCCGGTTGTCCGACCTGTTCGGCGCCCGCCGGCTGTTCGGCGCGGGCTGGTTCATCCTGCTCGCCGGCTCCCTGGTCGCCGGCGTCGCCCCCGAGGTGTGGGTGGAGCTGGCAGGGCGCGTCATTCAGGGCGCGGGCGCCGCGTTGATCGCCCCGTCCGCGCTCACCCTGCTCATGATGCTCTTCGGCCACGACCCCAAGGAGCTCACCAAGGCCATGGCCCTGTACGGGGCCGCCGCCCCGGCGGGCGGCACCGCGGGGGTGTTCCTCGGCGGCGTCATCACCGAGTACCTGAGCTGGCCATGGGTCTTCTACATCAACATCCCCATCGCCGTCGTCGCCCTGCTGGCCAACAAGTCCCTCATGCCCGACGCCCAGTCCCAGCGCGGCTCCGTGGACGTGACAGGCGCGCTGACCGTCACCGCCGGGCTCGGCGCGGCCGTGTACGCGATCGTCCGGGCGCCCGAGGCAGGCTGGGGTTCGGCGCAGACGTGGCTCGCCCTGGCAGGTGCCGTGGCCCTGCTCGGCGCGTTCGTCGCGGTCCAGGCCCGCCGGCGCGAGCCGCTCATGCGGCTGTCGATCCTCCGCACCCCGAACCTGGCCGCCGCCAACCTGGCGCAGCTCCTGCTCGGCGGGGCCTGGATCCCGATGTGGTTCTTCCTCAACCTCTACCTGCAGCAGGTCCTCGGCTACAGCGCCTTCCCCAGCGGTGCCGCCCTGGTGCCGATGACCGTGCTCGTCATGGTCGGCATGATCGTCCTCGCCCCCAGGGCCATGGCCCGGTTCGGGCCCAAGGCGATGATCGTCGCCGGCCTGGCCCTGCTCGCCGCCGGGATGGGCTGGCTGTCGCTGATCAGCCCCGAGGGCAGCTTCGTCGTGGACGTCCTGCCTGCCAGCCTCGTCGCCGCCCTGGGCATGTCGCTGGCCTTCATCCCCTCCCTCGGCACCGCCATCTCCTCGGCCCGGCCGCAGGAAGGCGGCCTCGCCTCCGGCATCGTCAACACCAGCTACCAGGTCGGCAGCGCGCTGGGGCTGGCCGCGATGACCGCCGTCGCCGCCGCCAACGGCGCCGGCCGGCTCGGTGACCTGCCCGCCCTCACCGACGGGTTCTCCGCCGCGTTCGTCGGCGCAGCCGCCATCGCCGTCGCCGGCGCGGTGCTGGCCGCGACGACGCTGCGCTCCCACAGGACGGAGGCCGAGCCCTCCGCGGTCCACAGCGCCTGAAGACAGAACCGCAGGAGAGCCCTCCGCCGTTCACAGCGGCTGAAGAAACGCGCTCGCCCGGCCCCGGAACCGTTCCGGGGCCGGGCGAGCGGCATGTCGGCCGAGGTCGTAGCCCACCGGCGTCCCACCTGGTCGGCGTCTTCAGGCGATGTCGCGCAGGGTGTCCACGAGCCTGTCGATGTCGGAGGCCGAGGTGAACAGGGCGGGTGTGACGCGGACGGCGTCGCCGCCGGACATGCCCGTCCTGGCGACGGTGAAGATGCGGTGGTCGCGCATGAGGCGGTCGGCGATGGCGGTGTTGTCGGCCTCCGTGGTCCGCCCGCGCAGGCGGAACGCGGTGATAGCGCCGTACATGCCCGGCTCGTCCGGAGTGAGCACGTCCATGCTCCCCGCGTCACGGAACCGCCCGACCCAGCGATCGCGCAGGTAGCACAGGCGGGCCTGCTTGGCGCGGGCGGTGAGCGACTCGTGGAAATCGAGGGCGGCGTCCACGGTGAGGAAGGGGGCCACGTTCATCGTGCCGGAGTGCACGCGGGAGCGGATGTCGGTCGCGGGGTAGGTCTCGTCGGCGTACAGGGGGTCGATGTCGGCCAGGCGATGCTCGCGTATCACGAGGAACCCGGCGCCCAGCGGCACGCCCATCCATTTGTGCAGGGAGAAGACGGCGAAGTCCGCGTCGAGGTCGGCGAGGGTGAAGTCGAGTTGCCCCCACGAGTGCGCGGCGTCCACGATCACGTCCACGCCCCGCTGCCGGGCCATGGCGACGATCTCGCGGACGGGCACGACCAGTCCTGTGCGATTGTTCATGTGGCTGAGCAGGAGCAGCCTGACCTTCGGGTGATCGCGCAGGGCGCGCTCGTAGGTGTCGAGCACCGCGCGGCGGGTGGCCGGCTCGGGCATGACGATGCGCACGACGTGGACGCCGCGCCGGGAGCGGAGCCAGTTCATGGCGTACTGGCCGCTGTGGTAGTCGAGGTCGGCGTACATGACGCCGTCGCCCGGGCGCAGCCGGCGGTAGCCGGTGATGAGGTTCTGCAGGGCCTCGGTGCCGCCGCGGGTGAGCGCGATCTCTTCCCTGGTGACGCCGAGCAGGCCGGCGATGCGGTCGCGGACCTTGTCGGCCTCGGCCTTGTACGCGGTGCGCAGCAGGTGGGAGCTCTGCTCGTTGAGCCGGTCGACGTTGTGGTGGTACGCCCGGCGCACGGGCTCCGGCATGATCCCGTAGTAGCCGTTCTCCAGGTTGACGAAGTCGGGGCTCACCCTGAACTGCCGGGCGACGGCGGCCCAGAAGTCCTCGTCGCGGGCCAGCCCTGCGGCGCTGACGCCGGCAGGCGCGGCCGGCACGGCGCCCGCGACCACGGGGCCGGCCGCCCCAGGGCCGGCGACCATGGGGGCGGCGGCCAGGGCGCCGAGGCCGGTGACAATCCTGCGTCTCGACAGGGTCATGGACGACACCACCTGAGTTCCAGCGGGATACGCGGATGCCCAGTGTCGCGGAAATCGCGCGCGGCATGGCGTTCATTTGGCCGTGTCGGCGAATGGCATGGAAAATCGACGATCGCCGCCAATCAGGCCGATGAACGACGGGAGCTTTACCGGAATCTTTGACTTCACCGGGCGCGTCCGGTGCCCTCGCGGGCATTATCAGCAGTGATGCTCACGACACGAACGACCCGTTTCAGCCGTCCGGCCCGTCGGCCGATGACGCATGCGGTGCTCGTGCTCGTGCTGCTCGTCTGCGCGGTGTTCACCCACGGCGGCGCGTGCGCGGCCGTGGAACTGTCCGAACCGACGGCCCACGGCGCCGGCCTGGGGGGCCGCGCCGCGCACAGCGCCGGCTCGGAGAGCGGCGCCGCACATGGCGTGAGCTCGGAGGATGACGCCGCGCACGGCGTGGGCTGTCTGCATCACGGGCTGCCCGTTCGTCATCAGCACGGCACCGAGCAGGACTGCTCGGCGATCAGCCCGGTCCACGTTCCGATGTGCGTGACCATGGCGGCGGCGTGCTCGCTCTCGGCGTCCGAGAGCACCGCCGAGGCTCCGGCGAGCCAGGCGCACCTGTCCCCGTTCGCCCCCTCCTGCCGGGAAAATCTCTGCGTGATGCGCCTATAGGACCGGCGACGCCACAAGTCGCCATAAGTCCATCTGACGCAATTCATTCGGGGATTTCACCAATGTCATCTCAGGTTACTGTCGCGCGCCCGCAAGAGGCGCCGATCACCGGTTACTCGTCGCTTTCCCTGGCTGTCGGAAATACACCGCTGGCCTATATTTCCGAGCCGTTCGTACCAGGCGGAGGAGGATTCTGGGCCAAGCTCGAAGGGTTCAACCCGGGCGGGATCAAGGACCGTCCCGCCCTGCACATGGTGCGTCAGGCGCGGGCGCGGGGCGAGCTGCGGCCCGGCGCCACGATCGTCGAGTCGACCAGCGGCACCCTGGGGCTCGGCCTGGCCCTGGCCGGCATCGCCTACGGCCACCCGGTGGTGCTGGTGAGCGATCCGGGGATGGAGCCGCTCATGTGCCGGCTGCTCACCTCGTACGGCGTCCGCCTGGAGATCGTCACCGAGCCGCACCCGGTCGGCGGCTGGCAGGAGGCCCGCAGGGAGCGGGTGCGACGCCTGCTCGCCGACGTCCCCGGCTCCTACTGTCCCGACCAGTACAACAACCCCGACAACGTGGACGCCTACGCCGGCCTGGCGCACGAACTGCTCGGCCGGCTGCCGCACATCGACACGCTGGTGTGCTCGGTCGGCACCGGCGGGCACAGCGCGGGCATCCACAACGTGCTGCGCCGCCACTTCCCCGGCCTGCGACTGGTCGGCGTCGACACCATCGGCTCGACCATCTTCGGCCAGCCCGCCCGCACGCGGCTGATGCGCGGCCTCGGCTCCAGCATCCACCCGCGCAACGTCTCCTACGACGCCTTCAGCGAGGTGCACTGGGTCAGTCCCGCCGAGGCGGTCTGGGCCTGCCGCACGCTGGCCGCCCGCCACTACGTCTCCGGCGGCTGGAGCACCGGCGCCGTCACCCTGGTGGCCCGCTGGCTGGCCCGCACCTGTCCCGGCGAGACCATCGTCGCCGTGTTCCCCGACGGGCCGTGGCGCTACTGGAACACCATCTTCGACGACGACTACTGCCAGGCTCACGACCTGCTGGGCACGGTCCCGGCCGAGGAGCCCGACCGGCTGTTCGCCCCGTCCGAGCGCGAGGTGCACCGCTGGACGCGCTGCGCCGACGTGCGCGACCCGCTGGCGGGCCGATGAGGGGCGTGCTTCGGGAGTTCCGCTCGTTCGAGCGGCCGATCCAGCTCCTGCAGATCAACCAGGCGGGCATCAACCTGGGCTTCTACATGCTCATGCCCTACCTCGCCCAGCATCTGTCGGCCGGGGCGGGGCTGGCGGTCTGGGCGATCGGGCTCGTCCTGGGGCTGCGCAACATGAGCCAGCAGGGCATGTTCCTGATCGGCGGCACGCTGGCGGACCGGGTCGGCTACAAGCCGATGATCATGCTCGGGTGCGCCCTGCGCACGGTCGGGTTCGCGTTGTTCGGGCTGACCACGGCGCTGCCGCTGCTGATCGTGGCGGCCGTGGTGACGGGCCTGGCGGGCGCGCTGTTCAATCCGGCCGCCCGCGCTTACCTGGCCTGTGAGGCGGGAGAGCGCAAGGTCGAGGCGTTCGCCGTGTTCAACGTCTTCTACCAGGGCGGCATCCTGCTCGGCCCGCTGGTCGGCATCGCGCTGCTGAAGTCGGGTTTCACCGCCGTCTGCCTGGCGGCCGCGGCGATCTTCGCGGTGCTGACCGTGCTCCAGGGTCTGTGGCTGCCCGCCAGGCGCGGGTCCGCGGGCAAGGAGCAGCCGGTGCTGCGTGACTGGCGGCAGGCGTTCGGGGATCGGGCCTTCGTCTCCTTCGCCGCTGCGATGATCGCCTCGTACGCGCTGTCGTACCAGATGTATCTGACGCTGCCGCTTGAGGTGCAGCGCCTGGGCGGCGGCGAGACGGGGGTGATGGCCCTTTACGCGATCTCCGCGGTGCTCGGCATCGCCGGACAGGTGCGCCTGACCGACTGGTGCGCGCTGCGGTGGAGCCGAGGTCAGGCGATCAGCCGCGGCCTGGCGCTGATGGGGGTCGCGTTCGTGCCTCCGGCCGCGACGGCCGCCCTGGCGCTCCCGCCGGTGTGGGCGATCGTGCCGGTGGTGGTGTGCACGTTGCTGCTCACGCTGGGCACGCTGGTCGCCTTCCCGTTCGAGATGGCCACCATCGCCGACATGGCGGGAGATCGGCTGATCGGCACCTATTACGGGCTGTACAACCTGCTGTCCGGTGTCGGCATCCTGGCCGGGAACCTGCTGTCGGGCGCCCTGGTCGACGTGGCCCGCTCATCCGGGCTCGCGGGGCTGCCGTGGGTGCTGCTGGCCGCCGCGGGGCTGGCCTCGGCGGCGGCCGTCGGACGGCTGGACCGGCGCGGCCGACTGGCTCCCGCGGCCCGGGCCGTCGCCGCATGAGGGCGGCGGTAGCCTTCTTCCAAAGCGGAGGAGGGCGATGGTGCAGCTCGGCAACCTGGAGCGCTCGGTCATGGATGCTCTGTGGCAGCATCCTGAGGGCATGTTCGCCCACGTCCTGGCGGCTGAGCTGCCGTCCCAGCCCGCGACCACGACGGTACTGACCGTGTTGATGCGACTGTCGAACAAGGGCATGGTCTCGCGTGAGCGCGTCGGACGGGCCCACCTCTACAAGGCCACCGCCGGCAAGGACGCGTTCGTCGCCGAGGCCATGCGCGCCGCCCTCGACGAGGCGGGTGACGTCGCGGCGGCCGTGCAGCGTTTCGTCGGAACGGTGACGCCGGAGGTGGCCGCCGCCCTGCGCGAGGCGCTGGGCGAGCGGCACGGGTCCGCGCCGTGATCGCCTGGCTGGTCGCGGCCGGGGTGGCGCTGCTGCCGGTGGCCCTGGGCGACCGGGCCGCCCGCAGGCTGGCCGGGGCGGCGTGGACGCACCGCTGCCCGCGCGCGGCGCTGGCTCTGTGGCAGGCGATCGGGCTGGCCGCCGGGCTCGGCGCGGTCGGTCTCGGGTTGGTGGGGGCCGTGGCGCCGCTGGCGGCGGTGTTCCCCCACGGGGTGCACACGCTGGTGCGCCAGATCATCGGCGGGCACGGCCTCCACGGGCTCGGGCCGGCGCACCTGCTGGCCCTGGCCTGGTCGGCGGGGCTGATGAGCTGGCTGCTCATCCACACCGCGCGCACCACCGCCAAGACCATCGGGGAACGACGGCGCCAGCGGCTGCTGGTCGACGTGGTCGCCGATCATTCGCCCGCGCACGACGCGTACGTGCTGCCCGTGGCCGAGCACGTCGCCTACTGCGTCCCCGGACGGCGGCGGCGGATCGTGCTCAGCCGCGGCACCCTGGACCTGCTGGCTCCCCAGGAGTTGCAGGCCGTGCTCGGGCACGAGCGCGCGCACGCCCGCGGCCACCACGATCTGGCTCTGCTCCCCTTCGTGGCGCTGGCGCACGCCTTCCCCTGGCCGGCCTGCGTCAGGACGGCGCGGCAGGCGGTCGTGGTGCTGGTGGAGATGATCGCCGACGATCACGCCCGCCGGGCGCACGGCGCGCTGCCGCTGGCCCGCGCCCTGGTTCGGATGGCGGCCCCGGAGCCGGCCTCCGGCGCGCTCTGCCTGGCCGACACCGGAGTCGTCGAACGCCTGCAACGGCTGCTCACCGAACGCCGCGCGCCCCGCTGGGTGCCCGCCGCCGCCTACTCGACGGCGGGCCTGCTGCTCGGCGGGCCGGTGGCGGTGCTGATCGCGCCGCTGGTGTGCATCACCCTCTGAGCAGCTGACGCAACAGTTAATGCGCGGACGGTACGCCAGAGCGATCGTCGCGGGAACCGCCCCCGAGCGCCGTCCCGCCCCGTAGACTCCCCCATACTTCTACGACACGTAGAAGAAGTTGGGAGAAGGGACACGCGTGACGGCTGGATGGATGAGGTTCGTGTGCGTCACGGCGGCTCTCATGACGGCCGCGCTCACCGCGACACCGGCGACCGCCGAGCCCAAACCCACCGCGAAGCAGTTGCGCGAGGAGTTGAACCGGCTGCGCAAGGACTTCGACGGCGCGGCGGCCGGATACAACGCCAACCGGGTCGCCCTGGCCGCGGCCCAGCGCGCGGAGCGGACGGCCACGGCCCGGCTGAAGAGCGCGGAAAGCGCCCACGACGCCGTCCGTGAGGAGCTGGTCAGGCTGGTGGCGCTCAGCTACCAGAGCCCGCCGATGAACCAGACCGTGCCGCAGGACCTCCAGGAGCCGGGCTCCGCCCTGCACGGAGCCGCGATCCTGCAGCAGCTTGCCCAGACCCAGCAGGCGATCATCGGCCGGTACGCCGCCGCGCGCCAAGAGCGTCAGCGGGCCCAGGAGGCGGCCACCGCGAAGACACGCGAGCTACGCGACCGGAGTGACCGGCTGCGCGCGGAACGCCAGAAGGCCGACAAGCTCATCGACCAGATCACCGAAAAGATCGACCGTTTGATGGTCGCTCCGGGCGTACGCAGATCCGACGGGTCCTGGACGCCCGAGCTGCCGTCGGGCCCCGACAACATCACCCCGCGCACCCGCCTGGTGCGCGACCAGGTCAAACAGCGCTTCAAACTGCCCAGCATCGGCTGCTACCGCTCCCTGCAGGACGGCGGCGAGCACCCGCAGGGCCGCGCCTGCGACTTCATGATCACAACAGGCGGCAGGCTGCCCTCCCCCGCCCAGGCCACGACGGGCGACGCACTGGCCGCCTGGGCCATCAAGAACGCGAACCGCCTGGGCATCAAGTACGTGATCTTCAACCAGCGGATCTGGCAGGGGTCGGGCTGGAAGGCCATGTCCAACCGCGGCGGAATCACCGCCAACCATCAGGACCACGTGCACATCTCCATGCGGTAGCCACCTCTTGTGGCCTCTATATTCGACGCGACGTAGAAGTTCACGGTGGGAGGTACTCCGATGGGCGGCCCCGGTCCCGACCAGGTCAGCGGCGACAGCCCACCGGCAAAGAGCCCAGCAAGTAACGGCAGTGGAGGAAAGAGCACAATATGACCGCGCGTACCGGCCGCCTGTTCCTCGCGGCGGCGGGCGCCGCCGCGGCCGCCCTGACGATCGCCATGCTGGCGGGCGGCGCGGCCGTCACGGCCGTGATCGCCGGGCTCCCCGACGCCGGGGCGCTCACCCGCTGGGGGCTGCCGGCCGCCAAGCTCGGCGCGGACCTGTCCGCGGTGGCGACGGTGGGCCTGCTCCTCATGGCCGCCTTCCTGCTCCCCTCCGCCAAGGGGCTGTTGTCCGCCGAGGCGAGCCGATACGCGCGCATGGCGTCGTGGGCGGCGCTGGCGTGGGCCGTGACGACCGCTCTGACCATGGTGTTCACGCTGTCGGACCTCCTGGCGGTGCCGGCGGCGGGCCTGTCCGGCACGGCGGTGCTCAGCTTCCTCACCAGCGTGCCGCAGGGCACCACGCTGCTGCTGGTCCTGATCCTGGCCGCCTGCGTCGCCGGGTTCGGCAGGGAGGTGGTGAGCGCGTACAGCGCCGCGGGCCTGCTCGGGCTGGCCCTGCTCGCGCTGCTGCCGCCGGTGCTGAGCGGCCACTCGGCCAGCTCGCCGAATCACTCGATGGCGATCACCGGGCTGGGGCTTCACCTGGTGGTGCTGGCGCTGTGGGTCGGCGGCCTGCTCTCCGTCACCGTGCACGCGCTGCGCGGCCACCCCGATCTGCCGCTCGTGGCGGGGCGCTTCTCCCGGCTGGCGCCGTGGTGCCTGGCCGGCGTAGCGGTCAGCGGGCTGGCCAGTGCCGCGGCCCGGCTGACCGAGATCGGGCAGCTCGTGACCTCCTCGTACGGATGGCTCGTCCTGGCCAAGACCGCCGCCCTCGGCGTGCTGGCCGGAATCGGCTGGCTGCACCGCCGCCGCACGCTCGCCGCCCTGCGGGACGGCAGGCCGCGCGCGTTCGTACGACTGGCGGCCGGCGAGGTGGTCGTCATGGCGGCGGTGATCGGGCTGGCGGTGGCGCTGTCGCGGACCTCGCCGCCGGTGGTCGTGCTTCCCGTCGATCCCGTACGCGACCTGCTGGGGTACGCGATGCCGCCCGAGCTCACCGCGTCCCGGCTGACGTCCCTGTGGCGACTCGACCTCTTCTTCGCCCTGCTGGCGCTCGCCGGGGCCGCCGGATACGCGGCCGGTGTCGTCCGGCTGCGCCGCCGGGGCGATTCCTGGCCGCTGGGCCGCTCGATCGCGTGGGCCGCCGGGATCGTCCTCATCGTGGTCCTCACGCAGAGCGGGATCGCGACGTACGCGCCGGTGCTGTTCAGCATGCACATGATCCAGCACATGGGCCTGGCCATGCTGGCCCCGATCTTCCTGGTGCTGGGCGCGCCGGTGACGCTCGCGCTCAGGGCGCTCAAGCCGGCCGCGCGGCGCGGTGACCGCGGCCCTCGGGAGTGGATCACGGCGGTGCTGCACAGCCGCTTCGCCGAGATCGTCTCGCATCCGGCCGTCGCGATGGTCATCTTCATCAGCGGCTCCTACGCGCTGTACTACACCTCGCTGTTCGAGAACGCCATGCGCCAGCCGGTCGGCCACATCCTCATGAACACGCACTTCCTGCTGTCCGGCGTGCTGTTCTTCTGGGTGGTCATCGGGGTGGACCCGGCGCCGCGCCGCCTGCCCCACATCGCCAAGCTCGGCACCCTCATGATGACCATGCCGTTCCACGCGTTCTTCGGCATCTCGATGATGATGATGGGCAAGTCGATCGCCTCGTCCTGGTACGAGCAGCTCGCCCGCCCATGGGGCGCCGACGTGCTCCAGGACCAGAACGTCGCCGGGGGCATGGCCTGGGCGTTCGGCGAGATCCCGACCATGATCGTGGTGATCACCATCGCCGTCCAGTGGGCGCTCAGCGACCACCGCCAGTCCCGGCGGATCGACCGCCGAGGCGATGGGGAGCTGGATGCCTACAACGAGTACCTGACCCGCCTGAACAGGCGAGCTCACGACCAGTAAGCTTCTACACAAGGTAGAAACACTTGTTCGCCTGCCACCGTCCCGAAGAGCGGAAGATGACGACGAACCTCAAGATAAGCCTCGGCATCGGCGCGGTCATCGCCGTGATCGTCGCCCTGATCGTGGCGGCGGTCGCGATGACCGGCCAGAACACGCCCGCCGCCGCGCCGGCGACCGCCTCCGGCCCGCCCACCGTGCCGTCGGAGTTCCTGGTACGGGAGGACAGCCACCGGCTCTCGACCGCCTCCGACGACAAGGTCACGCTGGTGGAGTTCCTCGACTTCGAGTGCGAGGCCTGCGGCGCGGTCTTCCCGCACATGGAGCGCGTCAAGGCCGAGTACGCCGGGCGGATCAACCTGGTCGTCCGCTACTTCCCCATGCCCGGCCACCGCAACGCCGACCTCGCCGCGCGCGTCGCCGAGGCCGCGGCGCGGCAGGACAAGTTCGAGGCGATGTACCTGCGGCTGTTCCAGACACAAAAGCAATGGGGCGAGGCGAGCGAGTCCAAGGAGAAGTACTTCCTCGACCTGGCCGAAGAGGCCGGCCTGGACATGACCGCCTTCAAGCGCGACCTCGACGCCGCAGAGACGGCCGAGCGGGTCAAGAAGGACCAGGGCGACGGCCTGGCGCTGGGCGTTCAGGGCACGCCGACGATCTTCTTCAACGGCGCGCCACTGGACGTCGAGCCCAGCTACGAAAACCTCAAGGCGAAGATCGACGCGGCTCTGCGGTCATGACGGCGGGTTCCATCGCCGGCCGTTCGCTGCCGTACGTGCTCCTCGCCTGCGGCGGCCTCGGTTTCCTTGCGGCCTTCGTGCTCACGCTCGAGCGGCTCGAACTGGCCGCGGACGACTCCTACGTGCCCACCTGCAGTATCAACCCGATCGTCAGTTGCGGCTCGGTCATGAAGAGCGAGCAGTCCTCCCTCTTCGGCTTCCCCAACCCGCTGATCGGCATCGCCGCCTTCGCCGTGCTGCTCACCGTCGGCATGGCGCTGCTGGCGGGGGCCCGGTTGCGTCCCTGGTTCTGGCACGGCCTGCAGATCGGCGCGCTGCTGGGCGTCGTCTTCGTCCATTGGCTGATCTTCCAGTCGCTGTACCGGATCGGCGCGCTGTGCCCCTACTGCATGGTCGTCTGGGTCGTCACGGTCGTCGTGTTCTGGTACGTCAGTCTGGCCAACGTCGAGGCCGGCCGCATCAGGCTCCCCGAGAGGCTGGGGCGCGTGGCGGTCCGGTACCACACGGTCGTGGTGATGCTCTGGGTGCTCATCGTCGCCGGGCTCATCGTGGCGCGGTTCTGGACGAACTTCTCCATGATGATCTGAACAGATCAACTACGCCGCATAGCAGGGCCGCCGGGCGCCCGGGATGGGCGCCCGGCGGCATGCGGGATCAGAGGCGGTCGATGATCTTCCGCATCTGATCGATCTCACCCTGCTGCGCCGTCTCGATGGTCTTGGCCAGTTCCTTGGCCTCAGGGTTCGTGCCCTGCGCCTGCTCGGTCTTGGCCATCTGGATGGCGCCCTCGTGGTGGGCGATCATCAGCCGCGCGAACTGTTCGTCGAACGCGGCGCCCTTGGCGTCCTCCAGCTTCTTCATGTCCTCGGCGGACATCATCCCGGGCATGCCGTGATCCATCCCCTGCATGTCACCGGCGGGCTTGCCCCACTCCTTGAGCCAGCCCCGCAGGGTCTCGATCTCCGGGTCCTGGGCGGCCTTGATCTTGGTGGCGAGCTCCTTGACCTCGGGGTCGGCGGCCCGCGTGGCGGCCAGGTCGGCCATCTCGACGGCCTGCTGGTGGTGCGGGATCATCATCTGCGCGAACATCACGTCCGCGTCGTTGAACGATGCCCCCGGCTGCGCGGTCGCCGGCGCCGTGGCGGCACTGGAGGTGGGCTTTTCGTGTCCGGTCATCGAGTCGCCGCCACCACCGCAGGCGGTGAGCAGGACGAGCGCGCCGGTTCCTGCGGCCACGGCGGCCGAGAGTCGCTTGCTGAGGGTTCGGGTGAACATGTGTAGCTCCTGGTTTCGGATGTCGTGCATGGGCGTGATCGCAAGAGCGATCGGCCTATATGCGCAGCACCGAAACGCGAGCCAGCCGAAGCGCGATGAGCCGGGGCGGCGGTCGGGGGACCCGCCCCGGATGCAGCCCGGCCCCGGCAGGCGACTCCCCGTCACGCCACGCCCGCGCGAGCAGCGCGACCAGGAACAGCACCAGCAAGGAGGTCAGCACGGCCAGGCATACGGCGCCCGGGTCGAGATCGGGCAACTCCCCCCGAGCGCTCCCCACGACATGCTGGCCCATCTGGGCCGAGGGCATCGAGACCGTCGCCGTGCCGCCGTGCTCACCGGGGCCGCCGTGAGAGGCGAGGTGGCCCAGGGTGTGCATGCCGCACACGCCGACCACGAGCAGCACGAGCAGCGCCCACCGCAAAAAGCGGCACCACCGTTCGACCACTCGCCCATCCCTCGCACTCATATGTCCTGCCCAGGATAGTAGAGGCGCCCTCCGCCCGAGCACTCGGCCACTCGGCAATCCGGGGAAGAGATCCTTCTACCTGGTCATACGGAACCGTTGAAATTCGGAAATCCGAACTACAACTCATAGTAGGAACCAGTCGCGTCCCTTCGGTGGGCCGGGAACCGCCGCGTCACCGGCACCGACGTGGGGCCACGATCCCGTTGTGGGCGGCCGAGCAGGGGCATCGCCGGCGCTCAGCGCGATGAACACAAGCCACAATCGCGACATTTCGCGCGGATACTACGACACCTAGTAAAGTCTGCCATTATGCGCGATTCACTCCTTCGCGTCGCGGCCGGCGCTTCGCCCCTCGCCGTGCCGGCCTGCGGACAGCCAAGGCCCTCCGAGCCCCGCGTCGGCTCCCCGGCCGCGATCTTCCATCCCGGGGCGTCATGAGGGTTCCCCGTTCGCGGCGGTGGATGTTCATCCCGGCCGGCGTCATCCTCGCCGCGGTGCTCGCCTACACCGTGCCCGCCATCGCGCTCGGCGGAAAGGTCCCGCCCGGCACCCAGGTCGACGGCGTGGACATCGGCGGCCTGCAGCCAGAGGCCGCCAGGGCCCGTCTCGAACAGGAGCTGAACGAGCGGGTACGGCAGCCGATGACGCTGATCGCGGCCGGCAAGCGCAAGAAGCTCACCCCGGCCGAGCTCGGGTTCGGTTTCGACGCCGGGGCCACGATCGAGGCCGCGATGGCCGGCGCGACCACGCCCACGGGCATCGCCCGCTCGCTCTTCGGCAGCCGCCGGCTCGCGCCGACGATCACCGTGGACGAGCAGCGGCTGACCGCCGGGCTCACCGCCCTGGCCAAGTCCGTGGACAGGAAGCCGACTGAGGGCGGCATCCGGTACAAGGGGCTGGAGCCGCAGGCCAAGCTGCCCAAGGCGGGCCGCGCCCTCGACCTCGAGGCGGCGGCGCGGTCCGTGCGCACGGCGTTCGCGGCCGGTGGCGCCTCCGCCGAAGTGGACGTGCGGGTGAAGCCGCCCGCGCTGACCGCCGAGGTCGTCCGCGAGGCCGTCTCGACCACCGCGCGCACGGCGGTCGCCTCGCCCGTCACGCTCGCCAGCGGCGGCAAGAAAGCCACCGTCACCAGGGAGCAACTGGCCGCCGGTCTCCGCTTCGTCTCCGACGGCAAGGGCGGGCTGCGCCCGTCGTTCGCCTCCTCCGAGGTCCCTGCGGAGCTGGCCAAGACGCTGGTGACGACCCCGCCGAAGGACGCCTCGTTCAAGATTGTCGGCGGCAAGCCGAGGGTCGTCCCGTCCCGCCCGGGTCGCGGCGTCGAGGTCAAGGCGCTCGGCCCGGCGCTCGCCAAGGCCGCCGTGGCGGACGGCCGCCGCGTCGACCTGCCCGCCGCGGAGCGTCAGCCCCGGGTGACCACGGCCGCGGCCAAGAAGATGGGCGTCAAGGAGAAGGTCGGCTCGTTCACCAGCCAGTTCCCGTGTTGCGCCCCGCGCGTGACGAACATCCACCGCATCGCCGAGATCGTGGACGGGTACGTCGTGCGGCCCGGCGAGACGTTCTCGCTCAACGACGTGGTCGGCAAGCGCGACAAGGCGCGCGGCTTCGTCGAGGCGCCGATGATCCTCAACAACCGGTTCGTCAACGACGTCGGCGGCGGGGTCTCGCAGTTCGCCACGACCATGTTCAACGCGGTCTTCTTCGGCGGCTTCGAGGACGTCCAGCATCGGGCGCACCAGTTCTACATCTCCCGCTATCCGGCCGGGCGGGAGTCCACGGTCTCCTTCCCGCAGCCGGACTTCCGCTGGCGCAACGACTCCTCGCACGGCGTGCTGATCAAGACCTCGTATACGTCGACCTCGGTCACCGTCGACTTCTGGAGCACCAAGCGGTACGAGATCGAGTCGCAGAGCTCCGAGCGCTACAACGTCAAACCCATCAAGAGCATCAAGGACTCCGGGGACGAGTGCATCCCCATGGAGGGCGTGGAGGGCTTCACCATCGACGTGTGGCGCATCTTCAAGAAGGACGGGGAGGTCGTGCGCAAGCAGCGTTTCAACACCGTCTACGACCCGGAGCCCCGCCTCACCTGCGAAAAATAACGTGATTTGTCCGCGGAGCCCAAGGCGGACGCGTCCGACGGGTTCCAGCCCGCCGGACGCGCCCCACCGCAGGGATCAGACGGCGAAGACCTGGGAGTCGTCGGCGAACGCCTTGAACTCCAGGGCGTTGCCCGCCGGGTCGAGCAGGAACATCGTCCACTGCTCCCCCGCCTGCCCCTCGAAGCGCACGTACGGCTCGATGACGAACTCGACGCCCGCCGCGCGCAACCGGTCGGCGAGCTTGTGGAACTCGGGGATCGTCAGGATCAGGCCGAAGTGCGGCACCGGGACGTCGTGCCCGTCGACCGGGTTGTGGATGCGCCGCGTGCGTTCCCGCGCCAGGTGCGTGACGAACTGGTGGCCGTGCAGGCTCCAGTCCACCCAGGTGTCGGAGCTGCGGCCCTGCTCCAGGCCCAGCACCTCGCCGTAGAAGCGGCGCGCGGCGGCGAGGTCGTCGACCGGCATGGCCAGGTGGAACCGGGGGATCGGGGAGTCGAGAACGGTCATGAGGGGGCATTCCTCTCTCTAGCGATGTATGAATGTTAACAATTAGACAAGATGCACGACAGAGGGCGCGGTCATGAGAGGCTGGAGCCATGAGTGAACAGGGCAGGGTGGCACCGGCCCGCCGCCGGGGTCTCGCCGACGAAGTCGCCGACCGTATCAGGGAGGCCATCTTCGCCGGCACCTACGGCCCCGGGGCGCCGTTGCGGGAAGTGGAGCTGTCCGGCGCGCTCGACGTCAGCCGCGGCCCCGTACGCGAGGCGTTGTTGCGGCTGGAACGCGAGGGCCTGGTCCGCAGCGAATGGCACCGCGGCGCCACCGTCACCACGCTCTCCCCCGATGACGTCGCCGAGCTCGACAGCCTGCGCGCCGCGCTGGAACACCTCGCCGTCCAGCAGGTCGTCGCCCACGCCTCCGACGACGACGTCGCGGCCGTCGAGAAGGCGGCCGACCTGATGGACCGGGCCGAGGACGCGCACGAGATGGTCCGCCGCGACATCGCCTTCCACGACGCCGTCTACGCCGCCGCCCGGCACCGGCGTCTGGAGGAGGCGTGGCGGGCCATCCGCTCCCAGGTGCACCTGTTCCTGCTGACCCGGGTCGGCCTCGCCGCCGCGGGCTACCTGTCGCACATCCCCGAGGAGCACCGCGAACTGGCCGCCGCCCTGCGCGCCCGCGACACCGGACGCGCCCTGGAACTCTTCGCCACCCACCGCCGCCACGCTTTCGACGTGCTCACCGGCCCCGCCGCCACGCAGTGACCGGACGCCCGCCGGTCGCTCGCAGGCTTCTCACGCGGCAGCCGGATCCGGGCTGCCCCGCATCGGTTGTAGATCCACCAGGCTGAGTAACCTGCGGCATCGGCAGCAACGACATCCTGCACACCACCGCGCGCCGTCGCGGCCTGGGGGTCGCCGAACTGTCCGCCCACTTCACACCACCGTGGACGGACAAGTTCGCCGCCGACCTCTTCCACCCCAGCGTGGCCGGCTACCGCGACTGGAGCGAGGCCCTGTTCACCGTTCTGGAAGCCCGAACCCGCTGACTCAGCGGGCCGAGACGGTGAACCTGCGGTTGGCCAGGCTCGGGTTCTTGGCGCGTACCTGGTCCACGCGGTCGGCGGTCACGGTGGCCGAGGCGATGCCCGGCGCTTCCCCCGCCGACGCGGCGATCACGCCCATCGGGTCGATGATCATGCTCTGCCCGGTGCAGGACGGCCCCGTCTGGCCGGAGACGACCAGGTAGGAGGTGTTCTCGATGGCGCGGGCGCGGGCCAGCGTGGTCCAGTGGTCCTCCTTGGCCGGGCCGACCACCCACGCCGCGGGCACGATGATCGCGTTGGCGCCGGCGTCGACCAGCAGCCGGGCGATCTCGGGGAACCTCAGGTCGTAGCAGGTCATGACGCCGAAGGTGAGGCCGCCGAGCTTGAAGGTGAGCGGCACGAAGTCGGCGGGCTTGATGCGGTCCGACTCCCGGTAGCCGAAGGCGTCGTACAGGTGCACCTTGCGGTACACGCCGACCAGCTCGCCGCCGGCGTCGGCCGCGATCACCGTGTTGGAGGCGCGCCGGTCGTCCTGGAGCCGCTCGGTCATGCCCGCGACGACGGCGATCCCCAGCCGCTTGGCGGCCTCGCGGACGCCGGAGGCGAACGGGCCGTCCAGCGACTCCACCGCGCCGGAGATGTCCGCGGTCGGGTCGGGGTTGGAGTACATGCTGTTCTCGGGCAGCACGACGAGTTCGAGCCCGTCGGCGGCGGCCCGCTCGATCAGCTCGATCGCGGTGGCGAGGTTGGCCTGCTTGTCGGTGGTGGCGTCGAACTGCGCGACGCCGATCTTGATGCTCATCAACGGCTCCAATCGATTCAGAGGTAGTGCTTGGCCGCGCCGGAGAAGTCCGAGATCCGCGCGCCCGCGGCGATCTTCTCGCGGGTCGGGATCTCGGCGTCCTCCTTCCGCTTGAGCACGGCGGCCAGGTCCAGCGCTTCGGCCGGATCGATGATCGCGATGCCGTCGGAGTCGGCGAACACGACGTCGCCCGGCTTGACCACCACGCCGCCGACCGAGACCGGCACGTTGATGGCGCCCTCGATGCCGGCGATCCTCGTGGTCAGGGCGGAGATGCCGCGCGAGTAGGCGGGGAAGCCGTACCCGGACATCTCCTCGATGTCGTTGATCTGGCCGTCGATGACCGCGCCGACGGCGCCCCTGGTCTTGGCCGTGAACGACACCAGCCCGCCGAAGCAGGACCTCTGCTCGTCGCCGCTCTGCTCGACCACGAGGACGTCACCGGGGCGCAGATCGTCCACGGCCACGTGGACGGCGGTGGAGTCCAGGTGCGGCAGCCGCACCGTCACGGCGGTGCCGACGAACTTGAGCGGCCGGACGTTGGGCGTCAGACCCCGGGGGAAGCCGTAGTCACGCAGGTGGCCCAGCGTGGAGGTGCAGACCTGGCTCAGTGCCTCGACGATCCGTGGATCGATCGAGGGCGCGGAAGGATGGCGGATGAACATGGAACACTGCTCCAGATAGGTGTTGCTAGCGAAGGACCTTCTTCAGACCGGCGACTCGTTCGATGACCACCACGAACACGATGCTGATGGCGATCAGGACGACGGACAGGGCCGCGATCTGGGGGTCGGTCCGTTCCTCCACGTAGTGGAAGATCTCGACGGGCAGGGTGGTGGCCTGGGGGCCCACCACGAAGAGCGAGATCACCGCTTCGTCGAAGGAGATCAGGAAGGCGATCACGCCGCCGGCCAGGACGCCGGGCGCGATGAGGGGCAGCGTCACGCGGCGGAAGGTGCGCCAGGGCGATGCTCCGAGCGTGCGCGCGGCCTCCACGCACGACCTGTTCATGGTCATCAGGCTCATCGAGGTGGTCCTGATCACGTACGGGACGGTGATCGCCAGGTGGGCCACGATCAGCCCGCCGTACGTCCCGGTGATGCGCATGGGGGCGAGCACCAGCAGCAGCGCCAGGCCGAGCACGATCGCGGGCACCATCAGCGGTGAGAGGAAGAAACCCGACAGCACCCCGCGGAAGGGGAACTCGTGCCAGGTCAGCGCCACGGCGGCGGGCACCCCGATCAGCAGCGCGAGCAGCGCCACCCCGGCGGCCACGACCGCGCTGACCTGGAAGCCGTGGATGAACTCCGCGTTCTCCGCCAGGCGCGCGTACCACTGGAAGCTGAACCCCTGCGGCGGGAAGGCCATCGTCGACTGGGTGTCGAAGGAGATGACCACCACGATGAGGATGGGCGCCAGCAGGAACAGGTACAGCAGCGTCACCAGGATCCGGGTGGGCCAGCCTCTGAGTTTCGATGTCATATCCGGCCTCCCTACTGCGCCTCGATGCGCCGAAGTGCCCTCTGGTAGAGGACGATGACGATGGCGAAGAGCCCGAGCAGGATGAAGGCCATCGCGGCGGCGAACGGCCAGTTGAGCGTCTCGGTCGCCTGGTCGTAGATCTCGGTGGCGAGGTAGAAGACCTTGCCGCCGCCCACCAGCCTGGGCGTGACGAACGCGCTGATGGTCAGCACGAACACCAGCAGCGCCCCGGTGAGCACGCCGGGCATGCTCAGCGGCCACACGATGCGCCAGAACGTGCGCCACCGGTTGGCGCCCAGGCTCTGCGCCGCGTGCTCCAGCTCGGGGTTGAACCGGCCGAAGCCCGCCAGCAGGGCCAGGATCATGTACGGCATCATGATCTCGACGAGCGCCACGTAGACGCCGAGCTTGTTGTTGATCAACGCCAGTGGCCCGTCGATCAGCCCGGTCGCCAGCAGGGCCTGGTTGACCACGCCCTGGTTGCCCAGCAGCACCAGCCAGCCGTACGTCCGCACGACGGAGCTGGTCAGCAGCGGCGCCACGGCCAGCGCGATCAGCACGCCCTTGAACCTGGACTCGGTGCGCACCAGGAACAGCGCGATCGGATACGACAC
The DNA here is from genome assembly GCF_042650645.1 of Nonomuraea purpurea. Lineage (NCBI taxonomy): Bacteria > Bacillati > Actinomycetota > Actinomycetes > Streptosporangiales > Streptosporangiaceae > Nonomuraea > Nonomuraea purpurea. The sequence continues at coordinate 28,258 of NZ_JBHSBI010000051.1, forward strand.
GACGAGCGTCAGCACCGTGACGCCGAGCCCGAGGATCGTGGTCTCCCAGACCATGTCCCAGTAGTAGGAGTCGCCCAGGAACTGCGCGTAGGAGTCGAAGGTGAACGTCTCCTCGATCAGCCCCGAGGAGTCTCCCCTGTTGAAGCTCATCCGCAGCAGCCACAGCAGCGGCAGCAGGAACGACACGGCCATGCCGATGAGCCCGGGTACGGTCAGGCCCAGCACCGTCAGCCGGTTCGATCGGGTCGTCCCGGTCATTTCAGCACCAGGGCGTCCTCGGCCCGCCAGGACAGCCGCACGCGCGCGCCCTGCTCCAGCCGGCCGTCCCTGCCGGCCACGGACTGGACCGACACCGTGGAGTCGCCGACCCGCACGCCGTACTCGATGGAGTCGCCGACGTAGACGACCGTCTCGACCGTGCCGTGCGCGTCGTCGTCGGCGGCGCTGATCCGCAGCCGGTGCGGACGGACCAGGACGGTCGCCGCGCCCGGTGCGCCGTGGTCGTCGATGGCGTGCATCGGGCCGAGCCCGGCCACCTGGAGCTCGGCGACGCCGCCGGAGGTGCGCTTGATCTCGCACTCGAACAGGTTGGCGCGGCCGATGAACCCGGCCACGAACTTGTTGGCCGGGTGCTCGTAGATCTCCTCCGGCGTGCCGACCTGCTCCACCACGCCCTCCGACATGACCACGATCCGGTCGGACACGGCCAGCGCCTCGTCCTGGTCGTGGGTGACGAACACGGTGGTGATGCCGAGCTTGCGCTGGATGGCGCGGATCTCCTCGCGCATCGTGTCACGCAGCTTGGCGTCCAGGTTCGACAGCGGCTCGTCGAGCAGCAGCACGGACGGCTCGATGACCAGGGCCCTGGCCAGGGCGACCCGCTGCTGCTGGCCGCCGGACAGCTGCTTGATGCGCCGGCTTTTCAGGTGGCCGAGCCTGACCAGGTCGAGCGCCTCCTCGACGCGCCGCCTGGCCTCGGACTTGGTCACGCGGCGCATCTCCAGGCCGAAGGCCACGTTGCGTTCGACGTCCAGGTGCGGGAACAGGGCGTAGTTCTGGAAGACCAGCCCCATGCCGCGCTGGTGCACCGGGGCCCTGGTCAGCTCGCCGCCGTCCAGGTGGATCTGGCCGGAGGTGGGCTCGATCAGGCCCGCGATCATCCTCAGGGTGGTGGTCTTGCCGCAACCGGACGGGCCCAGCAGGGAGATGAACTCGCCCTTGTCGATGTCCAGCGTGAAGTCGGCGACGCTGGGCCGATCGGTGCCCGGATACTTCTTGACGATGTTGGAGAGCTGGAGGAATGCCATGCCGTCCCCTCAGCCGGCCAGAATCTGGCGTCGCCAGAGCTGCGTCCAGGCGTCGCGGTTGGCCGCCACCTGCGACCAGTCGACGTCGAGGATCTTCGCGGACTTCTTCGGGTCGAGCGAGGTGCGGGCGAGCGCCTCGTCGCTGGGCTTGGCCTTGGTGTTGGTGGGCGCGTAGAACATCGTGTCGGTGAAGGAGGCCTGCGCCTCCGGGCTGAGCGCGTAGTTGAGGAACGTCTGCGCGGCGGCCGGCGAGGGCGAGTCCTTCACCAGGTTGATGGTGTTGATCTGGAAGATCGTGTCCTCGTCCGGGATGGCGGCCTTCATCTTGCCCTGGCTCTGGTCCTGGTAGTACTGGGCGCGCGCGTTCCAGCCGATGGCCAGCGCGGCCGTGTTGGACTGCACGAGGGTGTACTGGTCGGGCTGCGGATCCCAGGTCTGCACGTTGGGCGCGAGCTGCTTGAGCCGCGCCACGCCCGCGTCGACCGACTTGGTGTAGTCGCCGCCGCCCTTCTGGTTCTCGACGAGCATGAGCGCGGTGCCCTGGATGTCAGGCTGAGCGGGGACGACGACCTTTCCCTTGTATTTGGGGTCCCACAGGCTCTCCCACTTGGTGGGCGCGGGGCTGACCGAGTCGTTGTAGATCAGCACGAGGCTGTCGAAGGTGAGCGCGGGGCCGAAGTTGCCCTCGACCTTGCCACGCGGGTCTATGTCGGCCATGTTGGGCACTTTGGCGGGGTCGAGCGCCGCGAAGAGCTGCGACTTGTTGGCGGTGCCCGAGGTGGAGATGTCCATGATGGACACGTCGGTGTCGGGGGTGTTCCTGGCGGCGCGGAGCGAGGCGAGGTTCTCCGCCGAGTTGGCGGAGCCGACGTACTTGACCTGGATCTTCGGATATTTCTTCTTGAACGGCTCGATGACGGCCTTCTGGAAGTTGTCCTCGAACACTCCCGAATAACCCTTGACCGTGATGGTTCCCGAGTCCGCCGAGTCGTTGGCGTTGGTGGCGGTGCCGTTGCCACATCCTGCGACCGTTACCAGGGCAAGAGCGAGCATGCCCCCGGCCAACGAGGTCTTTCTCATGGTATTTCCTAGGGAGGGGTGATCGGCGTTGGCTTGTAGGTGCTGGTGTCCAGCTTCTGGAGCTCCATCTGCCGGGCGTACGACGTGTCGATGTGCTGGCTGACCAGCGACGCCGCCTTGTCCGCATCGCGCTCCACGAGGGCGGCCTTGACGGCCCGATGACCCTCGTTGACGGTCTCCATGCCGAGCCTGCTGTGCGCCAAATACCAGATCCGCAAGGATCCGCAGTTCAGCTTGTTCACCGACTCGGCCAGGAACCGGTTGTCCGTCGACTTCGCGATCTCCAGGTGGAACTCATGGTCGTACTCCACGGCCTCGTACGGATGGCCCTCGGCGATCTCCTCGTCGATGCGGTCGCAAATCCAGTCGAGCCGATCGAGCTGCGCCGATGTGACTCGCCGTGCGGCCAGACGCGCCACCGGCTCCTCCAGGAGGTGGCGCGCCTCGTACAACCTGGACAGATCTCTGAGCTTGATCCCGCGCACATACGGGGTGCGGTGTGGCGGGTAGGTGATGAACTGCTCGTCGGCCAGCCGTTTGAGCGCCTCCCTTATGGGGGTGCGCCCATAGCCATAGCGCGTCAGCAACATTGCGTCGTCCAACGGCGCGTCTTCGGCGAGGTCACCTACGACGATCGCGCGCCTGAGCGCGAAATACGCCTGCTCGGTCTTGGTTCGTCCAGGGGGGGTCATGGAGTGTTGTATACCTTCGATATATTTGAGGTACATCGAAAATATGAGACTGTTGGGACAAAGGTCAAGGGGTTGTCGCCATCGTTTTACTCGACGGCCACCCGCCTACCCTGCGAAAACCCCCGCAGTCGCTCCCCTGTCAGCGGGGCAGGATGTCGCGCTCGAAGATGTCGACCGGCAGGTAGAGCGTGACGGTCGGGTTCGGGATCGTGACGATGCAGCTGATGCGGATCTGGACGGGCGCGACGCTCAGGATCACGTACGCCTGCTCGCCGCTGTACCCCAGCCCCATCAGGTAGTCCACGGCCCGGAACACCGCCTCGCGCGCGGCGTGACCGGCGTCCTGGTAGCCCTGCTCCTCATCGTCGAAACAGAACCCGTTGAAGCCGAGATAGCGGTCGGCGCCGAACTGCGCGACCAGCGGCGCGGGCCGGACCAGCGGGGTGGTGATGCGGTGACGGGCCATGCCGTCCTCGATGACGTGCAGCCGCAGCCAGGTGCGGCCGTCCATCTCCATGGCGTTGAAGCTGCACTCGCCGTCCCCCGCCGACAGATGGTGGTCGCCGAGCGACAGCAGCCCGCCCGCCACGAACACCGGGAAGTAGACCATGGACCCCGGGCCGAGCTGGTTGATGTCCATGTTGCCGCCGTTCTCCCGAGGCGGCTGGGTGCGGGCCGCCACCCGCGCGGCCCGCTCGCCGAGGCCACGCAGCAGCGCGTTGCGCGGGTCGGGGGCGAAGGCCCTGCCGTCGGCGTACAACGGCTGTTCGCGCTCATGCCAGCGGCGCATCAGCTCATGGGACGGCGCCACCCCGATCGTCCCGACGTGCGGCTGAGCGGGGATGCGCACACCGGGCACCTCGGGCGACTCGGCGATGCCGCCCCTGGCGTGCCAGGTCGAGCGGTAGCCGTCAGGGAAGATCTCACCGAGCAGGCCCGGCGTGCCCGGCAGGATGTTGGAGAAGGCGATGCCGCTCAGCGGCTCGACGCCCAGCACCTCCGCCACCAGCACATCGCCAGGACGGACGCCGTTGACGCGCACCGGGCCGGTGAGCGGATGCATGCGCGACAGGTCGACGCGCCGCAACTCCTCCAGGTCGCCGTCGTCGTGGATCTGGTAGTCGTCGTAGGCGGCCGACTCCAGGATCACCTCACCGCCCGGATCCACCTCGACGGCGGGCGGGATGTCAGGGTGCCAGCGGTTGTGGCCGATCTCGGGCTGGGCCGCGAGAGGGACGCCGACCTTGCAGGTCAGGCGGGGCACGTCCAGGTAGCGGTCACTGAAGCGGGAAACGTTCATGATCCTCCCTGGTGCGGGGCGGCGGGCGACTGGCCGCCGACCTCGCGCGTCAGGCGCTCGCCGGCGGCCGACACCCAGGGACGGGGAAAGCGGGCACGCATCACGATTGGTCATCTCCCTGCTCAGAGCTCGTTCCGACGGTAGGCGGCAGGACGCGCTCGACGCATCGGACCAGAGCCGAGACCACGCCCGTGCCGCTTCTCCATCTGTCGCAGAAGAAGGCGCGGGGAAGGAATCGTGCATGCCTGACGAGATGGTGCAAGACCTGCTCGACGACCTCGCCGGACAGCTCGGGCACGGGCTGTTCGTCGACTCCGTGGACGGACGGCTGATCGCCTACAGCAGCCAGGACACCCACCCCGATCCCGCCCGTGTCGCCGCGATCCTGGCACGCCGGGTCGCGCCCGAGATCCGCCGATGGCAGAACCGGCACGGCATCGCCCGCGCCACCGCCCCCGTCCGGCTGCCCGCCAACCCCGGCCTCGGCTTACGCGGCCGGCTGTGCGTCCCCATCAGGCACGGCGAGCGGCGCCTCGGCTACCTGTGGCTGCCCGACGAGGCGCTCGGAACGGCCGCGCTGGAGGCGGTCGCCGAGGCCGCCGCCGAACTGGCCCGCCTCCTCGCCGGCCGCACCGACGAGCGGGAGAATCTGCTACGCCGCCTGCTCGCACCCGATCGGCCCGGCACCGGCGCCCGCGACCGGCTGGCCGACCTCGACCCGTCGCTGCTCGGCAGCCAGGTCCTCGTCTGCGCCGCCGTCCCGATCAGCCGCGGGCGCGAGCGCGTCCCCGCCCTGTCCGCCGCCGAGTTCCGCCGCCTCGCTACGGCCCTGCCGCGAGAACACCCAGAGTGCGTCGGCTGCTTCGTCACCGCCACCCACGTGGCCGCGGTATCCCGGCACCACGATCCCACCGCCCCGGCCCGGCACACCGATCCCAACACCGTGAACCGGCACGGCGATCCCGACGCAGCGTCCCGGCACCACGATCCCGACGCGCTGGCCCGATACGGGGATCGTGACACGCTGTTCGGGCGCAACGACCCCGCCGCCTTGGACCGGGCACTGCGCGTGACCGTTCGCCGTCCCTTCGCCGTCGGCGTCGGTGACCCCGCCGGCTTCGACGTCGAGGCCGTACGCCAGGCGTACAAGCAGGCCAGGGCCGCGGCGGAGGCGGCCGCGCTGGACCCGGCGCTGCCTCGGATCCTGCACTGGTCCGGCGCGGGCCCGTACCGCATGCTGGCGGAGACGCGGCCCGACCCCGTGCTCGCCCCGCTGGAGCGCACCGGCCTGCTGCCCACCCTGGAGACCTACCTCGACCTGGGCTGCGACGTCCGGCGCACGGCGGCCTCGTTGCACCTGCACCGCACCACCGTCTACTACCGGCTCGACCGGATAGCCGCCCTTCTCGGCGCCGACCTGCGCGACGGGCTGGTGCGCTCGCACCTCCACCTGGCGCTCAAGGCCCGCCGGCTCGACCGCGCCCGCGTCAACGGCCCCAGAGCGACCTGAACGACGGGCGCGCGCTGCCCTCCCCTTCTTCCGCTCTTCACTTGCCCGGTGATCGACGGCCCGCCGGCCGTCATCCGGCGATGGTCGAATGCCGCGGCCAACAAGCGAGAGCAAGTGAAGGTATCCATGCAGCACAGCAGCATCCGGCGCTGGGCGACGGCCTCGGCGGCCCTGGCCCTTTCCGCGGTCACGGTCATGCAGGCCGGCGTCGCCGAGGCCGCGCAGGCCCCCGTGGACGTCCAACTCCTGTCCATCACGGACTTCCACGGCTACCTGACACCGATGAACGACACCGCGAACGGCACGGTGAAGGACGCCGAGGGCAAGACCATCGTGGTGGGCGGCGCCCCGTACATCGCCACGCACCTGAAGAACCTGCGGCAGGGCCACGAGAACTCGATCACCTTCACCACGGGCGACGACTTCAGCGGCTGGCCCGCCGAAGTGGCCTACCACCAGGACGAGCCCACCATCGAGTTCCTGAACGCGATCGGCGTGCAGTTCTCCGCGGTGGGCAACCACGAGCTCGACCGGTCCCTGGAATTCCTGCGCGACCACATGGGCAAGGGCCGCTGCTTCGGCGAGGTCGACGTGGACAGTTGCTTCACCGACTCGACCGGCCGCCGCTTCCACGGCGCCGACTACCCGTTCTCCTCCGCGAACATCACCCGCAAGGGCTCCACCAAGCCGATCTTCCAGCCGTACGTCATCAAGCAGGTCAAGGTGGCCGGCGGCAAGAACGTGCGGATCGGGTTCATCAACCTGACGACGCCGACCACGGTCACCGGCTCGACGTCCTACCAGCCGGAGCTGGACAACCTGCCGCTGGTGGAGACCGCGAACAAGTACGCGGCCGAGCTGAAGCGCCGGGGCGTCGAGGCGATCGTGGCCAACGTGCACGAGGGCGGGTCCGCGGGAGACGTTTACGACCGGTGCGGCAACCCGTCGGGGCCGGTCTTCGACTTCGCCAGGCAGGCCTCCCCCGACATCGACGCGATCGTCACCGGCCACTGGCACGCGCTGTTCAACAACTGCGTGATCCAGGACCCGGCGGGCAACCCCCGGCCCGTGGTGGAGGCGGCCAACCACGGCCGGCTGATCAACGAGATGAACCTCAAGATCGACCCGCGTACGGGTGACGTCATCCGCTCCGCCACCACCTCGGTGAACCACCCGGTCACCAGGGACGTGACCCCCGACCCCGCGATGACGCGGCTCGTGGACCACTGGAAGGGCCGTTCGGCGCAGACGTACGCGCGCCCGATCGGCAAGATCAGCGGGGACATCACCAGGACCCGCGAGTCCGACGGCGAGAGCACGCTGGGCAACCTGCTCGCCGACGTGCAGTACGCGGACGCCAAGCAGGCCGGGCGCGGCCCCGTCGACCTGTCCCTGGTGGCCACGGCGCCGCTGAAGGGCTCCAACAGCCTGCGCGGCGACCTGCGCTTCGCCAAGGGAACCAACGCGGCCGACGCCGACGGAACCGTCCTGTTCGGGGAGGCCTGGGCCGCCTACGGCTACGCCAACCCCGTGCTCACCGTCTCCCTCACCGGGCAGCAGATCGAGCAGACGCTGGAGCAGCAGTGGCGGACGCAGGCCGACGGAAGCGTGCGGTTCAGCCCGCTGGCCGTCTCGGCCGGCGTGCGCTACTCCTATGACGCCTCGCGGCCGGTCGGCGACCGGGTCGACCCCGCCGCCGTGCTGATCGACGGCACCCCGCTGGACGCCAGCAAGACCTACCGGGTGGCCGCCCTGGCGTACACGCTGATCGGCGCGGACGGCTTCGACGCGCTGACCGGCTTCACCGACGCGGTGCGCAACTCGCGCGACTACGACGCCCTGCGCGCCTACTTCCAGGCCGAGGAGACGGTCGCACCGCCCGCCCTCGACCGGGTCACCGCACTCTGAAACCCCCTGGCCCCGCCGGCCGGATGATGACCGGCGGGGCCTGTGCCACCCGCGCCGGGCGCCTCAACCGCGTCCGAGGAGGTGGCGTTCAGGGGATCGCCGGGCCAGACTCCGAAGGGATCCCCCGGCATGTGAGAGAGAGACCTCCTTGAACATCACCGCTCCGCCGCGCTTCGGGTACGCCGACTCGCCCTTCGGCCAGCTCCACTACGCCGAGCAGGGCACGGGCCATCCCCTGCTGCTCCTGCACCAGACCCCCAGATCGTGGGACGAGTTCCGCGAGCTGATCCCCCTGCTGGCCCCGCACCGGCGCGTCCTGGCCATGGACATGCTCGGATTCGGCGCCAGCGCCAAGCCCCCGGCGCCGCACACGATCGAACTGTTCGCGGCCGGCGCCCTGGCGCTGCTCGACGCCCTGGACATCGAGCGGGCCGACGTGCTCGGCCACCACACCGGCGGCGCGGTCGGCATCGAGATGGCGGCGGCGGCGCCGGAGCGGGTGGGCCTGCTGGTCCTGTCGTCGGCGCCGTGGACGGACGCCCGATACCGGGCCTCCCACGCGGACGGCCCCGGGGTGGACGAGGCCGTGCCGTCCCCCGACGGCGAACATCTGGTCAGGTTGTGGGGGCTGCGGCGGCCGTACTATCCGAACCCGGTCACGGGCCTGCTGGACCGGTTCACGCACGACGCCCTCGCGCCCGGAGTCGATCCCGCCGAAGGCCACCGGGCGTGCGCGCGTTACCGCATGGAGGACAGGATCGGCCTGGTGAAAGCACCCGTGCTGCTGCTGACCGGCTCGCAGGACCCGTTCGCGTTCCCGGCGATGACCCCGCTCCGTGAGCATCTCACGGCGGCGAGCGTACGGTCGGCGGTCATCGACGGCGGCACGATCCCGCTCATGGAACACATGCCCGCGCAGGTCGCCGACGCCGTCGCGGCGTTCCTGACGGACGGCTGATCAGGCAAGCGACATACCCCCGGGGGAGTATCCGGGACTGTCTCCCGCCGCATGACGACATGGCCGCACCCCGACCGCGATGCTCTGAGTCCCCTGACGAAAGGCATCGCTCATGTCACCGACCCTGATCCGGCACGTCACCCCCGTGGCGCCGAACCGCGCCCGCGGCGTCGTAGCCGAGGTCTACGCGCAGGTCAACGCCGAGTTCTCCAGCATCGGACCGGCGGTGATGATGATGTCGCCGTCCCCGGAGCTGACGGCGGCCGGTTGGTCGCTGATGCGCGAGGCGCAACTGGCGGGCGACGTGCCGCCGGTGGACAAGGCCGTCGTGGCGTTGGGCGCCGCCCAGGCCAACAACCTGGACTACGACGTGCGGGCGTTCCTGGCGGTGCTGCGACTGCTGGGCCGCCCCGACCTCGCCGACGCCGCCGAGCGCGGCGAGGCGCCCGCCGACGAACCCCTCGCGGCCCTGCTGGCCTGGGCCGCGTCCACCGGCGTCACGGGCAAGGAGCCCCTCGCCGCGCCCTTCGCCCGGACGGCCGCCGCCGAGTTCGTCGGCACGCTCCTGTTCACCCACTTCATCGACAGGGTGGCCGCCGCCATGCTGCCCACCGGGCTGACGCCGGGCACCCTCGACCCCGCCGACGAGCCGCCGTTCGAAGGCGCCCCCGTCCTGCGCGACCTCGGCCAGGACCTGCGCCCCGGCGCCACCCTGCCGCTGCTGGACGGCCTGCCCTCCCAGGTCCCGCCGGCGTGGGCGGGCGACGGGCCGATCGGCACGGCGTACGCGACCCTGGCCGCCACCGCCGCCCAGGGCGCCGGCCTGCTCAGCACGGCGGCGGCCGAGACGACGGCCCGGGTCATCGCCGCCCATCGCGGCCGGCTGCGGCCCGCGGGCGACTGGCTGGAGGAGCCCTTGGCGGACCTGCCGGAGGGGGATCGTCCAGGGGCGCGGGTCGCCGTCCTGGCCGGGCTGGCGCCGCAGTCCCTCACCGACGAGCACGTCGCCGCCTGGCGCGCCACCGACCGCCGTTTCAGCGACCACTGCACGGTCTACCTGCTGGCCTACGGCGCGATGACCGCCGTCACCCACATCGAGGCCGACGCCGTCACCGGGCTTCGGCTTCGGTGAGGAAGTCGGCGACCAAAGTGCTCGCCAGCGGACGGAACTCCTCGAAGTAGGCGTGGCGGGCGCCGGGGAAGACGTGCGCCCTGGCGTCGGGGATGCGCTCGGCCAGCAGCGCCGCGTTCGCCACCGGCGCCAGGACGTCGTCGTCGCCGTGCAGGACGAGCGTGGGCGCGGCGATCCGCGGCAGAACCTGCCAGGCATCATGCTCGTTGCTGGCCCGAAGGTGCCCGCGCACGGCGTGCGGCGGCATCGCCGGGTCACCGAGCGTGGTGTAGGGGCCGGGATTGTCGGCCCGCCACTTCGGCGTGTACATCATGTCCGCCAGCGCCTCGGCCGCGCCTGGCCCGGCGAGCACCCGCCGCACGTCGTTCGTGCGCTCGACACCGTGCTCGCCTCCCGGTGAGGTGCAGCCGAGGACCAGGCGGCGCACGCGGTGCGGATGGCGGGCCGCCACCCACTGTGCCACCCGGCCGCCCATCGAGGTGCCGTAGACGTCGGCCCGCTCGACGCCGAGCTCGTCCAGGACGGCGATCACGTCGTCGGCGAACCCCTGCGTGGAGTAGGGCCCGTCGGGTTTGTCGCTGGCGCCGGTGCCCCGGTAGTCCATGGTGATCGTGCTGTGAGTGGCGTGGAAGTCGCCGCGGACGCGGTCCCACCACAGGTGGTTGTTCGCCTGCCCGGCCAGGAGCACGAGCGCCCGGCCGTCGCCGCGCCGCTGGTAGGCCAGGCGGGCGCCGTCCTCGGCGCGAGCGTGGCCGTGCTGCTCTGTCATCTGCCTTCCCCGGGGACGGCCTTTACGGTCATGCCCCAAGTCAAGCACTCCCTGTCCCCTGAAACGACGCCGATGCCTCTACGCGCCGGTCAGGTGGTTTCGTCGCGTTCGGGATGGATGGCCTCGGTGTGCTCGGTGTGGGCGAGAGCCAGGTCGAGCAGCATCCGCACGTGAGGGTCCTCCAGACGGTAGTAGGCCATCCTGCCCGAACGGCGCGCGGCCACGATGCGGTGCGCCCGCAGCAGTCGCAACGCGTGCGAAACGGCTGATTCGCTCTGGCCGGTGACCGCGGCCAGGTCGCACACGCACAGTTCGCCGTCCAGCAGGGCGACCAGGAGCCGCAGCCGGTTCGGGTCTGACAGCAGGCCGAAGATGTCCGCGGTGTCGGTGAGGTCTTCGGCGGCCGGCATCCGCTCGCGTACGGCGATCACCCGGTCGGCGTCCACGACCTTGACGGTGCAGCCGTCCAACGCCAACATGCCCTCATCTGAAGAAGCGTTCATGTGGGGAAGATAGGGCGTCGGACGGCTGACCTGTCAAGTAAGTCCACTTTTATCCGGAGATGCCATTGATGAGGCGATCAATCTCCTTCAGCAGCTTCACATGGTCTCACCCGAACCCGACGGAGACCCGTGACTCCGCCTTTACAATGTAGATCAACACCGTAGAACTGGCCAACCTCGGGCTTGACGAGTGATCAGCTTGGCGCCGTCTACCTCATGAACCCGAGGGGACCACGGTCCCCTGGGCGATCGCGCACAACTTTTCCTGGCCGTCGGTGACGACGTAGATCTCGCACTGGCAGACCGCCTGCCGCTTCCCGACGCTCTTCGCGGAGGACCGGCCGACGAGCACGTCGCCGACCGCCGGCTTCAGGTAATTGATCTTAAATTCGGACGTCAACGCGTTCCCGCCGAGCGCCAGCCCGCCGGCGAACGTGATGGAATTGTCGGCGATATAGCTGATCACGCCGCCGTGCACGAATCCGTGCTGCTGTTTCAGGTTGTCGGCGATGGGAATTCTTATTTCCGCGCTGGTGGCGCCCATTTCGGTGAGCTGCGCCCCGATGAACTGGCTGAACGGCTGCGAATCGAATACGCCGCGCGCGAACTCCTGCAAGTCCATTCGTACTCCTATGAGTGGGGACTCGGTCGCGGATCGAGGTCGCGTACGGGAAATCTATTGACGACGACCGACGAGCCGTGGTTCAATCCCCAAGATCATACACTACCAGCCGCACCGGTCGGTAGCCGTTCGACCGCATGGGGTGCGGGCGCCGGGGGGATCCGATGAAGCAGCAAGAACAGATCGACGTCATGAGAAGACTGTTCGCCTTACGGGAACAGGACCGCAATGAAGAAATGCTCGGCAAGGTGGTCCGGGTTCCCGTCGAAAACTATACGTCACCGGAGATCCTCGACCGCGAAATGGCGAAGATCTTTCGGACCCACCCCATTGTGGCCGGTCATGTTACAAACGTTCGCGAACCCGGCTCCTACCTGCTGAGCGACTGGAACAAGATTCCTTACGTCGTCGTCCGCGACAGGCAGGGAAAGCTGCGGGGTTTTCTCAACCAGTGCCGCCACCGTGGCGCCCGGCTGGTGTCGGGCGATGAGAAGCAGCTCAAGGCGTTCGTGTGCCCGTTCCACAACTGGGTGTACGACCTGGACGGCTCCCTGAGGTCGGTCACCCGGGAGTACAACTTCCCCGACCTGGACCGCGGCGAATACGGGCTGAAGGAACTCCCGGTCGTCGAAGCGGGCGGGCTCGTCTGGATTCACCCGGCGGCCGACGCCGAGGTCGACCTCGAATCGTATCTCGGGCCCATGCTGGACGACCTGGTCGATTTCGAGGTCGACAAACTCGTGCGGTACCGCAAGACCAAGGTGGTCAAGGAGGCCAACTGGAAACTCCTGATCAAAACCTATCTGGAGGGCTACCACGTCCCCTACTTGCATCGCACTACCCTGTCGAAGATGTTCAGAAAAGGTGTGCTCTCCCATTCTGAACACGGCCCGCACATCCGGATGATCGCCGCCAGGTCGAACATCGAAGAGGCCTCGGAAACCGATCCCGAGTCGTGGCGTATCCTCGAGTACGCATCGGTGTACTACGTTCTTTTCCCGAACACGTTCTTCATCATGCATCCGGACTACGTGTCGATCAACATTTTCTATCCGGAGGGCCCGGACCGGACGATCTGGACCCACGAAATGCTGTATCGCGAGCCGGACTTCGAAGGCGAACGCGGTCAGGAGGGCCTCGCCAAGCGTTTCGAGTTCACCAACGACGCCGTTTTCGACCAGGAGGACTTCGCCGTCGCGGAAAACGTCCAGGAGGGTCTCCTGTACGGCGCCAACGAGTTTCACACCCTGGGACTGGAGGAGGGATTGCTCGCCATGTTCCAGGGAAGCGTCGATGACCGCCTGATCTGACGCGACCGCCCCCGCCGTCGGGCCTGGGCGTGAACTCGCCGGCCGTGCCCAGGACCGATCACCCGGGCGCGGCCGGTCAACGAGCCCCTCAGCGATGGGCCAGCAGGGGTGCGTGGTGATCGGTCCCCTCGGGGCCGTCGGGGTCGGCGTGCACGGTGGCGGCCCTCAGCCGGGGCAGGTCGTGGATCAGCCGGTGTTCGGCCTCCACCGCCACGGCGTGCGCCTCTACCAGCGAGAGCCCGTGGTCGACCTGGATGTCCACTTCGGCGCGCATGGCGTGGCCGATCCAGCGCAGCCGTACCGATCCCACCCGCTTGATGCCGGGCACGGCGGCCAGGGCCTGTTCTGCCTGCTCGACGAGGGCGGGGTCGACGGCGTCCATCAGCCGGTGGTAGATCTCGCGGGCGGCGTCACGCAGCACGAAGCAGATGGCGACGGTGATCAGCAGACCGACGATCGGGTCGGCGATGGGGTAACCCAGCGCCGCGCCGCCCGCTCCGAAGAGCACGGCCAGCGAGGTGAAGCCGTCGGTACGCGCGTGCAACCCGTCGGCCACGAGGGCGGCCGAGCCGATCTCACGGCCGACCTTGATCCGGTAGCGGGCCACGAGTTCGTTGCCCAGAAAACCGATGAAACCGGCGCCGGCCACCCAGGCGAGCGCCTCCACGTTCTGCGGGTCGATGAGGCGCTTGACCGCCTCGTAACCCGCCAACCCCGCCGAAGCGGCGATGAGCAGCACGATGACGATCCCCGCCAGATCCTCCGCCCGGCCGTACCCGTAGGTGAAGCGGCGGGTCGCCGCGCGCCTGCCGATCCAGAACGCGATCGCCAGCGGGACCGCGGTCAGCGCGTCGGCGAAGTTGTGCAGGGTGTCGCCCAGCAGCGCCACCGAGCCGGAGAAGGCGACGATGACCGCCTGCGCCACGGCGGTGACCATGAGCGCGGCGAAGGAGATGGCCAGCACCCGCATGCCGCGACTGCTGGATTCGAGCGCCGCGTCGGTTTTGTCGGCGCTGTCGTGACTGTGCGGGGTGATCGCGTGCTTGATTCTGTCCAGCGCGCGTTTCATCCCACGCCCGCGACCACGCCCGTGCCCAGGATCGTGCGGGTGCCCGTGTCCGCGCCCAGGGCCGTGCGGGTGCCCGTGTCCGTCCCCAGGGGCGTGCCCGTGCTCCTGCCCGTGACCGTGCCCATATCCCGACATATCAGCCCTTCCTTGTCCGACCGGACCTCCCCCCAAGGATATGTAGTCATGTGCGCACGCGACAACGAATCACGTGCCACCTATACGCAGGTCACTCCCCTTCGCACTCTGGACCTCACGCCCCAGCACCGCCCGCGGCACGACCCCCGCGACCTGTTCGGCGCCATGATCCCGGACGCCGGCTTCGAGGTGGACAGCGAGGGCGATCTCCCCTACCTGCTGTACTACGTCCGCGCGACCCACCCCGACGGCCTATCCTCTAGGTAATCGGACAACCACTCATCGTGTTCGCCGAAGGGGTGCCGTCATGCGACTGGCAGGGACGACCGCACTGATCACCGGCGCCAGTGGCGGCATCGGCCGGGCGATCGCCCGTGCGCTGGCCGCCCGGCGGGTTCGGGTGCTGCTCGCGGGCCGCGACAGAGCAGCGTTGTCGGCGCTGGCCGAGGAGGTGGGCGGCCGGATCATCACCGCCGACCTCGGCGAACGCGACGGCGTGATCGAGATGATGAAGCAGGCCGGGCCCGTCGACATCGTGGTGGCCAACGCCGGCGTCTTCGCGCCCGCCCTGGTGACCCACCACCCGCTCGACGTGATCGACACCTGCCTCGACGTCAATCTGCGCGCCCCCATGGTGATGGCCCGGCTGGCGGCGGAAGAGATGATCGCGGCCGGGCGCGGCCACATCGTCTTCATGAGCTCGGTCGGGGGGACGGTGCCGATCGCGCGGGCGGCGCTCTACAACGCCACCAAGTACGGCCTGCGGGGCTTCGCCCATGCCGTCCGGGCTGATCTGGCCCCGTACGGCGTCGGGGTGTCGGTCATCTGCCCGTCGGTGATCCGCGACGCGGGCATGATCACCCGCTCTCCGGTGCGGCCGCCCGCGTGGGTGCCCGCGAGGGTGTGGTCGCGCAGTCCCGAGCAGGTGGCCCAGGCCGTGTGCCGGGCCGTCCGCCACGACATCGCCGAGATCATGGTCGCCCCCTGGCCCATCAGGTTCGTGGCCGGGTTGTCCGGCCTGTCACCGGCTCTGGCCGTGCGCCTGCAGCGGCTCGTCGGCGCCGACCGCATCGCGCACGGCGTGGCCGACGGGCTCGTCCGCCGCGGAACCTCCACCCTCTGATCACCAGCGCACGAGCATGGTGGCGGCACTGACGCCGCTGGCCAACCCGACCAGGGCCACCAGGTCGCCGCGGCGCAGCCGGCCGGCCTGGGCCGCCTGCGCCAGTTGGGCCGCCAGCGTGCACGCCACGAGGTTGCCGTGCTCGGCGACGGTGATCTCGACTTTGTCGGCGGGGATGCCGAACCGATTGCAGAAGGTGCCCACCGACGACATCGAGGCCTGGTGGACGCAGATGGCAGCCAGGTCCTGCCAGGTGAGCCCGTTCTCGATGAGTGGCGCGCTGATGTGGGCGGGGTCGAGTCTGAGGACGGCGGCGGCCAGGCGGAAGAAGTCGACCGCGAAGGGCCCGGTGTGGTAGCCGCCGCCCTCCGTCCGGGTGATGGGGACGATGGCGGCGTCGAAGCCGGTGGAGTCGGCGCAGGCGCGGTGGGCGATGATGCCGGGTTCGGCGGCGGCCTCGACGAGCAGGGCCGCGCCGGAGTCGGAGACGGTGTAGGACGGGATGGCGGCCTCGAACGCCGCGGCGGAGGGAAGGTGCCAGGTCATGGCGGGGGTGGCGATCTCGCCGCAGGTGACGAGGATGGTGCGGTAGCGGCCGGCGGCGATCAGCGCCTCGGCGAGTTCGAGGGCGACCAGCAGGCTGTTGCAGGCGTTGCGCACGTCGAACACCGGGCAGGTCAGGCCGACTTTGGCCGCCACGAGGTGGGCGGTGGCCGGCTCGACGGCGTCGACCGTCACCCCCGCGTACATGACGAGGTCCACCTGCGACGTCGAGTGCCCGCTCTGGGCCAGCACGTCGTGGGCGGCGGCCGCGGCCAGGTCGGAGGCCTGCTGCCCGGGTGCGGCCACGTGCCGGTACGCCACGCCGGTGGTGCGCTCGATCAGGCCGCGCGGGATGCGCACGCCGGGGTTGCGCTCGGCCAGGCGCTCTTCGAGTTCGCCCGTGCCGAGCAGCGTGCCGGGCAGATGGACGGCGACGGCGGCCAGACGGGCGTGACGGCGCGCGGTCATGAACCCTCCTTCGTCGGGCCCATGTTTCCCTGCTCACTGATGACCTCGACAAGCTCGGTCATGAACCCTCCTTCGTCGGGCCCATGTTTCCCTGCTCACTGATGACCTCGACAAGCTCGGTCATGAGACCCCCTTCTTGATGACCTCGACAAGCTCGCTCACGAGCCCTCCTGATGAGTCGGCCGGCTGGCGGCGGTGATGCGGCAGCCGTGGCTGGGGTAGTTGCTGACGAGCGCGCGGTGGACGCCCTCCTCGGGAGGCCCGGCGGCGCTGAGGATCAGGCGGCGGGCGATGACCTGCAGGAAGGTGGAGATCTGCAGGATCGCGAGGGTTCTGCCCGCGCAGATCTTGGGGCCGATCCCGAACGGCAGCCAGCTGAAGGGCGAAGGCCGTGTGCGCAGGAAACGTTCGGGGCGGAAGACGTACGGGTCGCTGAAGTGGCCGGGGTGGTGGTGCAGCGCCATCAGGGGCACCAGCAGACTGGTGCCGGGCCGCAGGCGGTAGCCGCCCACGGTCACGGTGTGGCCGGTCACGCCCAGCGGAACGATGGAGGTCGGCGGACGCTGCCGCAGCGCCTCGCAGGCGACCGCGGCGGCGTAGTCCTGCCCGGTGCCGGCGATGGCCTCGCCGGTCAGGCGGTCGAGTGCGGACGGGTGGCGCACCAGGCGTTCGACGGCCCAGGCCAGGCCGAGCGCCGGGGCGATGAACCCGGCCACCAGCACGCTGATGGCCTGGTCGTGCAGCGCGGCGTCGGTGAGCGCGGCCCCGTCGGCGGTGCGGGCGCGCATCAACTGCCCGAGGATGTCCCGGCCGTCCTCCTCGCGGCGGTGCCGGCGCGCGATCTCGTCGTGGATCAGCCGCCCGCAGCGCAGGCGGGCGGCGTGGAAGGCGGGCCACACCCGGGTCGCGCCCAGGCCCCGCAGCACGAACCTCACGCTGGCCTGCTGCGACCCCCCGATGTCCAGCAGGTCGCGCACGGGAGCCTGCCAGCGGTCCATGCGCTGGTCGGTAAGGCCGAACATGGCCCGCAACATGGCGCGCAGCAGCGCGTCCCTGGCGTGAGGGAGCAGTTCGAAGGGGGTGCCGGTGGGCAGCCCGTCCACCATGCGCTCGGCGATGGCGATCGCGTCCTCGCGGTGCCGGTCGACGGCGGCGCCGCCCAGGACGGGCAGCATGAGCTTGCGGACGCGGTGATGGTCGGGCCCGTGCAGGGCGAAGATGGAGCGCGGCCCCCAGACGACGGCGGTCGGCCGGGGCTTGAACGGGCGCAGTCCCCCTGCCGACAGGACGCCGCCGATCAGGTCGGGGTCGCACAGCAGCGCCGTCCGCCCGATGCCCGGCACCCACAGCGCGAACGCCGGGCCGTAGTGGTCGAAGGCCCGCCGGAACGTCCGTTCGCTGTCGCGGGCGTAGGCACGCCAGAGGAGCGGGGTCAGCCAGCCCGGCCCTGGAACGGCATCGTGCACGGTTTGCTCCTTCACGCCCGATGGAAGACGAGTACGGTGTTCTGCCCGCCGAAGGCGGAGGAGGAGCTGACGGCGCTGCTCATGCGCGCGGCACGGGCCTGTCCTGCGACAACGTCGAGGTCGATGCCGGGGTCCTGGGCGTCGAGGTTGGCGGTCGGCGGGATGACCTGGTGACGCAGCGACAAAGCGGTGCAGGCCGCCTCGATCGCCGCAGAGGCGCCGACGGCGTGCCCGATCGTCCCTTTGAGTGAGGTCACCGGGGGCGGGTCGGTGAAGACCTGGTGCAGCGCCCTGTGCTCTGCGGCGTCGTTGAGGCGGGTGCCGGTGCCGTGCGCGTTGACGTGGCCGACGTCGCCGGGGCCCAGGCCGGCCTCGCGCAGCGCGGCCGTCATCGCCGTGGCGAGGCCGTCGCCGTCGGGGTGCGGGGCGGCGAAGTGGTGGCTGTCGCAGGTGGAGGCGGACCCGGCCAAGTAGGCGTACGGCTGGACGCCTCGGGCTCGGGCGTGGAGGTCGCGTTCGAGGATGAGGACGGCGGCGCCCTCGCTGAGCACGAAGCCGTCCCGTTCGGCGTGGAAGGGGCGGCAGGCCCCGGCGGGGTCGTCGCGGCGCGTCGAGAGGGCGCCCATGCGGTGGAAGCAGGCGGCGGGGATGCGGGAGCGAACCGATTCGCTGCCGCCGGTGATGACGATGTCGCAGGTGCCGGAGCGGATCAGGTCGCGGGCGACGCTGATCGCGGTGGCGCCGGAGGCGCATGCGGTGGAGACGGTGAAGTTCGGGCCGCGCGCGCCGAGGGCCAGCGCGATCTCCGCGGGAACCATGTTCGAGATGCTGCGGGTGATCGCCATGGGCGACATCAGGGTGAGGCGTCCGGCACGCAGGTGCTCGAATTCGGCCAGGTAACGTTCCATGCTGCCGGTGCCGGTGCCGGTCACCACGCCGACGCGGTCAGGTTGCCAGTCGCCGGGGTCCAGGCGGGCGTCGGCGACGGCTTCGCGGGCGGCGGCCAGCGCGGCGACGGTGAAGCGGTCCAGCCGCCATCGGCCACGGGGCGGCACGAGGATGTCGTAGTCGGGGATGCGGCAGGAGAAGTCGACGGGCAGGCCGTCCAGGTCCGGGTCGCGGGTGGCGGTGGGCCGGCCGGTCAGCAGGCGCTGCCAGGTGGCGCCGGCGCCGATGCCCGCGGGGGTGACGAGGCCGAGGCCGCTGACCGCGATCACGCCGCACCCTCGATCATGTCGGCCGCCTCGGCCAGCGTGGTGTTCGGGACGATGTCGGACAGGTTCATCCGGGGGCCGAGTTCCGTCCGGACGATGACGGACAGCTCCACCAGGGCGAGCGAGTCGATGCCGAGGTCGGCGAAGCTGCGTGACGGGCTGATCTCGGCCGGGTCCAGGCCGAAGGTCTGCGCCAGTTCCTTGGCGATCAGGTCATAGGTCGTCGTGGACATCAGGTGGTCCCTTCGTTCGGTGTCGGGGTTCAGACGGCGTCGCGCAGGTCCTCGAAGGCGGCGCGCAGCAGGTGGGGGACGTCCTCCGCCCGCGGGATGCCGGCGTCGAGGACGGATACGACGTTGACGGTGTCGCGCAGGTGCGTGAACTGGACCGCCATGGACATGAACGACGGCCTGGGCAGGAGCGCGAAGCCGTCCCTGGCCTCCGGCGGCAGGACACTGCTGCCGGGCATGAAGGTGAAGGTGGGCACGTTGTCGAAGCGACGTCGCACGCACGCCCACGCGAGCGGCAGCAGCGCCCTGGGCAGCGTCGGAACCCCCGCCTGCCGCCGTACGGCGCACGCGACGCGTTCCGGCGTGAACTGCGCCATGATCAGCCGCAGCCGCCGCGCCGGTGAGGGTTCCGCGCAGGGCAACGTGACGGGCACCGCGCCGACGTGGTTGCCGAGCCCGTCGGGATGGCCGCGCCGGTGCAGGCTGATCGGCACGCCGACCGTGAGGCCGCGCCGGTGCAGGCGGCTCAGTGGCGGGTTCCAGTACTGCGGCTGCCACGTGCGCAGGGCGCCCGCCAGCACGGCCAGGTCGACCTGCGTGGATCCGGCCCCGGTCGCGGCGGCGATCCGCCGGTAGTGCGCGGCGGGCAGCGCGGTGACCCGCCGCAGGGTGGCCGGCGGGGCGGTGCGGCCTCGGGCCGGGCGCCAGCGCGGCTGCGGGCGCGCGAGCTGGGCCAGGGACCACAGGACATGCCAGGTGCTCGTCAGCGCCGACCAGGCCGGCGGGCTCGGCCACGGCTTCGGCGCGGGAAGGGTCCTTCCGTTCATCAGGGCCTGCAGGCACATCAGGACGCTCACCCCGTCCTGGAAGGCGTGGTGGCTGCGGTAGCACAGGACGTGCTCGTCGTCGCGGTGGCCGTGCAGCACCTGGAGGTCCCACAGCGGACGTTCCCTCGGCAGCGGCTGTTCCCACAGGTCGAGCAGCGCGTCGTCGAGAGTGCGCCCGGCCTGCGCACGGACGTATCCAAGATGCTGGTCGGGGTCGAATGCCGGATCGGGTTCCCAGCGCGTGCGTGCCAGCCGGTAGGTCAGCACCGGCGCCCTGACGGCCCCTTCCGCCAGAAACCGCCGCAGCCGCTCGCGATCCGGCGCGGGGCCCGGCATGACCGCCGCACAGCCCGTCACTATCTGTGACGGGCGCTCCATCCTTTCGCCGCCGTACCACATGATCTGATCGAGGTAAGCGAGGGGAACGGCGCAGGTCACGGGCTGGTCCTCGCCGCCAAGATTACTTATTGGATTTGCCACGTCACTCTATGTAGCAGATCATGGCGTGGATCATGCGTGAAACAAGCACATCCCCGTCCCCCGCGGCCAGGCTCGCAGCCTGGGCGATCCGCCACGCGACACCGGTCATCTCCCTCTGGGTGATCTTCGGTGTGACGGCGGCGCTCCTGCTGCCCTCGCTGCTGTCCGCCATGCGTCCGCCGCAGGCCCGGCTGCCCGGCTCGGCTTCGGCCCACGCGGCGGCGTTGATCGAGCGCGGCTTCCCCGAATGGGGCAGCGAACAGATGCTGCTGGCCTTCAGCTCCGCCACGCTGCGCGCCGACGACCCCGCCTACCTGGACGCGGTCTCCGTGACCGTGCGCGCGCTGGCCACGCGTCCTGAAGTCACCCTCGTCGACGCGCTGCCGGCGCTGGCCGGCCAGGATCCGCGCCACCTGTACGCCCTGGTGGCCGTCACAGGCGACACCCGGCGGCACCTGCCCGGCCAGCGCCAGCTCGCCGAGCAGACCGTGTGGCACGCCTCCGCGGGAGACGTGCGCGTGCACCTGGCCGGTGTCACGCCGGCGTTCGCCGAGCTGGTCAGAGCGGACGAGGCCGATCTGCGTCGCATCGAGCTCGTCACCGCGCCCTTGGTGCTGGCCCTGCTGGTGGCGGGGCTCGGCGTCGCGGGCGCGGCGCTGATCACGCTGGCCGTGGCCGTGGCGGCCGTGCTGGCCGGTGTGGGCCTGTTCGCCGCGGCCGCGCCGCTGTTGCCGGTGGACTCGACCCTGCTGATCGTCACCGTCACGGTCTGCCTCGGCCTGGGCGTCGACTACGCCGTGCTCATCGTGCTGCGTCACCGGCACCACCGCGCGGGCGGCCGCGCTCCCGTCGAGGCCGCCCTGCGTGCGGCCGCCACCGCCGGCACCACGGTGAGCTGGTGCGCGCTGGCCGTCATGGGCACCGCCGCGTGCCTGCTCGTCATCCCCGAACCTGTCACCCGCCACATGGCCGTCGCCGTCGTCGTGGCCGCCGCCGTCACCCTGGCCGCCGCCCTGACGCTGCTGCCCTGCCTGCTGGTGCGCTGCGACCGCGTGCTCGGCTGGGGGCCTCTGCCCTGGCACCGCGAGCGCGGCGGCGCCGGATGGGTGCGCTGGGGGCGGCATCTGACGCGGCGGCCCTGGCCGTACGCGATCGGGATCAGCGCGCTCCTGCTCCTGGCGGCCACGCCCGCGCTGGACCTGCACCTGGGCATCCGCTACGACCGCGCCGCCCTGGCCGGCACCGACGTCGGCCAGGCCCTGGCCCAGATGGAGCGCGACCGCCTGGGCGGGGCGACCTTCGTGGCGCTGCCGCACCCGTCAGGCGGCCCGCCGGTCGATGTCGCCGCCCTGGTCGAGCGGCTGCGGGCCGATCCCCTTGTCGCGGACGCCAACAGTCTCGACAACGGGCGCGACCTCACCCTGGTCATCGTCGTCGAACGGCCCGCGCCCGACAGCGCGGAAGCCGCCGCCCTGCTCGGCCGCATCCGCGGCGAGGCCGCCCGGCTGCTGCCGCCCGGACAGCCGGTCCACACCGCGGGCGCCACGAGCCTGCTGCACGATGCGGCCACCATCGCCGCGACGAGCCTGTGGCAGGTCATCGCGCTGGCCCTGGCCTGCTCGTTCGTGCTGCTGGCAATCATGTTCCGCAGTCTGCTGATCCCCCTCAAGGCCGTCTGCGTGAACCTGCTGGCCATCGCCGCCGCCCTCGGGCTGCTCGCCCTGGCCTGCTCCCTGCTCGGCACCGAGGTCAACCCGCTCATCCCGCTGCTGGTCTTCACCGTCGTCTTCGGACTGTCGCTGGACTACGAGGTGTTCCTGGTGCACCGCATCGCCGAGCACTATCGCAGGACCGGCGACCACGACGCCGCCATCGTCGAGGGGCTGCGTCACACCGCGCGGCCCATCACCCTGGCCGCCGCCGTGCTGGCGACCACGTTCGCCGGCCTGCTGCTCAGCCACCGGCACGACCTGCGGCAGGCGGGGTTCGCCGTCGCGGTCGCCGTCGTGCTGGACGCCACCCTGATCCGCGTCGCGCTCGTGCCCGCGCTCATGCGGCTGTTCGGCCACCGCAACTGGTGGCCTGCCACGTGCCGCCTGCGCATGTCGTCATGCGTGGGTAAGTCCCGCCGGTTTCAGACCGTACAGGAGGAATAATGCAGACTTTCGTAAGATTCGCCGCGGCCGTGGTCGTGGCCGCCGCGCTGACCGGCGGCGTCCCTGCGGCCCAGGCCGCGACCCGCCGATCCGTCACGCAGCTGACCTGCGCCGTCACCATCCTCCAGAGCCGGCCGCTGACCTTCCAGCCGCCCGTCACGCTGCGCCCGCGTGCCATCACCGCCCGCGGAACGCTCGTCCTGAGCTCCTGCTCCTCCGCGCTGCGCACGCCGGCGCGGGTGCGCGGGGGCGTCGCCCGCGTCTACGGGCGTGCCACGGCGAGCTGCAGCGGCGTGCGCGACCTGCGCGTACGCACCACCGTCACCTGGTACGACTCCCGGCGGCGGACGGTCGGCACCTCCACCGTCGCCCTGGCGGCCGACACCGTCGCCCGGTTCAACCCCGGGGACGCGCTCATGGGAGGCAGGATCACCTCGGGCCTGCTGGCGGGCGCCCGCGTCCACGGCTCCACGACGCCCACAGGACCGACCGTCTCGTGCGCCCTACGGGGCGTCAGGAGCGTCCACGGCACCGGCAAGGTATGGGCCCGGCGGTAGTCCCGCGACGCGCGCGGTGTGCCCGCCGGACACACCGCGCTTCACTTCTTTCGCCGCCTGCTCCTCAGGCTGAACACCAGGAGACTCACCAGGAGGGAGACGACGCTGGACAAGCCGAACCCCAGGGCGTGCTCCAGATCCCACCGCAGAACGAACGAGACCAGCGCCATAGCCCCCGCGTAGAGCGCCAGCAGCACGACTGCGATCAGCAGGAGTAACGCCGCCCGGCCGATTCTTCTCATGGGCTCCTTTGGCGGGGCTCAGTCTTTGCGCTTACCGTACAGCCCCTCGGCCACAGACACCCCCAGTGCGGCGAGGGCGATCTGGATGGCGAGTTCGATCCAGTCGATCCCGCGCGTGTCGGCGACGCCGAACACACCGGCGATGGCCGTCCCGATGAGCGCGGCCACGATGCCGATCACGATGGTCAGCCAGATCGGCAGGTGCTGACGGCCCGGGATGACGAGCCGTCCCAGGGCGCCGATCACGATGCCGATGATGATCGCGGTGATGATCCCGGTGATTTCCAAGGTGCAGCTCCCGCTGTCGTCGCCATCCAGAAAACGATCTTTTTCTGTACGCGCGGTTGCCTGCAGAGCAACGCTTGCACAGTTGCGTAAACAGGCTAGCAACGAAGATCACCACACGCCAAGGCATACCCCCGAATTGCCGACTTGCGCATCTGCGCAATAATGGCTCAGGTCCACCGCGATTGAAAGGACGTGACATGTCGCAATTGGGCTGGGGCGAGATCCTGATCATCGCCGTGGTGTTCGTCCTCCTCTTCGGAGCCAAGAAACTGCCGGACACGGCCCGCTCGTTCGGCCGTTCGCTACGCATCTTCAAGGCAGAAACCTCGAAGCTGCGCGATGACGACGACGACCTTCCCGCCGCGCAGCCGTCGCTGGAAGAGCAGGCCCGCCGGCTGGAGGAGCAGGCGGCCCGGCTGCGTGCCGGCGCCCAGGCGGACAAGCCGGCACCCCCGGCGGACAGGCCGGCACCCCCGGGAAACTAGGCGACCCTTCCGGCCGCGCGCCCGCACCGGCGGCACCGGCCTAAACTTGGCCTCGGTCCGCATGGAGGGAGAGCCGATGTCAGCCGCCCAGATGAGCGACCCGCCGGCCGATGCGCTGGCCGAGGCGGCGGCCGCGTTCGGGTTGCTCGCCTCGCCGTCGCGCCTGCACATCGTGTGGGTCCTGGCCCAGGGCGAGTGCGACGTCACGTCGCTGGCCGAACGGGTCGGCAGCGCCCTGCCCGCCGTCAGCCAGCACCTGACCAAGCTCAAGCTCGCGGGCCTGGTCCGCTCCCGGCGCGAGGGGCGGCGCGTGGTCTACCTGATCGACGATCCGGACATCGTCGCCACGGTCCATGGATGGGTCGGGCGCCTGAGCAAGGGCGCGGCCGAACAGGGAGAGCTCCTCCGTGGTATGGGCGCCTGAGGCGCCGGCCACCGGATCGAGCAGGCTGGAGCTGCTGCGGCGGCTCGACACCGGCCCGCGCGGCCTGCTCGAGTCCGAGGCGGAAGCCCGCCTGCGCCTCCACGGCG
This sequence comes from Nonomuraea purpurea, assembly GCF_042650645.1. Classification (NCBI taxonomy): domain Bacteria; kingdom Bacillati; phylum Actinomycetota; class Actinomycetes; order Streptosporangiales; family Streptosporangiaceae; genus Nonomuraea; species Nonomuraea purpurea. Next base: position 53,163 of record NZ_JBHSBI010000051.1, read on the forward strand.
AGAACACCCTCCCGCTCCGGCGTCCCCTCTCCTGGCCGCGCCGGCTGGCCCGCAGCCTGCGCGACCCGTTCACGATGGTCCTGCTCGGGCTGGGCCTGATCTCCGCGCTGATCACGTCGTGGGGCACGGCGGGGGTCATCATCGTCTTGGTCGCCGTGAGCTGCGCGTTGCGCTCCAACGGCGAGTACCGCGCCGACCGGTCGACCGCGGCGCTGCGCGCGCTGGTCACGACCACGGCGACCGTACGCCGCCGCCCCTCGCCGGACGCGGCCCCGCGCGAGCGGGAGATCCCGGCCGACCAGCTCGTCCCCGGCGACGTGGTCAAGCTGGGGCCCGGCGATCTGGTGCCCGCCGACGTGCGGCTCCTGCGCGCAAGCGGATTCACCGTCCACCAGGCGGCGCTGACGGGCGAGTCGGCGCCGGTGCCCAAGGAGGCCCCCGACCAGCCCGACGGCCACGGCCACGGCCACCTGTGCTGGCAGGGCAGCGGGGTGGCCTCCGGCACCGCGTTGGCGGTCGTGCTGACCACGGGGGCCGGCACCTTGTTCGCGGGCGCCTACCGGGCGCGCCGGCCGGCCTCGGCGTTCGACCGGTCGGTCAACGACCTGTCCTGGACGCTGGTCCGGCTCACGCTGGTGATCCCGCCGATCGCGCTGGTCCTCAACGCGTTGCTGCGCGGACACGCGCTGGAGGCGCTGCCGTTCGCGGTGGCGGTGGCCGTCGGGCTGACGCCGGAGATGCTGCCCGTCGTGGTGACGACCGCGCTGGCCCGCGGGTCGGCGCAGCTCGCCCGCGCCGGTGTGATCGTCAAACGGCTGCCCGCGCTGCACGACCTGGGCGCGGCCGACGTGCTGTGCCTGGACAAGACCGGCACTTTGACGTGTGACCGTCCCGTGGTGGACGGCTCGTTCGCGCCGGACGGCCGCCGCGACCCCGAGGTGCTGCGCTGGGCGGCCCTGAACGCCTTCTGGACGCTGCACCTGAGCGACCCGCCCGTACCCGACGTCCTGGACGAGGCGGTGCTCGCGGGCGCGCCCGACCTCGGGGACGCCGAGGGCGTGGAGGCCTGGCCGTTCCATCCGGTCCGGCGCGTCTCCCGCGTCCTGGTCCGCGACGGCGGCACCGAGGTGATGGTGATCAAGGGCGCGGTCGAGGCCGTGCTGGAGCTGTGCGGCCAGGTCCCCGAGGGCGCGCGGGAGACGGCCGAGCGACTGGCCGGGCGCGGGCTGCGCGTGCTCGCCGTCGCCCTGCGCCACGGCGACGAGCCGGCGCCGGTCCTGGCCGGCTACGTCACGCTGGTCGACGAGCTCGCCCCGAACGCGGCCGGCGCGCTGAGCGAGCTGTCGCGCCACGGCGTCGCGACCAAGGTCCTGACCGGCGACCATCCCGCGACCGCCGCCCGCGTCTGCCGCGACCTGGGGCTGCCGGTGGAGCAGGTGGTGGACGCGAGCCTGCTCACCGACGCCGAGCTGGCCGAGGCGACCGAACGGGCGACGGTGTTCGCCCGCTGCACCCCCGAGCACAAGGCCCGGGTGGTACGGGCGCTGCGCGAGGCCGGGCACACCGTGGGCTTCCTCGGTGACGGCGTCAACGACCTGCCCGCCATGGTCGCCGCCGACGTCGGCGTCTGCCCGCGCGACGCGGTGGACATCACCCGCGAGGCCGCCGACATCGTCCTGACCCACAAGGACCTGGCCGCGATCGGCCTGGCCGTCACCGCCGGCCGCACCAGCACCGCCAACATCGTCACCTACCTGCGCGTCGCCCTGTCCTCCAACGTCGGCAACGTCATCGCGATGCTGGTGGCCGGTCTGTCGCTGCCCTTCCTGCCCATGCTGCCCGTGCAGGTGCTGGTGCAGAACGTCTGCTTCGACGCCGCCCAGCTCGCCTTCGCCGCCGACCGGCCCGATCCGCGTCTGGTGCGCCGCCCGTACCGGCTGCGCCCGCCCACGATCCTGCGGTTCATCCTCGGTTTCGGCGCGCTGAACGCCGTCGCGGACCTGTCCACCTTCGCCGTCCTCACCTGGGCCGTCGGCACCTCCGGGCAGTCCGCCTTCCACACCGGCTGGTTCGTGGAGAACCTGCTGACCCAGGCCGTCATCATGCTGCTGCTGCGCCCGGCCACGCCCGTTCCCCGTCCGCTGTGGCTGGCCACCGGCGCGCTGGCCACGGTCGCCGTCCTGCTGCCGCTCTCCCCCGCCGCCGGCGCGCTGGGGCTGACCGCGTTGCCGCCGGCGAGCCACCTGCTGCTGTTCGCCGTCGTCCTCGCCTACGGCGTGACGCTCGCCGTGGTGACCCGGAGGATCGCGCGCCGCGCTTCTGATGCTCCCCGACTCCCGGTTGTATAGTTGCGCAACGAAGCAACCATACGGGGGGACGGGACATGCGTACGGGTGAGCACCAGAGATTAGTCGCGCTCGCGATGTGGGCGCTGGTCTGCTTGCTGGGCGTCGGCGAGTGGATGATGAACTAGAACGGAACCCGGTCGTCCGGGGTCAGGCGCTTTTGAGCATGGCCTTGAGTCCCCGCCGGAAGCTCTCGGCGTCGACGCCGTCCAGAAGGGCGAGCTGGAAGACGAAGGCCGGGCCCAGCGAGGTCAGGACGCGGGCGGTGTGCTCGGGCGGCACGGCGGGGTCGGCGACGCCGCGCTGCCGGTACATCGTGGCCAACTGGACGAAACGCTCTTCCAGCGCCCGGTAGTGGCCCCTCAGATTCGCCGTCAGCTCGGCGTTGGTGAGGGACTCCGCCCATACCTGGACGGCCAGCCTGGCCAGCTCGCGGTCCAGCACGCCGAACAGGCGGCCGAGCACCTCGTCAGGCGGTGGCGGCTCATCGGCGTCGAACACGGCGTCGAAACCCGCCGTGATCTCGGTCAGCACCTCGTCGATGATGGCCATGGCCAGCTCCTCTTTGCCGGCGAAGTAGCCGTACACGGCGCCCGCCGACAGCCCGGACTCCTCGAAGATGTCCTGCATCGAGGTGCCGGAGAAACCGGACCGGGTGAAACAGCGGCGCGCGGCGTCGATGACCTGTCGCCGGCGGGCATCTCGGTGCTTCTGGGAGACACGGGGCATCCCCCCATGTTAGAAGAACGTCCCTTCTCTTTGGCCGTGATGCCCCTGCCCGGCGACGATCACGCTGGTCCAGGCGGCTCTGGTCGGGGCCGTCGCGCCTACTGGGACTGGTCCGGCGTCGGACTCACGCGACGCCCCAGGACCAGCGGCCCCACCGCCACGATGAGCAGCCCGCCGAGTATCCAGGCGTCGACGACCAGGCCGTAATCGTCACTCCGCGACGCGGATACGAGGCCGGCGGGTTGGTAGCGCATGTTCCTGGTGACCAGGGTTCGGCCCTCTGAGACGACGTCGAGCTCAGCGCCCTTGTACGCGGTTGGCGTGCCGTCGCAGAGCAGTTCGTAGAAGAACCTGGTGCCACCTTCGCGGCTGCGTGTCTCGTCGTAGCGGGTGACCGCGCAGTCGGCGGTCCGGCCGGTCGCGGTCAGCATGACGGATCTGGCGGCGGTGGGCCCGTACACGACCAGTGCGAAGACCACGAGCAGCCAGACGAGCACCGGCCCGCGCTGGATGAAGATCGCGTAGCACACACCGGCCGCCAGCCCCAGAAAGACGCACAGGACGATGCCCGCCACCACCGCGAAGCTCTCGTCCCGGCTCATGAGGACAGCCAGGCAGCAAACCATCAGGACGCACAAGGCGAACGCTGACGCGGCGTACGCCCTCTCACCGGTGAAACGCCGGAAGGTCACCGTTCCATGATTCCAGCGAGACCGCGCGCGGCGCTACGGGACCGACGGGGCGAACAATTGTTGCGGTGCCATACATGATTCGCTGGATACCGGGCGACCACTCGTTGAATCTCCTAAGGTCTGGACCACTTATATTCGGGACGCGAGATGGAGACAGGGTTGTGGGACTGGACGACGCGCTGGGTGACCTGGTCATCAGAAATCGGTTCCGGCGCAGGGCGGTCAAATTCACGCGCCGCACAGGACCGCTGGTGCTCCAACTCGAGGGCGATGACGCCGAGATCCGGACGTGGATCAAGAAATTCCACGCCGAGTACACGGGAGTACTGCCGATCAACGAACCGGCCCCGGCCGACCAGGCGCCGCCGTGGGGCGTCGCCCAGGAGTTACTGGAAATCGCCAGGAGATGCGGGTACGACGGCCGCCCCGCCTTCCGGCTGCCCATCGTCTTCCCGCGTTTCGCCGCCGTCTACGACGCGTTCTTCGCCTGGCGCCCCGGCCAGGAACACAGCGACGCGGACCTGAACGACGAACTGGAGAAGCGGGTCAAGAAGGCGATCAGGGAAGCCAAGAAGGACGTCCTCCCGGAGTGGAGGGAGAGAGCCGAGCAGATCTCGAACGACCCGTACCTGGAGAAATTCTTCGGGGGGCTGATCACGTTCGTGCTGCGCGCGTTCGGCTGGCTGAGATTTCCGCATATCCGGACAATCAACTGGTTCCGCAAGAAAGGGCTCAGGGAGCAGCCGATCCGGACAACCCAGGTCCTCATCAACGAGCTGCGCAGGTGGCGGGAGAGGAAACCCGAGGAGAAGTACCTGCTTCTCATCCGTGCCATGCTCGCCGACATCGACACGCATTACGGGTTCTTCCGCCGGTTGAACAGGGCACGCCATCCCGTCATCCTGCTGCCGGAGGTGGACAAGGTCCCGGCGCGGCGAATCCTCAGGGACGTCTTCCTGACGGCATGTGACGACGCATCCCGAGATCTGCGGACGTACCCGATCGTCATCACCACCTCCGCACCGGACAAAGCGGCGCAGGACGCCCCCGTGCGGGCGGCAGAGCTGGGCACGCACATCCGCAATCGGTTCGACGCCCGGGAAGCGGCGGCGCACATCTACCCGGGCATGCCGCTGCCCGGCAGGCTGCTGCGGATCTCCCTGGAGGGTTGTGCGCAAGGGTCAGGAGACCAGCGGCGTATCAGGCCCGCGGGCCCGGTGAGCGCCGCGATCATGTCGGTGGCGCTGGTGGCCGCGGCCGCGGGGAGCGGCCTGTATTCCTGGCAGCAGTTCAACCGCTGTGGCGAGCGGCTGGAATGGGCAGGCGACGACTGCGTGGGCGCGTCCGACGGAAAAGACGTCTTCCTGCCGGACGTCGAGGGAATGCCGGAGATCTTCGCCCTCATAGCGGCGGAGAACGCCCACGTCCAGACGGCCCGGCACGCGACCGTCGCGTTGATGATCCCGATGGAGTCCGACGTCGCCGCGGTGCGGCAGCAGATTCTCGCCGAGGTGCGCGGCGCCTATCTCGCGCAACACCGGGCCAACAGGCCGGAGGCGGCCGCGCCGCCCATCCGCCTGGTTCTGGTGAATCCCGGCCGTGATTACCGGCAGGCGCCGCGCGCGATCAAGTTGCTGCTGGAGCAGGAGCCGAACCTCCGCGTCGTCACGGATTTCAACCTGAGCCTGGACGCCACCCGCGCCGCCATGTCCAATCTCGCCAACAAACACAAGATCCCGCTCGTCGCCGGTCTCGTCACCTCGGGCGATTTCGCCAATCCCGAATCCGCGAAGCCGGGCGAGTATCCCTTCCCTGGGCTGGCGCGTGTCGTCTCGACGGCCAAGGAGCAGGCCACCGCGCTGCTCAAGTCCGACCCTCGCCTGGCGGGCTCGGAGACCGCCCTGGTCACCGACACCCGGCCGAACGACAACTACAACGCCTCGTTGCGGGAGGCGTTCAACGAGGCCAGGATGAGCAGGAAGAAGGGCGTCGGGGTCCAGGAGATGCAGTTCAAGTCGAAGGGCCTCGAAACCGTCGGCAACCTGCCGAACATGTTCTCCGACTTCGCCCGCAACATCTGCGAGTCCAACGCCCGTTACGTCTACTTCGCCGGGCGGGCGTTCCACCTGAAACTCTTCATCCAGCAACTCGCCGGCGTTTACTGCAGAGACAAGCCGTCGTACACGGTCATCACCGGTTCGGACGCGACGACCATCGCCAGTCGCCTGACGGACGGCGAACGCGCCATGCTCCGCGGTGATCCCGGCATCGGACGGCCCGCCGTGTCCGTCGAGTACGCCGCCCCCGCCCACCCCGATGCCTGGACCACGGAGGTGGACAAGGTCGGGCTGCCCGGCTACCTCGCAGAACCCCGGCAGGCCATGACCGAGCTGCGGCAGGACATCGTCGACACGGGCCTCGGCGACGTGAACTTGGAAGACGGCCGGACGATCATCGCGCACGACGTCGTCCTGACCGCCGCGAAGGAGCTGGCGAAGGCGGCGGCGATCAACAACACCGAGCTGCCGTCGACCGCCCAGGTGAAGGAGAGCCTGCCGAACCTGAACGCGGCCTATCGCGTACCCGGCGCGAGCGGGTGGATCTGCCTGACGAGGGCCGGCAATCCGTACAACAAGCCCGTCCCCGTGGTCCGGCTGGACGGCGGGTCGGGGAAGGTGGGGCTGAAGGCCGTGGCGTGGCCGCAGGGCGGCCCGCCGAAGAACAACTGCGTCGTCCCGCAGGACGCCTCGTAACCACCCGCTGCGACATCTCGGATTTGACCTGCTCCCCTCCCTAAAGGGACGGGGATTCCCGTGCCGCTATGCGGCAGCTCGTGCCGCTTGCGCGGCCCGTGCTGTGGAACGGGGTGCTTGACGTTTCTCGGACCCGGGTGGG
>NZ_JBHSBI010000052.1:0-55793 GCF_042650645.1 Nonomuraea purpurea
GCTGGAGTTCGGCGTCCCCGATGAACGGCAGCCCGGCCTTGCGCGCGGCCTTGCGGGCGGCCAGAGCGTCGTTCCACACCATGCGGGCACACCCGAAGGTCTGGGCGAGCAGCTGCCGCTGAGGGGCGTCGGGGTAGAGCCTGTAGTTGTAACGCAGCTTCACCTTGGCCACCTCCGACCCGCCAGCCACGATCACCCCAGCCGTTGGTCGAACACTTTAGCATCTGGTCTATGAGCCAGGAAGTGGAATATTGGCGAGGCAGGAACGTGGTTTCCGCGATGCATGTCCATTTGGTCTTTGTCACCAAATGTCGCAGAAACGTGTTCGACGACGCGATGCTCCGCAGATGCGAAGACATCATGATCGAGGTATGCGACAGTTTCGAGGCCGAGCTGCGCGAGTTCAACGGCGAGGACGACCACGTTCACCTGCTCGTGCACTACCCGCCGAAGGTCGCCATCAGCAAACTGGTCAACTCGTTGAAGGGCGTCTCCTCCCACTACCTGCGCAAAGAGTTCACCGGACGGGTCAACCGGGCCATCATGCACGGTCACTTCTGGTCCCCGTCCTACCTCGCCGCGTCCTGCGGCGGAGCACCACCATCGATCATCAAGCAGTACATCGAACAGCAGCGCCGACCAGTCTGACACCCTGCGTCCGCGCTACGCGCTCCGGTCTGTCCCGCCCCCGGCGGGCCATCCCCTGCAGGGGACGCATCCATCCCCGCCCCGAAGCTGAAGGACGGGGCCTTCTGCGGTTTCTCGGTAATTCACCTGTTCCAGCACTGCGAACAGCCCGAACCCCAGACCCGGCCAGCTTCCCGCCCCCCCGGATCGGTCACCACCGCCCAGCCGATGAACAGCAGCCCGGCGACCAGCACGGCAACGTTGCCCCTGCGGGCGACAACGAAGGCTCCGGCTCCGCGTAGGGATCTGGTTCGCGTGGCGATCTGGCGGAGTTTGACGAACCAATACCCGGCCCCCTCCAGCAGAAGAAGCGCGAACAACGCGAACCCCACGCTGTTTGCCGCTGTTACTGGAAACCCCAGCACGCCGAACCAGACCACCGCCTGAAGCGGGATGTTCCTTGCGGATGAAGTTGTCGGAAGAGACCCGCGCTGAACTGCCGCGGGACATGTTGATTCGGACGTTCTCGGGTGGAGTTGTTCGCGTCTTGTTGTCAGTGAACCAACGGTCAGTGCCAAACGCTGTGTTTCCCAGACGAACGGGGCAGCTGCCTGGACCCGCGACGGTTCAGCGTTCGCGACGGCCAGGGGCCTGTAAAGCGGTGCTGGAATCAGATTGTGAGCGGCCCCGGCACGGATGGATCTTTCCAGACCTGCAATCGACCAGTGCGGAAGCGGACTCAAAGACGGCCGCCGCGCCGAACTCGCCGCCGGGGAAGCCACATGACCACCCCGTTCACCGCCCCCCGACGCCGACTCACCCCTCTACGCTTGTGACCAGCGCTACGGCTGGCCCTGACCTGCACCGACACCGCGCGTTCCTGTCCGGGTCCTTCGACTGCCCGCATTCGACGCACGCGCGCTCGGGCCTCAGTACATGCTGAGCGCGTCGACGCGGTCCATGAGGTCGGAGTACTCACTGTCCGCGTCGTCGATGATCTCCTGAGGTGTGCGCGCTTCGCGCCATCCGAAGTGGTCCTCGGCGATACGGGCGATCGCGGGTTGCGGGTCGGCGTCCCAGTAGGAGGAGCCGAAGGTGATGGCTTCGTAAGGGCCGATGCCGCCCGCGAGCCCTGATCAGGGCAAAAGGCGCCCATCGCTCTCCCGGGCGCCGGCCCGGTCAGAGGGCGGCGCAGGTCGCCTCGGGTGGCGGATGATGACGGCGGCCACGGCCAGCGCGACGAGCGCCGCCACATCGGCGAGTGCGACCGGGGTCAGGTTCGGGTGCGCGTCCGAGCTCGTGAACACCAGGAGGATGAACGACACCTTGCCGACCGTGGCGGCGGCCAGCACCGGGATCCGCAGGCTCGGCAGAAATGCCGCGGCCAGCAGCGCCGCACCGAGCAACGCCAGCATCACCGCGCGGTGCCGCAGAAGCAGGGTGCTGGTGGCGTCAGCGGCCACGACGCCGTAGACGCCGGCCAGCTTCGACGGCATCAACACGATGAGGCCCGGGGCGAGGTTGAGCATTCCCACGACGCCGAACAACGCCATGCCGATCCCGCGGGTGAACGAGCGCACCGTATCCTCCAATGAACGTTCCGAATCCGGTAAGCCTGCGGGAGACGTCGATGTCAGCGCTTTCACGGACCTGCCGCGACACGGCGTCACCCCAGGGCCGGGAAGCTCCGGACGGGCAGGCGGCGGTGTGGTTGTGGCCGGGCCGCGCCCTGTACGCGGGGCCGTCTCTGCGGCTGGGCCCGCACTCCGGCGCGGTGGCATGCGTGGCCGTCGGCGTGGACGCGCCCTTCACCGTACGGCGCACACCCGACGGCGAAGTGCGGGCGCGGACCGCTCTCGTCCCGCCACGGGTCCGGCACCACCTCATCGCGGGCGGCGAGCGCATGGCCTTCCTCTACCTCGACCCCGGTTCGGCCGAGGATCGGGCGTGCCGGGCCAGGTTCGCGGCCGGCGACCACGGCGTCCTGACCGGGCACGAAAGCGAGGCCGGCCTGCTGGTCCGGGCGGCGGCCATTTCCGCGCACAGCCCTGACCAGGAGATCGCCGCCTGGACGGCCGAGGCCACCGGGCATGTGGCGGCGTCGTTCACCGACCCCCGGATCGCCGCCGCCATGCGCCGTCTGATCGGCGCGGACGAGCCGTTGCCCGCCGCGCTGCTGGCAGCCGAGTTCGGACTGTCGGAGTCGCGCTTTTTGCGGTTGTTCAGTGAGCGTACGGGCACCTCGTACCGCAGGTTCCGGCTGTGGGCGCAGATGCACCGGGCCGCCCGTGCGCTGGCCGAGGGCGCGAACCTCACCCGCGCCGCGGCCGACGGCTATTTCGCCAGCCCGTCCCACTTCAGCACCGCCTTCCATGCGATGTTCGGCCTTCCCCCGAGCGCCCTGCTCTCCCGGAGCCTGACAATCCGGTGCCTGGATCCCGTGGGGCTCACCAGGTGATGGCGGCCAGCAGCGCGCCGCCGCCGACGGCCTCCACCCAGAAGTACAACCACGAGGGATAGAACGCCGACGGCTGCTCGACCGCCCGCGCCACCAGCCGTCCGAAGGCCATGCCCAGCAGGGACACCGCGACGGCCACGACCACGCCCGTCCGTATCCCGCCCGTGTCGGCCGCCGCTGCCAGCAGCAGGCCCGCGACGGCCACGCCGAAGCCGCCGTACACGGCGCGGATCTCGGTGCGTGCCTCGGCCGAGTCGGCGACGATCCGGAACGGCCTGATCAGCGCGGCAGGCGAGAGGAGACCGTAAAGGCCCATCCCGAGGAAGAAGACCGCCATCACGACGATCACGACAGCCGACATGAAGGTACTCCTCTGTGCGTCACAGCAGCTTGCCTGGTCGAGCCAGCCTGTCGCACCCGCGCCGCACCCGGCTTTCACCGACCCGCCGCGTCCGGGCCTGCGGCGCACGCGCCCGCCGGTCGACCTGAGCGCGGTGGTCGCATTGGTCTTCCGTTCAGTGGGTGTGCTGCTTTCGCGGTCATGAAGCGCCGCATATCGTTCACGCGCCAAGGTGTACGAGAGCGCTCTCTCATGGCCGGCTCAGCGTAGAGCCGTGTTTCCCCTGTCCTCGTGCCGGCGACAGCCGTGCCCGGAACGCAGAGGTAAGACCATGCGCTCTTCTCTTCACCCACCCCGCCCTCTTCACCGCTCCCGCACATGGACCTCCTGGCCGGTGGCCTGTGTGTCGCTGGCCCTCGCCGCCGTAACCGCGCTGTTCGGCGGTGGCGCGCTGCCCGCCCAGGCGACCTCCGCCGCCGCTGACCTGCTCTCTCAGGGAAAGCCGGTGACCGCCTCCTCCGTCGAGAACGCCACCACGCCCGCCGCGGCGGCCGTCGACGGCAACGCCACCACCCGCTGGGCGACCGCCTTCAGCGACCCGCAGTGGTTACAGGTCGACCTCGGCGCCTCCGCCACCCTCAGTCAGGCCGTCCTGAACTGGGAGGCCGCCTACGCCCGGGCGTTCCAGATCCAGACGTCCGGCGACGGCGTCACCTGGACCACCGTGTACTCGACCACCGCCGGCACCGGAGGCACCCAGACCCTCAGCCTGACCGGAACCGGACGGTACGTGCGGCTGTACGGCACCACCCGCGCCACCCCGTACGGCTACTCGCTGTGGGAGTTCCAGATCTACGGCACGCTGGGCGGCGGAAATCCCGGCGGCACCATCCCCGACCCGACCATCCAGTCCCTGGAGGCGACCAACGGACCGCTGACCACCTCCGCCTACACCGTCCCCAGCCCCAGCGGCTACCGGGCGGGCACGATCACGTACCCGACCGCCGCAGGCTCCTACCCCGGCGTCATCCTGATGCCCGGCTACCAGGGCACCCAGCAGAACCTGAGCTGGCTCGGCCCGCGCCTGGCCTCCTGGGGTTTCGTCGTGCTCAACGTCGACACCAACACGCTGACCGACAGCCCTGACCAGCGCGGTACCCAGATCAGGGCCGCCGGGACCCAGTTGATCAACCTCAGCAACGCCACAGGCAACCCCGTCTCCGGCAAGGTGAACGGCACCCTGGGCGTGTCGGGCCACTCCATGGGAGGTGGCGGCACGATGGTGGCGCTGCGCGACGACACCCGTTTCAGGGCGGGCGTGCCCTTGGCGCCATACCACCCGAGCGGGAGCTTCGCCGCCGTGGCCAAGCCGACGTTCTTCCTGACCTGCGCGAGCGACGTCGCGGCGCCCGGCAGCACGTACGCCAGGCCCTGGTACAACAGCATGACCCAGGCCGAGAAGTTGTACATCGAGGTTCCCGGCGACCATCTCTGCCCGATGACCGGCTACGGCAACAAGGCCAAACAAGGCAAGTGGATCGTGTCGTTCTTCAGTAGGTGGCTGCGGAACGACACCCGCTTCACCCCGTTCCTCTGCGGCACCCAGCGCGACGCCGACAAGAACAACACCTCTCTCGTGACCCAGTGGACGGACACCTGCCCGTTCTGACCGGCTTCCGCTCGTGAATCGCTGGGCCTGGCGGACGCGCGCGCCGGGCCCGGCTCTCTGCTGTCCTCGGCACTCTCAAGCGCCGCATGCCATGAGCAGGCGAGATGACGGCGATGTTTCAAGATTGTTATGAACCACAACAAACTGGCCCCGCTGAGAGGCTGGACCAGCCCGCCTCCACGAATTACGTTGCCGCAGACAACATTCACCCGACCTGTGAGGTCGCGTACATCACGAATGCGGGCATCTCGAAGCGCGAGCGACTGTCGGAGGCACTGCCCATGACCTTGACCAGCGCAGCCACGTTCACCTCGTCCAGGCAACCGGACCCCACCCGATCGGTGGCCAGCCGGGTCCTCAGCGTCCTGGACGCCTTTTCCGGCGAATGCCGCCGTCTGACCGTGTCCGACATCAGCCGTCGGACCGGGATGCCTCTGACCACGGCCCACCGCCTGGTGGGCGAACTGGTCTCCTGGGGCGCCCTCGAACGTGACCGTGACGGCCGCTACCAGATCGGCCTCCACCTGTGGGAGGTCGCGGTGCTGGCCCCCCGCGGCCTGGGACTGCGCGAGGTGGCCATGCCGTACCTGGAGGATCTGTTCGCCGCCACCCGCCAGCACGTCCAACTCGCCGTACTCGACGGTCTGGACGTCGTCTACATCGAGCGCATCTCCAGCCGCGACGCCATCCACGTCCACAGCCGCGTGGGCGGACGCTGGCCCGCCCACGCGACGGGCGTCGGCCTCGTGCTGCTCGCGAACGCGCCGCAGACGGCCCAGGAGCAGGCCCTGTCCGGTCCGCTGGCGGCCTTCACGAGCAAGACCATCGTGGATCCGGGCGCCCTGCGACGGATGCTGGCCGAGGTCAGACGCACCGGCTACGCCCTCAGCGACCGCCAGGTCACGCTCGATGCGGTTTCGGTGGCGGCCCCCATACGCAACGCGGCGGGCGAGGTGGTGGCCGCCCTGTCGGTCGTCGTCCGCGCCGGCGCGCCCCTGCCGGGCACGGTCCCCGCCGTCCTGGCCGCCGCCCGGGGCATCAGCCTCCAACTCCTCAGAAACCCGCAAGGCCCATAGAGGCACTTTCACGCCGCGACAAGGGTCGAGCAGGCAGGAAGCCGCCCTCGATCGGAAGAGATTGCGTGATCACTGGACTCCGCCGCCGTCAGGCGGATCGCGACGCCCGGCTTGCCTCGCGCTCCACAACGGCACCCACGATGCGCTCGCCGGGCCGCGGTTCACTCTTGCCTCGTGAGGGGGCGCTGCGACGAGCGCCCCCTCACGCATCACCGTGGTGAACGAATTACTTGCTGGCCTCAGCGAGGTCGACGATGGCGGCAGCCGCCCGGAAGTACTTGTTACGGCCAAGGTCGCCGATCGTCTTGACGCCGAACGCCTTGGCCAGCGCCTCGGCGTCCGCCTCGCTTACCCCGGCCAGCCCGGCGACCGGTGCGTCCGGCAGTTGCTCCAGCGGGGTGCTTTCGTAGGCCTTGTCGAGAAGCTTGTCCAGATTGGCGGCAACCGCCATCTTTACCTCCGATTGTGGGTGATCAACTCATGCCGCTGTCGCGACTTGATCATCATCGCAGATAAGCGACGAACGCTGACACGTCATACAAGGTAAGTTCATGTCGCGTCTTCAATGCGACATGTCGTGTATGGGGGAGCTGTCAGCATCGGCTGGTTCCGTGGAGAACGCCCGAGCCCCAGGTCAGGATGTCGTGCCCTTCGCGCGGAAGGCGGCCAGTTCCTTGGCGGCCTCGTTCAGGTCCTTGGCCGTGTCAATGGCTCGCCAGTACACGCCTTGCGGCAATTCGTAACCCGCGAGCCGACGCTGCCGCGCGAGGTGGGGGAACGTGGTGCGCTCGTGGTCACCAAGATCCGGAAGCATCGGGGTGAGCTGGGCGGAGAAGACGTAGACGCCGGCATTGACCGGATAAGGCGAGGGCGGAGCCTCGACGAAGTCCAAGACATTGCCGAAACGATCGACATCGACGGTGCCCCAGGGGAGCCGGGGGCGGGCCAGGGCGAGGGTGGCGCGCGCGTCACGCTCATGGTGGAAAGCCGCCATGGCCCGCAGGTCGAAGCGGGTCCAGATATCGCCGTTGGTGGCATACCAGGGCTCGCTCCGGCGGGGCAGTGAAGCGGCGGCGAACTTCAATCCGCCGCCGCGCCCGAGCGCTTCCGCCTCGACCACGGGGATCACGTTGAGCGGCAGGTTCGCCGTGCTGAGCCAGTCGAGCACCACCTCGGCAAGGTAGCCGCAGGAGATGACGGCATCGGTCACCCCCTCCGCTGCCAGCCATTGCAACTGGTGGCCGATGATGGGAAGACCGGTACCCGGGATCTCGACCATCGGCTTGGGCCGGGTGTCGGTGTAGGGACGCAGGCGTGATCCATGGCCACCGGCGAGGATCACGGCCTGGGTCACCGGCCGCGATGCCAGCGGCGACTCGCCGGCAGACGGAATGAGGTCGTCCGAAGTCATGCCGTCAATCTAGCGTTGATCTTGGTTGGGGGGCTGGGACGCCTGATCATTCCCCGTGCGGGACCATTTCGATGCCCGTCGGAGGAGGGCTGGGCGGCGCGGGCCCCGTCCGAATCGGGCTGGGGCCGCTCGTTGCGGCAGGACTTGGCGGGGACGGTGCTCCTCCGGGCTCGGGCAGGTGGGCGAACTCCCCGACCCGCAACTTGACCGGCACGTACAGGCGCACAGGCCCGGCGTACCTGAACGTGAACGTCATCGGCACCACGGTCCCGCGCACACCGCTGACCATGGACAGCGGCCTCTCCCCGGTGCCGACCGGCTGGTTGGGCGGCAGGGCGACGGGGCCGGGCAACTGCGCCGTGCCGCCTCCCTCGATGGTGATCCGATCGAGCTGATCGGGTTTCTGACCGCCGTTGATCAGCACCCCGTACAGCGCGAGCAGCGGGCTGGGCGAGACCGGGTCGCTTCCGTTCAGGAGGAAGATGTTGCGCAGGTAGAGCCGGCCTTGGGTGGTGGCGTTGGCGTTGGCGCCCGGGTTCGGAGGAACCGAGTTCGAGGGGTAGGTGCCCACGCTCGCGCAGCCGGTGGCGGCCAGCGCCATGACGATGACGGCAGAGGCGATGGGACGCATCGCTGTGCCCTCCTCTCGACACCCAGGGTTTCATTTCGACTACCCTCCGTGAGGCTCTCCGAACCTTCCGGGGACGGACGTCGGGCTGATCTCCCGACAAAACCGTTGATCTCTTCGGCATTGCTACCGATAGTTGCTTTTGCGGGGCGGTCGATCCCCGCCGGACTGGCCGCAGGCGCCCTGCTCATCTCAGGGAGTACCGATGAGAAAACCGCTGATCTGCCTGATGCTGCTGCTTACCGCCTGCAGCGCCGCACGACCGGAATCCCTTGTGGACAAGGATGAGGTGATCGTCGCCATTCGTTCCGACGTCCCGCTGATCAGTTTCCGGGGGCAGGACGGCGCCTACGACGGCTTCAACATCGACGTGGCCGAATATCTCATCTCCCGGCTGGGCAAGCAGATCCGCTGGCTGGAGATCAAGGCCGACGACCAGCTCACCGTGCTCACGGACAACCGTGCCGACCTGGTCTTCGCCCACCTGTCGGTCACCCCGGAGCGGAAGAAGGTGATCGACTTCGCCGGGCCGTACCACGTCGACTTCCAGGACATCGCGGTACGGCCGGCCGACAAAGGCGTCATCCGGGACGTCCGCGACCTGAAGGGCCGCAAGATCTGCTGGGTACGCGGCACGAATATCGCTCAGCGGATCATCGACGAGCGCCAGGTCAAGGCGACCGCCGTCCCGGCGCCCGACTACGACGCCTGCCTGGAGATGATGAAGGACGGAAGGATCGACGCCATCTCCACCAACAGCCAGATCCTGGCGGGGCTGCTCACCAAGCCGGGTGTCGACCTGCACCTGGTTGGCGCGACTTTCAACGAGCAACGCACGTCGATAGGCGTTCGCAAGGGCGACGTCGCCGGCTGCGAGGAGCTCAACCGGGCCATCACCCAGATGTACCAGGACGGCACGGCGCGCAGGTTGCTGGACAAGTGGTTCGGCAATTCGGGCATCGACCTGTCGGTGGTCTCTGTGCCGCAGTTCGAGGGCTGCTCCTAGACTCATACGGTTTCCACAAACGTCGGGTGAGGTCGGCGATTGCTTCGTTCGGCGGGGGAGCGGCCGGAGGAGCCTTCGAGGATCGTCGAAATGGGCGTTCACCATCGGTGGAGTGGGAATGTTCGGCACGAGCGCCGTGGCCCGGAGTTGCGGCGGGAACGGTCCTGTCGTGACCGACCCCTGGGGATTCCGCTCCCCCACCACCTACTGCCGCAACTACGTGGGCGGCGCGCTCTACAGCGCGACGGGGAAGGTCGGCCACCTCAACGCGGGCCGTAACTGGTTCGCCTGCCAGGCGAAGGGCGGAGAGAACCCGGCGGTGGGCGGCGCGCGCAACAACTACTGGCTCTACACCAAGGGCGATACGGCCTACGCGGACGGGGGCTGGGGCTGGTTCCCCGCGACCATGGTCTCCGGCGGGGGCAACTACGAGCGTGTCCCCGACATGAACCTGTGCAGCAGGTCCACCAGGGTGCCCAAGTAACCAGGGCAGGCGCGGCGGCGGCCTGACGGGCCGCCGCCGCGCCTTGCGCGACGCCGGTTTACCGGTAAAAGGGGATACACAGGACGATAACGTAGCGAAATGCTCAACCCTAGCCATCTGCGCACCCTGGCCGAGGTCATCGAGACCGGTTCGTTCGCCGAGGCCGCGCGGCGGCTCGGCTACACCTCCTCGGCCGTGTCGCAGCAGATGGCAGCGCTGGAGCGGACCGTGAAAGCGCAGCTGTTCGAGCGGGAGGCGCACGGGATCCGCCCGTCGGCGACGGCGGAGTTCATCGCGGCGCGCGGCGCGGATCTGCTGGTGGCGATCGAGGAGCTGCAGGAGGAGATCGCCTCGGTGGTGGCCGGGCGGGCGGGGGCGCTGCGGCTGGGGAGCTTCCCGACGGCCAACGCCCGGGTGGTGCCGCTGGTGATCGCGAACCTGGTGAGGGCGCATCCCGGGATCGAGGTGCAGCTCGACGAGGGGGAGCCGGAGCGGATCCTGGAGTTGCTGACTGCGGGGAGCGCGGACGTGGGCGTGGTGTACGCCTACGACCTGGTCCCGATGACGTGGCCGGTCGAGCTGACGCCGGTGGAGCTGCTGGTGGAGGACCTGGTGCTGCTGCTGCCCTGCGGCTACCGGATCCAGGGGCCGATCGAGGATGTGGGCGTGCTGCGGTCGGAGAAGTGGATCTCCAGCCAGGCGGACACCGCGGGCTCGACGTGCCTGGCCAGGTTGTGCGCCGCGAGGGGCTTCGAGCCGAGGATCGCCTTCAGGAGCAACGACTACGACGTGGTGCGCGGGCTGGTGGCCGCGGGCGTGGGGGTGGCGGTGGTGCCGGCGCTGGCGCACATGCCCGATCCGGCGGTCCGCGCCCAGCGGCTTGTCTCCTCGCCCCGCACGCGGCGTCACGTGCTGGCCCTGCACCGCACGGCGAACTCCAACCCGCTGCTGGGCGAGGCGCTGCGGGCGCTGCGGCAGGCCTGCCGGAAAATCCAGGAGGAGATCTGAGCGCCAGCCCAAGCGCCGCTTATCGCCCTGGCAAGTTTTTCTCGCACTGGCCCGCCTTGTGCGGTTGCTTAATTGCTGTTTAGCATCAATTCACCGCTATAACCCATGAATCCGGTTCGGCGAGGAACCGCGCTCGCCTTTTGATTCGTGCCGTGAATCCACCGGCCGCCGCCACTCCATCCCCCCGCAGTATCGAGGAAGTAGCGTGGTTGACCTGTCCCGATATTAGGAAATGATCAGGGCCCACGAATGGGTCGTCCCCGAACGTTACAACGTGGCCGCCGACGTCGCCGACAAACATCCCCGCGACAAACTCGCCATGATCTGGACCGACAATGGCGGCGCCGACCGCCGCATATTCTGGGGAGAATTGCAGGACCTCGCCGCCCAATTCGCCAACCGTTACGCGGAGATGGGCGTGGGCGAAGGCGATCGGGTGGCGATCCTGCTGCCGCCCCGCCCGGAGAGCGCCGCCGCGATCGTCGCGGTGCTCAAGCTCGGCGCGATCGGCGTCCCCATGGCGCCGCTGTGGAGCGACGACTCGCTGCGTTACCGGCTCTCCGACGCCGGCGTGCGCCTGCTGGTCACCGACGAGAAGAACGCCGCCCGCGGCCTGTCCGGCCACGCCGAGTCGACGTTCGTGGTCAGCGGGCCCGAATCGGTCAGCGGCTGCTCCACCGCGTTCGAGACGGCCGACACCGGCGCGGACGACCCGGCGCTCATCTACTACACCTCCGGCTCGACAGGAAACCCCAAGGGAGTGGTGTCCCCGCACCGAGGACTGATCGGCCACAACGAGTTCGGCTACTGCCAGGACCTGCGCGACGGCGAGACCTCGTACTGGATGGGGGACTGGGCCTGGGGCGTCTACAAGATCCTCGGCCCGTGGCGGTACGGCGCGGTCAACTTCGTCTACGCCACCGAGCGGCGTTACGACCCGGAAGGGCTGCTGGCGGCGCTGTCACGCCACCAGGTGAGCAACCTGTTCGTCAACCCCACCGGGTTGCGGCTGATGATGCGCGAGGTGCCCGACGCGGGCAGGCGCTTCCCCCAGGCGTTCCGCGTGTGCTGCAGCGCCAACGAGCCGCTCGGCGAGGCCGAGAGCGCCTGGTTCACCGAGCAGTTCGGGATTCCCGTGCTGCAGAACTACGGCATGACCGAGGCGTACCCGATGGCGGGGAACTTCCTCGGCGTCCCGGTGAAGCCGGGCTCGATGGGCCTGCCCGTGCCCGGCTGGGACGTCAGGGTGCTCGACGAGCACGAGCGGGAGCTCGGTCCCTGCGCGCCGGGGGAGATCTGCCTGCGGGCCGGGACCAATCCGCAGTACCCGCTCGGCTACTGGAACAGGCCGGAGGAGTCGGCCAGGACGTTCGGGGGCGAGTGGTTCCACACCGGCGACGCGGCCTACGCCGACGCGGACGGCTACCTGTTCTACCTCGGCCGCAGGGACGACCTGATCAAGTCGTCCGGATATCGCATCAGCCCGGCCGAGGTCGAAGAGGCCTGCGCGACGCACCCGGCTGTCCTGGAGGCCGCCGTGATCGGCGTTCCCGACCCCGAGCGCGGCCAGCGGGTCAAGGCGTTCGTGATCCCGGAACCGGGCCGGGAGGCCGGCGCCGAACTCGCCGCGGACATCAAGGAGTTCGTACGGGCCAACCACTCCGCCTTCGGCTACCCGAAAGTGATCGAGTTCGTGGACGACCTGCCGCGATCGCAGTCGGGCAAGGTCAGCCGCGCCCCGCTGCGCGCCCGCCGGCCGGGCGCCGAGTACTGAGAAAGGACCTTCCGTGACCACCGATCTCGCCCGGCTGAGGGCGGATTCCGCCCTGGCGACCACGTACTACAGCAAGATGTTCTCCGCGCTGACCGCGATCACCTACCGGGAGAAGGGGGAGGCCGCGGTCAACGACCTCTGGTTCCGGGTGCTGACCGGCCACCAGGGCGAGCGGTACATGGAGGGCTTGGAGAAGCTGGGCATCCACAAGGCCCCGCCCGCCGTCGCCGCCGCCAAGTACCACTACTTCACCAACATCATCGGCGGCCTGAAGATGGAGTACGTCGAGGAGTCGCCCCGCAAGGCGTGGGTCCGCTATCTGGCCCCGATGTGGATGTACTCGGGCGTCGCCCTGATCGCCATGCCCGCCTCGGTGCGCCGCACGGTGTTCAGCTCCTGGCATCCGCGCAACGGCCGCTACATGGGCTGTCCCAGGCTCGGTTACGTCGGCACGAAGTTCTCGATGGAGGGCGACCCGTACGACGAGGGCTACTTCATCGAGCACGACCGCGACCTGGCCGAGGAGGAGACGCTTCGGTTCGAGGTGGTCACCCGCACGCCGGAGTTCGACCCCGCCGCCGCCCCCGTGCTCGACCCCCAACTGTGGCCCGAGGCCCGCGTGCTCAAGGCCCGCCCGAAGTTCTCCTCCGGCTACGTCCGCTCCACGGTGGACTGCCTCTACGAACGGTACGGCGAGCTCACCACGCATCAGCTGGTCCGCTCCGCCATGCGGATGCTGGCCACCCAGCTCACGCCGGACCTCGCGGCGGGAATCGGCGGCGAGTCGGTCGCCGACATCGCCGCCTTCCACCACACGCTGGTGCGCGCCACCCGCCGCGAGGCCGCGCTCGAACGCGTGGACGCCACGACCTTCCGGGTCGTCGTGCGCGGCACCCAGCCCTTCGGCGCCGACGGCCCGGCGGAGCTGAGATCGGCGTTCTTCGAGTTCCACAGCATGGCCACGCGGATGCTCAACGGGCACGTGGCCGCCTCGTTCGCCTCCCGGGACGGCGTGGACGTCTGGGAGTTCACCGACACCGGCCGCTGGCTCTGGTGAGGAGGCGACATGGCTCAGCCGACGACCTCGTCGTCCACCCCCGGTCCCGAGGGTCCGCGCGATCGCAGGATGGCGGTCAGAGCGCTGTCCGGGGTAGCGGTCGGAAATTTCGTCGAGTGGTATGACTTCGCGGTCTACGCGTACTCGACCAAGGCGATCGCCACCCTGTTCTTCCCCGACGCCGACCCGGTGACCGCGCTGCTCGGCACCCTGGCCATCTTCGGCGTCACCTTCCTGTCCCGTCCGGCCGGTGGCGTCTTCTTCGGCAGGCTCGGTGACCGGATCGGCCGCCGCAACACGCTGTCGATCATCCTGCTGCTGATGGGCGCGGCCACGACGCTGATCGGCCTGCTGCCGGCCTACGGCGCCATCGGCGTCGCCGCGCCGATCCTGCTGGCGCTCCTGCGGCTGGTGCAGGGCTTCTCGGCAGGCGGTGAGTCCTCCGGCGGCGCGACGTTCCTCAGCGAGTACGCCCCGCCGAACCGGCGCGGCATGTGGTCGGGCCTGTCCAACAGCACCCAGACCCTCCCCTTCGCGGTGACCGCGATCCTGGTGCTGGCGATCAGCACCGGCATGCCCGAGGACGCCTACCTGTCCTGGGGATGGCGGATCCCGTTCCTGCTGGCGGCGCCGTTCGCGCTGGTCGGCCTGTACGTCCGGCTCAGGCTGGAGGACACTCCCGTCTTCCAGAAGCTGCAGGACTCAGGCACGGTGGAGCACGCGCCGCTGCGCCACGTGGTCCGCGGCTACAAGCCGGAGCTGTTCACGCTGATCGGCGTCGCGTCCCTGAACGCGGTCGCCTTCTACACCATGTCCAGCTATATGAGCACGTACCTCACCGAGGTCGCCGGGCTGGACGAAACCACCGCGCTGTTCTCCAACGCGATCGCCCTGTGCGCCTACAGCGCGCTCATCCCCGTGATGGGCCTGCTCGGCGACAGGCACGGCAGACGCCGCGTCATCCTGGCCGGCGCGATCGCGCTGGCCGCGCTGGCCCTGCCCGGATACCTGATCGCCGGCACCGGCGGGATGGGGACCGCGGTGCTCGGGCAGTTGCTGCTGACGGTGCCGCTGGTGGCGGTGGCATCGGTCGTGGCGGTGGCGCAGGCCGAGTTGTTCCCCGCGGCGGTCCGCTACACCGGCGCGGCGCTGGGCTACAACATCGCCTACGCCGCCTTCGGCGGGACCGCGCCGTTCATCGGCCAGTTCCTGGTCGAGACCACGGGCTCCAGCATCATGCCCGCCTACTACCTGATCGTGCTGTCGCTGCTCGCGCTCGTCCCGATCCTGCGCCTTCCCGAGACGTCGCGGGTCACGATGCTGCGCGGCGACAACACCGAAATGCGAAGGAGCCGACCATGAGCGAGGACGACGTCCTCGTACGGCACGACGGACAGGTCGCCGTGCTCACCCTGAACCGTCCCGCCTCGTTGAACGCCTGGGACATGGCCATGCAGGACACGGTGCGGCGGCGATTCGGCGAGTTCGCCGCCGACGAGCGCACCAGGGCCGTGGTGATCACCGGGGCCGGCGAGCGGGCGTTCTGCGCCGGCCAGCACCTCGCCGAGACGGCCGGGTTCGGGCCGGAGAACGTGGACGCCTGGCTGGACAACTTCCGCTCGCTCTACCGCGCGGTGCTGGAGATCGACAAGCCGGTGGTGGCCGCGATCAACGGCGTCGCCGCGGGCTCCGGCTACCAGCTCACCCTGCTCTGCGACGTACGCGTGGCGCACCCGGGCGTGCGGATGGGCCAGACCGAGGTGTCGTCCGGCATTCCCAGCATCACCGGCATGTACCTCACGATGCGGGCGCTCGGCGGCTCGCGCACGCTGGAACTGATGATGTCCGGCAGGCTCATGGAGGCCGACGAGCTGAAGCAGGCCGGCCTCGTCCATCACCTGGTCCCGCAGGGCGACGTGCTCGCCACAGCCGTCAAGATCGCCGGGCAGCTGGCCGAGCAGCCGTCGGTGGCGATCGCGCTGACCAAGCAGCGTTACCGGGACCTGATCACTCCCAGCCTGTGGGAGGCGTTCGAGGCCGCCCGCGCCATCGACAGGAAGGCGTGGGCCTCCGGCCAGCCCCAGCAGGTCATGCGCGACTTCTTCGCGGCGAGGCGGAAGAGGTGACAGGCCCGGCGGACTGGCAGGAGATCATCGCGGGCGCGGTCATCCCCGGGCTGCTCGCGCGGGCCGCCGAGGACCGGCCGGGCTCGCCCTACTGCGAGTTCGGCGGGTCCGTGACGACGGTCGGCGAGCTCGCCGCCCACGTCGAGGCGGCGGCGGCACGCCTGGCCGCCCTCGGCGTGCGGCCGGGGGATCGGGTGGCCGTCCTGCTGCCCAACCATCCCGACCACATCGTGGTGATCCTGGCGCTCATCGTGCTGCGCGCCACCTGGGTGCCGGTCAACCCCCGGCTGCGCGGGGCGGCCCTGCGCCACGTGCTCAGCGACGGCGACCCCTCGCTCATCCTGGTGGACAGCTCGCACGCGGGCCTGGTCGGCGAGCCGGGCCCGCCGGTCATCGTCAGAGACCGCGCAGGGCAGCGGGCCGATCCGAGCTGGCTGGGCGAGGCCCACGGCGCGTTCGCGGTACGGCACGGCGACCCGGAGGACGTGGTGGCACTGATCTACACCTCGGGCACCACGGGACCGGCCAAGGGCGTCCAGGTGACCGACCGGATGTTGCGGACCGCGGCGCTCGGCGTGCTGTTCACCACGGACCCGCGCGAGGGCGAGGTGTACTTCCTGTGGGAGCCGCTGTGCCATGTCGGCGGGGCCCAGATGGTGTTCGTGCCGCTGCTGCGTCCGGTCCGGCTCGCGATGGTCGACAGGTTCTCCGCCTCCCGGTTCTGGGATCAGGTGCGCTCGTCGGGCGCGACCCACGTGCACCAGCTCGGCGGCATCCTGCAGGTGCTGCTGAACAGGCCGCCGTCGGAGGCGGAGTACTCCCACCGGCTGCGGATGGCCTGGGGCGGCGGCGTGACCACGCGCACCTGGCAGGAGGCCGAGCGGCGTTTCGGCCTGCGGGTCGCCGAGTGTTATGGCCAGACCGAGGCGTCGAGCTTCCTGACCGTCAACACCGAGGGGCCGCAGGCGGGGGTGGGGCGGGTGCTGCCGTACCTGCGGGCCGCCGTACAGGACGAACACGGGGCCGAGGTGCCCGCAGGGGAGAGCGGCGAGATCGTGGTCAGGGCCGAGGGACTGCCGGTCGTGACGCCCGGCTACTTCCGCGACGAGGACAGGACCGCCGCGGCGCGCCGCGGCGGCTGGTGGCGCACCGGCGACCTGGGCCGTTTCGACGAGCACGGCAACCTGCACTTCATCGGCAGGGCGGACGACTCGGTGCGGCGGCGCGGCGAGAACGTGTCCGCCTGGGAGGTCGAGACCGTCATCAACACCCATCCGGCGGTGGCCGAGAGCGCCATGATCGGCGTGCCGGCCGAGATCGGCGAGCAGGACATCAAGGTGTTCATCCTGCCCGCGGCGGGTGCCAGGGTCGATGCCGACGAGCTGCTCCACTGGTGCGCCGAGCGGCTGGCCGACTTCCAGATGCCGCGTTACATCGCCGTCGTGGACGACTTCCCGCGCACGCCCAGCGAACGGGTGATCAAGAGCAGGCTGCCGAGGTCCGTCGAGGACTGCTTCGACGCCCGCGCGACGGACAGGACGCGGTCATGACGCCCGTTCCCACCTGGCGGCTGCGGGCGGCGTTCGCCCGCTCGTTGTCGGACATGTACGGGCAAGAGGTGCCGGCTTACACCACGCTCGTCGAGGTCACCTCCGAGGTGAACTCCGACGTGCTGCGTCGCGAAGGCGCCGCGGCGCAACGCCTTGGGACGATCGAACGGGTGACGGCCGAACGGCACGGCGCGATCCGGGTGGGGACGCCGCGCGAGCTGCGTCAGGTGAGCCAGGTGTTCGCCGCGCTCGGCCTGCACCCGGTCGGGTTCTACGACCTGCGGGAGGCGCCCGTCGGTTCGATCCCGGTGGTCTCGACGGCTTTTCGGCCCGTCGACGCCGCCGAACTGGCGCTCAACCCGTTCAGGATGTTCACCTCGATCCTGACGCCGGACGACCGCCGTTTCTTCGACGCCGAGCTCCAGGAGGGGTTGGAGGCGTTCCTGGAGCGCAGGCGCCTGTTTCCGCCGGAGCTGCTGGCGCTGGCGGAAAGGGCCGAGCGGGAGCGGGAGCTGCCCGCGGCGGCGGCCGGACGCTTCCTCGAGCTGGCCACGGCCGCCTTCGAACTCTCCGCGGAACCGGTCGACCGGGCCTGGTACCGGCGGCTGGAAGCCGTCTCCGGTGTCGCCGCCGACATCGGCGGCCTCACCTCGACGCACATCAATCACCTGACGCCGCGGGTGCTCGACATCGACGAGCTGTACCGGCGGATGTCCTGCCGGGGCATCCGGATGATCGAGGAGATCCAGGGGCCGCCACGCTGGCACGGGCCCGACGTGCTGCTGCGGCAGACCCCCTTCCGCGCGCTGGCGGAACCGCGCCGCTTCGTGCTGCCGGACGGGCGGGTCGAGCCCGGCGCGCTGCGCGTGCGCTTCGGCGAGGTGGAGGCGCGCGGCATCGCGCTCACCCCGTCAGGCCGGGACCTGTACGACGCGATGCTCGCCGAGGTCGACGCCAGGCTCGCCGCCACACCCGGCGCCCGCAGGCAGGACGTCGCGCGGGCCGTGTGGGCCGAGCGGCTGCCGGACAGCGAGGCCGAGCTGGCCGCGCGGGAGCTGGGCTTCTTCCGCTACCACCTGCTGGAGCGGCCCAGGGACGGGCGGCGGCCCCCTTCCGACCTCGCCGGGCTGATCGGCGGTGGCTGGATCGGTGTGGAGCCGATCGTCTACGAGGATTTCCTGCCGCGCTCGGCCGCCGGGATCTTCCAGTCCAACCTCGCGGGGAACGGCTCCAGGGACGTCACCGCCGAGGGCTCCGGGCGGGATGCGCGCTGGATGGCGAACGTCCTGGAACGCACCGTTCACGACCCTGCCGACCTCTACGCCGAGAAAAGCCGTGAATCGCTGCGCCAGGTGCGGAGCCGGCTCTAGCTTCCCCACACAGGACGTCAGCTTCCTCTGACCGGCTTGACGTCATCGTGATGGCTTTCGGCGTCATATCGAATTGTGGTGACGCCACTATGATGTCATAGTGGCGTCATGGACCTTGCGCCGTACGTCGATCACCTTCGACGCGAACTCGCCATCGCCGCCGGAGCGGGCGACGAGGAGGCTCGCGCGCTGGCCGAGCGCCTCGCCGCGACGTTGGAGCCGGCCACCCGCCTCGTTCTGCTGGAAGCCCTGTCCACCGCCGCGGACGAGATCACCCGAGACCTCGCGCCCGGCTCGGTCGAGGTGCGCCTGCGCGGACGCGACCCCGCTTTCGTCGTGACACCATCGGCCGGCCGGCCGTTCGAGGAGGAGGGCCAGGCCGAACGGCTCGACGAGCCGCCCGCCCCGCCGCCGCCCCCGGACACCGACGACGGCGGGACGTCGCGGATCTCGCTCCGGGTCCCCGAGCAGCTCAAACCGCGCATCGAGGCGGCGGCCGCCCGCGATGGGCTGTCGGTCAACGCCTGGCTGGTCCGGGCCGTCTCCGCCGCGCTCGACCCGGGCGACGCCGGCCGCCGCTCCGGGCCGCGCACGACTCAGCAGAGCGGCAAGCGCTACAGCGGCTGGGTGCGCTGATGACCACGACGACATCTGAACAGGGGAGTGCAATGCCGACGTTCGACACCCCGGAACCCATTCTCGCCGTCATCGACGTGGCGACCGCCGACGTCAGGATCAACGCCGGCGACCGCGCCGACACCGTCGTCGAGATCCGCCCGAGCGACGAGTTCAACGACGCCGACGTGCAGGCCGCCGAGCACACCCGGGTCGAGTACGCCGACGGCAGGCTCCTGGTCCGCGCGGACCAGGACCGGGCCGGCTGGACGTCCGGCTGGGGCCTGTCGTTCGACAAGCTGATGGAATCGCCCACGGACTGGGCGCGTTCGCTGCTGCTCGGGAACGGCTCGGTCGAGGTGACCATCGACCTGCCCGCGGGCTCCCACGTCGATGCCAGGACGGCGGCGAGCCTGCGCTGCCGGGGCGCGCTCGGCGAGGTCAGCTTCACCACCTCCTACGGCGACATCCAGGTCGCGCAGGCCGGCCGGCTGCGGCTGAACTCCACCCATGGCGACATCCAGGTCACCCGCGCGGCCGGGCACGCCGAGGTCAGCACGACCAACGGCGACATCCGCATCGGCGAGATCGACGGCACGGCGGTGGTCAAGTCCTCACACGGCGAGGTCCGCCTCGGCGAGGTGACCGGCGAGCTGCGGCTGAACTCCGCCCACGGCGACAGCACCGTCGAGCGCGCCCTGGCCGGCGTCGCCGCCAAGACCGCCTACGGCAGCGTCCGGATCGGCGAGGTGGTGTCCGGCTCGGTCGTCCTGGAGACCACCGGCGGCGGGCTGGAGCTCGGGATCCGGGAGGGCAGCGCCGCGTGGCTGGACGTGAGCTCGACATACGGCACCGTGGACGTCTCCCTGGCCCCCAGCGACGGCCCCGGCGAGTCCGACCAGGTCGTCGAGGTCCGGGCGCACACCGCCTACGGCGACATCGTCATCCATCGTTCCTGACAACCAAGGAGATCGTCATGCCAGACGCGATCGTGGCCGAGGGCCTGGCCAAGAAGTACGGCGACGTGGTGGCCCTGGACGGGCTGGACCTGACCGTCCCGGAAGGCACGGTGTTCGGGCTGCTCGGCCCGAACGGCGCGGGAAAGACCACCACCGTGCGGATCCTGACCACGTTACTGAAGCCGGACGCCGGGCACGCCACCGTGGCCGGGTTCGACGTCGTACGCGACGCGCACCGGCTGCGCGCCCACATCGGCGCCTCCGGCCAGTACGCCGCCGTCGACGACCACCTCACCGGCGCCGAGAACCTGGAGATGGTCGGCCGCCTCTACCACCTGGGCGTCGGGCGTGCCAAGCGGCGCGCCCGCGAGCTGCTGGAACGCTTCGACCTGACGGAGGCGGGCGACCGCCCGGTGCAGGGCTACTCGGGAGGCATGCGGCGCCGGCTCGACCTGGCCGGCGCGCTGGTCGCCAACCCGCCGGTGCTGTTCCTCGACGAGCCCACGACCGGCCTCGACCCTCGGGCCAGGGCGGGCTTGTGGGACGTCATCTCCGACCTCGTCACGGCGGGCACGACGGTGCTGCTCACCACCCAGTACATGGAGGAGGCCGACCGGCTCGCCGACCGTATCGCGGTGGTCGACCACGGCCACGTGATCGCGCTCGGCACCGCCGACGAACTCAAGGACGAGGTGGGCGGCGACCGGATCGAGTTGTCGGTGACGAGCGCGGCAGACCTGGAGACCGTCAGGCGGACGCTGGCGCCGATGGCCGCAGGAGAGATCCAGACCGACGCCACCGCCCTGCAGGCGACGATCCCGGTCACCGGCGGCGCGGTCGCGCTGACCAGGGCGCTCGGCCACCTGACCGCCGAGCGCGTCACCGTACGCGACGCCGGGCTGCGCCGCCCGACCCTGGACGACGTTTTCCTGACCCTGACGGGACACCAGGCCGACCAGAAGACCAAGGAGACCGTCCGATGAACACCCTGCGGCTGACGATCGCCGACGGCATGACGATCACCAAGCGCAACGCGTTGAAGATCAAGCGAGCACCCGACCTGCTGGGCGGCGTGGTTCTGCTGCCGATCGTGTTCGTGCTGATGTTCACCTACGTCTTCGGCAGCATGGTCGACCTGCCCGGCATGTCCTACACGGAATACCTGATTCCCGGCATCTTCGTGTTCACGATCGCCGGGAGCGCCCAGATCACCGGCTACACCCTCACGCAGGACCTGCAGAAGGGCATCTTCGACCGGTTCCGCACCCTGCCGATGTCGCCCTCGGCGGTGCTGACCGGCCAGACCGCCAGCGACCTGATCATGAACGTGACCAGCATCGTCACCATGGCGCTTGTCGGGCTGCTCGTCGGGTGGCGCATCCACACCTCACCGCTCGAAGCGGCCCTGGGATTCGGGGTGCTGCTGCTGTTCGCCTACGCCTTCTCCTGGGTGACGGCGACGGTCGCGCTGGCCCTGCGCACGCCCGAGGTGTTCAACAACGTGGCCACCCTCGTGTCGCTTCCGCTGGTCTTCCTGTCCAACGCCTTCGTCGACAGCGCGCGCCTGCCCGGGCCGCTGAAGCTGATCGCCGAATGGAGCCCGATCTCCACGCTCATCCAGGCCGCCCGCGAACTGTTCGGCAACACCAGCGCGGCCATGCCCGTGCCCGACTCCTGGCCGCTGCGGCACGCGGTGCCGGCCACGCTGCTGTGGTCGCTCCTGCTCCTGGTGGTGTTCGTGCCGATGGCCACGCGGCTGTACAAGAGGGCGGTCAGCCAATGATCTCCCACGAAGCGTCGGCGCGGGTCTCCGACGGCGACCGCGAGATGACCGTCCAACGGCTGCAGCAGGCGTACGCCGATGGACGGCTCGAGACCGCCGAACTGGAACAGCGGCTCGAACGGGCCCTTACCGCCGCATCCCACGGCGACCTGGTGGCGGTCACCGCCGACCTGCCCGGCCTCCCGGAGGAGGTGATCCAGCTCGCCTCCGTCGGCGGGATCATCAGGCGGGCGGGCGACTGGCAGGTCCCGCGGCGGCTGCGCGTCGCCTCCGAGTACGGCCAGGTACGGCTCGACCTGTCCCACGCCGTCGTCCGGCACCCCGTGATCGAGATCGACCTCCACCTCCCCTACGGCTCCGCCAGGATCGTCCTGCCGCCAGGAGCCAGCGCGAACACCGACAAAGTGCGCAGCGAATGGGGCAGGGTGGCCTGCAAGGCGGCCGGCCGTCCACGTCTGGGCAATCTGCACGTGGAAGTCACCGGAGAAATCACCTACGGCCGCCTGATCATCCGCAACTCGCGCCGCTGACACACCCCGGATCAGGCGGGTCAGACGCGGGGGCTTGACTCGTCCCGATCTCCCGCTTGCGGCTCCTTGACGCCGAGACGGGCGTCGACCAGCAGGCCGGCCAATCCGATCGTCGCGCAGATCACGGAGACGACGAGCAGGGCCGGATCGGTGCGTCCGGTGAGCGCGTCGCCGAGAACGACGACGGCGATCGTGCCGGGAAGCACACCGGCGGCCGTCGCGATCAGGAAGGGCACGAGCCGGATCGACGACACGCCGGCGCAGAAGTTCACCAGCGGGAAGGGAACCGGCCCGATCAGCCGCAGCGACCCCACCGCGAGCCAGCCACGACGGGCCAACCGGCGGTCGACCTCCGCGACCGCCGGATGGGTCAGCCGCGCGGCGATCGCGTCGCGGCCGATCGCACGCACGAGCAGAAAGGCCAGCGCCGCGCTCACCGTGGCGGCGGAGATCGCGATCGCGATGCCCGTGACCGGCCCGAACAGGAGCCCGGCGCTGAGCGTGAACGGGGTACGCGGGAAGGCGACGGTTACCAGCGCGTGCGTGACGAAGAACACGAAGGGGAGCCACGGACCGGCCGTCCGTGCCCAGTCGCGGATCTGCCCGACGTCCGGATACGGGACGAACAGCGCGATCGCGGCGAACGCCGCGAGGAGCGCTACGGCGCCGATCACCCTCGGACCACGGAGCCGTCGCACACAGCGGCGGACCACGGAGACGACGGTTGTGGTGAGAGTTCCGACCAGCATGGGCTCGCTTTCAACATCAAACTGATGTGATGTTATGTGGAGTTCGGTGAAGGGGCGAACAGCGCTGCGGCGGTCACGGGACCAGCGCGGTGACGGCGGTGGCCAGATAGAGGCAGCCGCCGACGGCGACGGCGACGCCCGCCAGGGCGGGCATCCAGGCCGTCAGCGTGCGCAGCGGCCGCAGCCTCGGCGCGCGACGGCCCAGCAGCGTGGCTCCGCGCACGGTCACGATCCCGACGGCGGTCAGCGTGACCGCCATCCCGACGCCGAAGGCCAGCACCAGCACGACGGCGTCCAGCGCCCGTCCGGTGAGCAGGCCGCTGACCAGCACGATGAACGCCGAGGGTGAGGGGACCAGCCCGCCGGACAACGCGAGCGCGGTGAGCCCCCGCCGCGACCACGGATCCATCAACTGGTCATGCCCATGCCCATGCCCATGCCCATGCCCGTGGCCGTGTGCCTTCTGGTGGCGGAGGCTGTGAAAGTGGCGGTACGCCAGGTGGGCGCCGACGGCGATCACGACCGCGCCCGCGATCGCCTGCAGCCAGGCGGTGACGACCTTGGTGCCCACAGCGGCGCTGGTCAGACCCACCCAGGCCAGCGCGAGCGCGAGCACCGAGACCGTGTGCATCAGCGCGACGACCACGCCGAGCCGCAGCGCGTCGCGGTAGCGGCCGTGGGTGCCGATCAGGTACGCCGCCGTCACGCTCTTGCCGTGCCCCGGCGCGACCGCGTGCAGCGCGCCCACACCCAGCGCGACGGCCAGCACCAGCCAGAACGCCCCCGCCCCGTCGAACAGCGCGATCAGGTAGTTCTCCTGCTCGGTGGCGCCGTTCATCGGCTGCCGCCCGCGTCGTGCCGCTGCGCCACGTCATGGGCGCCCTGCGGGTCGCGGGCGTCCGTGCGACGGCGGCGTACCAGGAAGGCGGCCAGCACGCCGAGCACGGCCAGCAGCGCGACGATGGGCACCGCGAGCGGCACCCCGCCCGCCGCCGCCGGGTCGAAGCGCAGGCGCCGGGTGCCGGTCGCCGCGGTGAGCACCGTCTGCGCGGGCTCGGCGGGCGTCTGGGCGGTGAGCACCGTCCGGTACGCCTCGTTCAGGTCGGTCAGCGCGTCGATCCTGACGTCGACGTCGACGACCGGGTCCGCGCACTCGAAGCGGAACCTGGCGCCCTCGGCGACCAGCCGCTCCAGCGGCTCCAACTCGGCCTGGCAGGGCCGTCCCGCCTGGGTCACCGCGATCCTGGCCAGCAGGTAGTCGCGTACGGCGGCGGAACGGGCGAGCTTCTGCTCGCCCGTCAGCGTGGTGTCGGTGCCGGCGGCCGGGTTCTCGAACGCGCCGAGCGAACGGCCGAGCGCCACCCAGTCGTCCTCGGCGGGCAGCCAGGCGAGGCTCACCCGCGAGCCCTCGACGCCGATCCTGGCCATGCTCGGCGGCCCGAACGGATGCGCCGCCGCGACGGCCGCCGGCGCGAGGGCCAGCGCGGCGGCGACGAGCGGCACGCAGGCGCGTGCGATGAGGGTACGGGTCACGAGGCGGCTCCTGCGCTGGGGGGAAAGCCGGGTGAGGCCGGGACGGCCCCACCCGGGGAGGTGTCACTTGGTGACGGTGATGGCGGGGCTGGTGATCTTCTGGTTCTCGCTGTCCAGGTAGACCACGTACGTGTTGTCCCGCTTTGCGGAGGAGGGCACCCGGATGGTCTCCTCCAGCCGGCCCAGCTCGTCGGCCTTCTCGTAGCCGATCAGCGTGCCGTTCCTGCCGCCGCCGTTCCGGGCGTCGTCGTCCTGCCGCTCACGCCACCAGACGGCGACCTTCTCGCCCGGGTCGTAGCCGTAGGCCGAGACCTTGACCTGCTCCTGCTTGCGCACCGAGGTCTTGTCGACGGTGACCTGCTCGCCGACGGTGTTCTCGGGGGTGCGGATCTCGTTGACGCTGCGCTCGCCCTTGTCGTTCTTGCGGATGGTGAATCCGTCGTGGTGCTCGCCGTTGGCGTAGCGGGCCTCGAAGGTGATGGTGTCACCGGCCACGTCGATCAACTGGTAGAGCTGCGTGTTCTGGCTGGTGCTGCGCACCTGCGCGCCGTTGCCGGTCCAGTTCTCGCCGTTGTTGAGCGCGTACATCTTGCCGCCGGAGACCGACACGACGTACGCCACGCCGTTGTGCACCGTGGCCGACTTGCGCGCCGCCGTCTGGTTGCCCCGCCCGTAGGAGTGGTCGTGGCCCTGAAGCACCAGGTCCACGCCGTACTTCTCGAACAGCGGCGCCCACTGGGCGCGGACGTTCGGGTTGTTGCGGGTGCCGGTGGTGGAGTACACGGGGTGGTGGAAGGTCACCACGGTCCACTTGTTCGGGTTGTCCTTGAGCAGGCCCTCAAGCCACGTGGTCTGCGCGGCCATCAGCGCGGTGTTGCTCTGGTGGTTGGAGTCCAGGCCGATGAAGCGCACGCCCTGGTAGTCGAGGCTGAAGACGGTCTGCTTGAGCTCGGCGTTGCCCGGCCCGTTGTCCGGATAGGGGAACTGGGGCCGCCAGAAGGCGGACAGGCCGCCGCTGTACTCGTGGTTGCCCGGGATCGAGATGTTGTTGACCTGGCCGTCGATGAAGCCGCCGGCCTTGAACCACTGACCCCACTGCTCCTCGCTGTTGGCGGAGTCGATGAGGTCGCCCGCGTTGACGATGGCCTTGGCCTGCGGCCGGTCGGCGAACGCCTGGCGGAACACGCGCGGCACCGCGGAGTCGATGTAGTTCTGCGCGTCGCCGTAGTAGATGAAGGAGAACGGCTCGAAACCGGAGGCAGCCGTGGTGAAGTCGGTCCACGCGCTCCAGTTGGTGCCGTCGCCGACGCGGTAGGTGTAGCGGGTCTTCGGCTTCAGGTTGCCGAACTCCACGGTGTGGTACGTCGAGGCGTACCCGAGCGTGGTGTTCACCGGCGTGCTGGCGCTCGCCTTGACGTTGGTCACCGCGCCCGCGGCCGGCTGGACCTGGCCGAGCGCGCGGGGCGCCTCCAGGATCTCGGCCTGGGCGTTCTGCGCGGCGGCCTCGGCCCGCCACGACACGCGCTGGCTGGTCGCGGGGGCGGCGGTGGGGATGAGGATGATGCGGTCCGGGATGGGGGAGGGCTTGTGCACCTCGGCGGCGGGGTACACGGGGGGTGCCGCGGCGCCGATGGCCGCGGGGCCGAAGGCTAACCCGCCGAGCAGCAGCGCACCCGCGCCGATGGCGGCGAGCTTCGCCTGCCGCGACCGCAGCGGCCACGACGTTCTGGGCTCATTCACTTCTGGTTCACTCCATTGAGAAGCGGACTCGCCCACCCGCGGATCGCGGGCGGACGCGAGCGAATTCATCCAGGTACCGCTGACGCCCGCCTGTCCGGCGGCTGTCCCGCACATGAATTCGGGATCGGCAATGTGCCGGACATCGGAGGTTGGCCTGGCGTTTCCCCTTCCCCGTCTACGATCGGCCCGCGGAATGCGCGTGAACGCGGGGGGTGAACGAATGGCGACGAGCCGCCGCTGGGGGCTGCTGCCCGCCGTCGCCGCGCTCGGCACGCTGTTCGTGGTGCCGCCGGTGCGGCCCGTGGTCAAGACGGAGACCTTCATCACCGCGCAGACGACCGGGATCCTGCTCATCGAGGGCGGTGAGTGCTTCAGCGACCCGGCCTACTCGCCGGGGGCGGCCGAGCGGACTGTGCTCTACACGCCCTGCGCCGGCGGCGCGGACAACCAGTCGTACGGCTTCACCCACCTGCCCGACGGCCCCTACGACCGGGCGGGGCTGTCGGCGCAGGCATGGAAGAGCTGCGGTGAGCGCTACGCCGAGCTGTGGGGCGGCGGGCGGGACGACCTGGCCTACTACCCGATCATGCCGACCGCCGAGACCTGGGCCGACGGCGACCGCGACGTGATGTGCGCCGTCTACCGCCGCGAGGGCCGCCTGACCGGCTCGGCCCTGCCCGGCCCACGCTGACGATCACCGTCTCCGGGTCAGGCGCGTTCGTACCTCCATCCGGAGGCGAGGGAGGAGGAGACCGAGACCTCCCCGCCGGAGCGGGTGACGGTGAACGGCGTGGGCTCGCCGCAGGCGTGGTCGGTGACGGTCAGGGTGGTCTCGCCGTCCGGTCCCGGGTACACGCGCAGGGTCAGGCCGTCGAGGTAGTCGTAGTCCGGCCGGTCGTCCCTGGCGCCCACGGGCAGCACGGCGCCTTCGCGCACGTAGATCGGCATCGAGGTGAAGCCGTGCGTCTCGGTGCGCCAGCGGCCGCCCTCGACGCGCTCGCCCGTCAGGTAGTTCGTCCACGTGCCCTCGGGCAGGTAGACCTCCACCGTCCCGTCAGGGGTGAAGACGGGTGCGACGAGCAGGTCGGGGCCGAGCATGTACTGGGTGTCGAGGTAGGCGACGTTGCGGTCGCCGGGGAACTCCATCGCCATGGGCCGCATCACCGGCGTCCCGCTCTCGTGCGCCTGGACGCCCGCCTGGAACAGGTACGGCATCAGCCGCAGCTTGAGCTTTGTGAACAGCCGGGTCACCTCCACGGCCTCCTCGTCGAAGGCCCACGGCACCCGGTAGGACGACGAGCCGTGCAGCCGCGAGTGGGACGACATCAGCCCGAAGGCGACCCAGCGCTTGAACACGCCGGGGTCAGGGGTGCCCTCGAACCCGCCGATGTCGTGGCTCCAGAAGGAGAAGCCGGAGAACGCGAGGGACAGGCCGCCGCGCAGGGTCTCGGCCATGGACTCATGCGTCGATCCCGCGTCACCGCCCCAGTGCACCGGCAGCCGCTGGCCGCCCGCGGTCGCCGACCGCGCGAACAGCACCGCCTCGCCCCGGCCGCGCCGCTCCTCCAGCACCTCGAACACCGCCGTGTTGTACAGGTGCGTGTAGAGGTTGTGCATGCGTTCTGGGGCTGAGCCGTCAGTAGGCGACGTCGAGCGGGATACGCTCGCTGCGGCAAATGGATCATATCTCTGCGGGACCTGGGCATGCGCAGGTCCCGGGTCTCGTGGTCTCGCGGCCCACCCGGCACCGTCGACACCGTGATCGCCACGGCCGCGTCAGAAAACGCCGCGGCACTCTGCGGGGCGCCGGCCTGACCATCTCGCCGGCCGGACATCCTGCCGAGCTGGTCAGGAGGCCACTGTCAGCGAAGTACGAAGCCGGGAACCATGTCGTCGTCGGGGTCGACGAGGAACCTGTGCTCCCCGGTGCGGAAGGCCCGCCCGGTCACCACGGGGATCACGGCGTCCCGGCCGGCGACCTCGGCGGTGGCCACCACGCGGGCGAGCCAGGTCGAGTCGACGATCGAGGAGTGGACGAAGGTTCTGCCCCGTTCGAGCCGTCCGGTCGTGTGGAGGGTGGCGATCCGCGCGCACGTCCCCGACCCGCAGGGCGAACGGTCGACCTCGCCGTCGGCGAACACGGTCACGTTGCGCTGCCGGAGGTTCCCGTCGGAGTCGGCCCCGAGCTCATCGAAGAAGATCACGCCGTAGATGCCGCTCAGCCGTGGGTCGAGCGGATGCGCGGCGTAGGCGCTCGGGTTGAGCCAGGTCTTGATCTCGCGGCTGAGCTCGATCAGGGCGGGCAGCGAGGCCACATCGACGGCCAGGCCGAACGCCGAGGCGGGCACCTGGGCGTAGATCGCGCCGCCGAAGCTGATCGCGCATCGGGCCGGCCCGCGAGACGTCGGCACCTCGACCTCGTCGTGCAGGACATAGCTGGCGATATTCACGAAGTCAACCGAGGTGACCTTGGCGCCGGTGGTCGAGACCTGGGCCGTGACCCGGCCCGACGGGACATCGATCACCACGTTCGTGACGCCCGTGGGGTCGATCGGTACCAGACCGCTCTGGACCGCCCACACGCCGAGGGCGATGGTGCCGTGCCCGCACGCGGTCGAGAACCCGTCCTTGTGCCAGAAGAGCACGCCGAAGTGCGCGCCGGGGTCGTCGGGGGGCACGATGAAGCCGCCGTACATGTCGGCATGGCCACGCGGCTCCGAGCACAGGAGCAGGCGCAGCCCGTTGACCTCCGGATCGGTCATCGCCGCGACCCGCTTCTCGGCCACCGTCGCCCCGGAGATCTCGGGCACGTTGGTGACGATCCTGAACGGCTCGCCGCCTGCGTGGTAGTCCACGGTGGAGATGTCACTGATCATGCTGCTTCCGTTCGGGCGCGGCCGGGCGGCGGGATCCATGACCGTCACTGTAATTGCACAGTCCGGTACGGGTGGATTTCATGACGTATGCGGGCAGGAGCGGTCGACCTCGGTGACCAGCCGTGATCGGACGGTCGGGGCGGCTTGGTGACGAGGCCGGCCCACACCCGCTGGACGGCGACAGGCGGCGGCCTCGTAACGAAGGGTTGTCAGCTTGTCCAGTGGGTCTCAGAAGTGGGCTGGTAGCGGCAGGTGGCGCCGGTGGAGAGGGAGGCGCGGAGGTGGGCGGCCAGCTCGGGGTGGCGCTGGTCGAGCTGGCGCAGGGTGTTGCGGATCCGGTTGGTGACCGCCTTGCGGGCGCGTTCGGCCTCGTCGCCCAGGCGGCGCGGACGGCCGCCCAGGCCGGTGGCCGTGCGGAGCTCGTCGAGCAGGGCTTGACGTTCGGCGTCGAGTTCGGCCGCACGACGGTCGTCGCCGCGGCCGGCGGCCCGGTCAATCTCCGCGTCGAGCAGGTCGAGGCGTCTTCGGTAACGCTTCTTGGCCTCCTCGTCGAGGACGTCGTCCCCGCCCATGCTCCGTGCGGCGATCACGGCCTGCCCTCCCGACGGGTTGAGCAACTCGACCGCGGAAACCTCCGTGCCGGGGCGGCCGAGCAGGATGCGCAGGTCGGCCAGGCCCTTGGAATCGGGCAGGTGCGCGGTCCTGCCGGCGTACGTCAGCGTCCACACCTCGCCGTCGAAGGAGAAGGCGTTCGATCCGGGGCGCGGGAGGCGTACGAGCATGCCGAGCTCCGCCGCCTCCCGTTCCACCTGCTCGATCAGCGCCGTGGCGTCGTCTCCGCGCGCCCGCAGCGCCTCCGCCAGGCGGGCGCGGGCCTCGACCGCCCACGGACGCGCGCCCAGGAGGTCGGCGGCGCGGGCGGCGGCGGTGTAGCCGCCGACCGCGTCGTCCCAGCGTTCCTGGGCCGCGTCGAGCACGGCCGCCCAGTACGTGAACGGGCCCTCGACGACGACCGTGGCCGTCACCCCCCACTGGCCGAGGTAAGGGGCGATCGCGGCCCTGGCGTGTTCGCACAGCACGGGATCCTTCGACAACGCGGCGGCCTGAGCCTGGAACCTCAGCCACAGAGGCGCCATCCAGCGGAGGTACTGTTCGCCACCTGCCATGATCTCGGCCAGGTGGCGCATGGCGTTGCCGTCGCCCCTCTGGACCGCCGTCACCGCGTGGTAGAGCGGGAAGTGGCGGCTGCCCGCGCGCTCCATCTCGGTCAGAACGGCGTCGGCGTCGTCGAAACGGCCCCTGAGCAGGGCGGCCGACCAGCGTTGCATCCAGCGCAGGTCATGCCTGCTGATGCCGGGCTGTTCGCCGAGCTCGAAGGCCGTGCCGATGGACGTCTCCGCCTCGTCGAAACGGCCCGTGAACGTGGCGAACATGGCCTTCATGACCGTCGCCTCATGCTGGAACAGCGTCAGTTGCGAGCCCTCCACGTCGGCGACGAACGCTCGCTGCTCGGCCAGGCAGCGGGGGTCGCCCAGCTCCAGCAGCACTCCGACGCGCCACGCTCGCGCGGTCAGGCCGAGATGGACGTCCTGCGTGCGCCGCGCCACCGCCGACAGCTCTTCGGTGATGCCCAGCCGCTCGGCCGTGGTGCCCGGACCCCAGATGGCGCCGAGCCTGGCCAGCAGACTGTACGCCAGCGTCTCGTCATCCGCCCCCTGCCTGGCCCGATCGGCGGCCACCTTGCTCAAATCACGCGCAGCCTCGGCAAGCCGGGTCACTTCGGTCCCCGTTGCCGACTGGATCGGGGGGAGGGCGCCGATGCCGGAGTGAGGCAGCCGGGTGGAAGGGAAGGTGCCGTCGCCGGGTTGGATCGGGGAGAGGGTGCCGATGCCGGAGTGAGGCAGCGAGGCCGAGGGGAAGGTGTCGTCGCCGGGTTGGGTCGGCCCATCCGGTTGAAGGTCGCCGGCCGGCTTCGGCCGAAGGCGGTCGGGGTGGTGGACCAGGCGGTGGTGGGCCTCGTGGACGAAGGCGGTCCAGTGGGGAGCCTGGGCGGTGTAGCAGAGGTCGTGGAGCTTGAGCGCGGTGAGGGCCAGCAGGTCGGGGTCGTCGAGGTCGTGGCTGATCGCGATGGCGGCGTCGAGCGTGCGGGCTCCTGCGGCGGTGTCTGTCACGCGGTGTTGTGCCACGCCGAGGTCCAGCGCGATCGTGGCCCGTTTGCGGGGCTCGGACGCCGGGGTCAGCTCCAGGGCACGGCGGTAGTGCCCGACGGCCTCCTCGTCCGCGAAGCGGGCTTCGGCGTCTTTGGCGGCGGTGAGGAGCAGGTCGGGGGCCTCGGGGACGGCGGCGAGGGAGGCGTGATGGGCGCGGGTCGCGGGGATCGCCGGGCCCAGGGCGTGCAGGGCGGCCGCGTGGCGGGAACGGGCCGCGCTCTCGTCGAGCTCGGTGTAGAGGGTTTCGCGCACCAGGTCGTGGACGAAGGCGTAGCGCCCGGAGCCGAGAG
This sequence comes from Nonomuraea purpurea, assembly GCF_042650645.1. Taxonomy (NCBI): domain Bacteria; kingdom Bacillati; phylum Actinomycetota; class Actinomycetes; order Streptosporangiales; family Streptosporangiaceae; genus Nonomuraea; species Nonomuraea purpurea. Next base: position 31,870 of record NZ_JBHSBI010000052.1, read on the forward strand.
CGGTGACCAGCTTGGCCGACACCACCTGGTTGAGCGCCTTGCTCACCATCTCCTGCCCAGGCCCAGCAGCGACAGGTCTCAGCCGCGACACTTCTGGGGAAGGCCCCTCCCGCTCCAGGAAGGCCCCCTCCGAGGGGGACCGAAGACCTGGCCCGGGTGCGCCGCTCCGCGGGCCCTCCGGGCTGGACGGGGCACGGGTGAGGTGGTCGAGGGCGTCGGCCAGGGATTGCTCGGTGAACTCGCGGCCGAGCACCGCCGCCATTCGCAGCACGTCGAGCACCACGTTCGGCAGCCGTGACAGACGACGCCGGATCGCGGCGCCCACGCCCGGCGGGATCGTGGCCAGCCGGCTGCCTCCTTGCCACAGCCGTGCCGTCTGTTCCACGAAGAACGGGTTGCCGCCGGTGCGCTGGTGGATCTCCGCGACCAGGTCTGCCCCGGGTTCGAGCCCGGTGGTGAGGGCGACGAGGCGGCCGGCCTCGTCGCGGGAGAGCCCGGACAGCGTCAGCGTGGTGGCCTTGGCCTCCAGCGGCAGGCTGAGCGGGCCGTCGATCTCGGCGTCGCGGTAGGTGCCGATCACCAGCAGGCGTTCGAACCAGGCGTGCCGCACCACGAACTCCAGCAACCTGAGCGAGGCGGCGTCGGCCCAGTGGAGGTCTTCGAGGACGACCACGACCGGCTGCTCGCGGGAGGCGCCCACCAGCAGCCCCGTCACCGCGTCGTAGAGCTGGAACGCCTCTACGCCGGCCCCCGCCAGGCTCTGCGGCGTGGCCCCGGGCGCGAGCCGCCGGATCACCTGCACCCACGGCCAGTAACCCGGCGCCCCCTCGCCCTCCCAGCAGGCCCCGCCGAGCAGCCGGGCCCCGCCCCGCACCGCCTCCCGCGCGGCCTCGGCCACCAGGGTGGTCTTGCCGATGCCCGCCTCGCCGGTGACCAGGATCAGCGACCCATGGCTGACCAGCGCACGCTCGACCTCGCCACGCAGGATCGCGGCGGGCCGGTCTCGTCCGATGAGGATCGCCATGCGGGAACCCTACGGGGACCGGCCGACAATTCACGGGGTCGTGCCTTTCAAGGCGGGGCGCCGAGGTTCAGGCGAGGACCCGCCGGCGCAACCGCCCGCCCACAGTTCGTACGAGCCCCCGCACCCCCAACGCCTGGAACCCCGCCAACGGGCTCCAGTAGTCGCGCCAGGTGACGATCTCCCCATCCCGCGCCCGGAGAAGCTGGATGTAGGGCATCCGGTAAGGCTTCCCTGTGCTGGTGACCCGCCCGTGCCCCTCGTACTCGGCGATGATCACCTCCGGATCGACGGTCTCATGAACGCAGAGCCCGTGAAACCTGGTCATCTCCAACGGGGTGGAGGTGATGGACGTCAGATACCGGCGGATCTCCTCTCGTCCACGGAGGAACTTCGGCACTCCTGGCGGCGCGAACGGCAGCTCATGCGTTCCGTCCTCAGCGAACATGTCGGCGAACCGGCCCAGGTCCTTGGCCAGGAAGAGCTTCTGCGCGCGTTCCAGCAGCGCGAGTGGAGTGGTGTCCGTGTCCAACGGTCCCACCTTTCGGTCTACAGTTGTTGACTGAGTGGACCGTAGCAGGTGCTCCGAGATTGAGTCAACGGCTGTAGACTGAGCGGCATGCCAGCCAGCCCATCACGCGCCGAGCAGCGCAGGCAGACCGAGGCCAGAATCCTCGCCGCCGCGCGCCGCCTGTTCGCCGACTCCGGCTACGACCGCACCACGATCAGGGCCGTCGCCGCCGCCGCGGACACCGACCCCGGCCTCGTCATGCGCTATTTCGGCTCCAAGGACGAGCTGTTCGCCCGCGTCGCCGCGATCGAGCCCGACGAGCCCGTGGCCGGCACCCCGGAAGAGGTCGCCGAACTGCTGCTGGCCGCGCTCGGCGACAAGCTGACCGCCGACATGTCCGCGACGCTGGCCATGCTGCGTTCGATGCTCACCCACCCCGACGCCGGCGAGGGGGTTCGCGCCGCGCTCACCGAGCAGCAGCGCCAGGTGGCCGGCTCCATGCCCGCCGACGACGCGGTGCTGCGCGCGGGGCTCGTCGGCGCGCTCACCCTCGGCACCGTCATCGCCCGCCACCTGCTCCGGCTCGAAGGCGTGCGGGACGCCGACGTCGAGGACATCGTCGGCGTCCTGCGCCCCGCCGTGCACGCCATAGCGCACGGCGAGGCGGAGCGCGCACCCCGGGTGGAGTGATGAAAGTTTCAGCGGGAACCCGCAGGTCGGCGCGGACGGGGCCGCACCGGGTTTGACGCCTGTCCCGGGGCGTGCGATCAAGGCGTCCCAGCCACTTTTCCGGTCCGGCACAGCAGCCCAGCCAAAGGGAAAGCGCTTACCAGCAGCAGAAGGGCAGGTGGGACGATCTTGACACCCCGAGGACGGCGCGCGGCCGTGACGCTGGCCGCCATGGCGCTGGCCACGATCGTGACGCCGCGTGCCGCGCAGGCCGCCGACTGGCCGACGGACACCGGCAGCGTGCACATCACGCAGACCCGCAACACCGGCTCGTTCTTCGACGGCGGCATGAAACGCTACTACGGCATCGGCGACGGCGGTCAGGGCGAAGACCAGGACCCCATGTTCGTGGTGCCCAACGGCGGCACCATCCAGAACGTCATCATCGACGCCCCGGCCGGCGACGGCGTCCACTGCGAGGGCTCGTGCACCATCCGCAACGTGTGGTGGAACGACGTGGGCGAGGACGCCGCCACGTTCAAGTCCTCCAGTTCGTCCGCGACGTACCTGGTGGACGGCGGCGGCGCCAAGTCCGGCTCCGACAAGGTGTTCCAGCACAACGGCGCCGGCACGGTGACCATCAGGAACTTCCAGGTGCACGGCTCGGGCAAGCTCTACCGCGCCTGCGGCAACTGCTCGACCTCCTACAAGCGGCACGTGGTCATGGACAACGTCACCGCCCGTACGACCAAGGTCCTGGCCGGAATCAACACGAACTGGGGCGACACCGCCCGCTTCACCAGGATCACCGTGTACGGCAGCAGCACCACGATCTGCGAGAAGTACAGAGGCGTGCCCAAGGGCAGCGAGCCGGTGAAGATCGGCTCCGGCGCCGACGGCGTGAACTGCCTCTACTCCTCCTCCGACATCACCATCCGCTGACCCGAGCCGAGCCTTGAGGGAGCGCGCCCTTCCTCAAGGCTCACAAATGTTAGCGCTACCAGAAAGTGAGAGGTGCGCATGAAACGCCTGGCCCTCCTGCCGATCCTGCTCGTCGTCACCTTCCTCTGGCCCCTCCAATCCGCCCTGGCCGACACGAACGTGGCCGGGAGCGCCACCGCCTCGGCGTCGTACACCTCGTCATGGGAGAGCGTGGCGGCCATCAACGACGGCATCGACCCGCCGAGCTCGAACGACACCGTCAACCGCCGCTGGGGCACCTGGCCCAACACCGGCTCCCAGTGGGCCGAGCTGACCTGGACCTCCGCCCAGGGCCTCAGATCCGCCGACGTCTACTTCTTCGACGACGGCGGCGGCGTCCGCGTGCCCAGCTCGTGGAAGCTGCAGTACTGGACCGGCAGCGCCTACGCCGACATCTCCGCCTCCTACCCCGTGGCGGCCAACACCTACAACAAGGTCAGCTTCACCCAGGTCAGCACCACGCGGCTGCGCGTCGTCCTGCAGAGCGGCCAGGGGTCGGTGGGCCTGCTGGAGGTCAGGGCGTTCGCCGCCGACGCGCCGCCGAGCGGCTCCGGCTGGAACCCGCCGGGCAACCTGGTCACCCCGCTCAACGAGGTCTGGCAGCACCAGGAGAGCACGTACCCGAACCTGTACGGGTTCCGCAACTACGGCTGGGACCAGGTCATGGCCAACGGCGGCTCGATCAACTACTGCGTCCGGTGGGACACCGGAGCCACGGTGACCGCGGCCCAGCGCGACCAGATCCACGCCACGCTGGCCCGGCAGTTCAAGAAGTGGATGGACCTGATGGCCGGCCACAACAACTGGCCCTACACCAACGTGCCGCTCAAGGTGGTCGGCTGGGCCGTCCGCGACCGCGCCCAGCTCCAGTGGAACGACAACTCCGTCGACATCTACGTCGGCAACATCCGCGAGAACGCGCCGCAGTGCTCCGAGCCGTGCGGCCGCTTCTTCAACCAGAACGGCACCTACCCGAACTGCCCCGGCGGCCCTTCACACCACTACGACATGTCGTTGTGGCTGACGGCCGGGTTCGGCGGCGGCGCGGGCGGCGACTGGGGGCAGCGGATCGGCAGCGAGTACTACATGTCCAACCTCAACACCGACAATGTGCACATCCTGCTGCATGAGATGGGCCATTCGTTCGGCCTGGACGACTTCTACGACTGGACTCCGACGGGGGTGGGCGGCTTCCTGATGAAGGCGGGCAGCGCGGCCCAGATCACGGACTTCGACGCGTGGATGTTCCGCGACTGGTGGCGGCACCTGAAGAGCCGTTACGGCCGGTGAACCGGCGAGGGCGGCGACCGCCCGGCCGCCGCCCTCGCGCTACGCGCCGACGCCGAGGCCGTACTCGCGGGTGACGGGCGCGCTCAGCTTGGCGTAGTCCCTGAGCTGGACGGTGAACTCATACGTTCCCGCCGTGGTGGGCGTGCCGGTGATGGCGCCGGTGAAGCGGTCGAGGGTCAGCCCCGGGGGCAGCGCGCCGCCGGTGACCTGCCAGTCGTAGAACGGCACCCCGCCCTTGGCCTTGAGCCGCTGTTCGTAGGCGGTGCCCGCCTTGGCCGACGGGACGGCGGCCGTCTCGATGGAGGGCTTGAGGAACGGCGTCAGCTTCCTGTTCAGCTTCCAGCCCGCGTTCTCGGCGATCAGCAGGCTCAGCTTGGTCAGCTCCCACCTGCGGGTCGGGAACACGTGCCGCCAGCCACCGCTCTGCCCGCTGATCCGGTCCCAGTACGGGTCGTCGCCGGGCACGTGGTAGCTGGTGTCGAGGGGCACGGGATACCCCTGGTAGTCGATGACGTCCTGGTCGTCCTTGCCCTTGGAGGCCACGTAGTCGGCCATGCCCTTCCAGTCGCTGTGGAAGGCGACCGCGTGGCCGTACTCGTGCATGACCAGGCCCTGCACGTCGATCACCTGGCCGAGGTCCGTCTTGTACCAGTCCTCGTCCTTCAGCGAGGTGAACAGCTTCATGAGTTGCTCGTCGTACTCCAGGATCATGCTGGTCGAGCGGTGGTAGGGGGTGGGCTTGCCGTTCCTGGTGTGGAACTTGCCGTTGATCGTGGGGTAGCCGGTCGAGTACGGCGTCTGGATGCCGCGGAAGAAGACGTACATCCCGTTGTACGGCTTGGCGTTGGCGGCCTCGACCTCGTTCTGCCAGTCGTCGCCCGGCAGCCGGTTGACCTCGTCGCCCGCCGCCACCGTGTCGAACGGCTCCAGGTCGAAGAAGGCGAACCAGTTGCGGACCGCGGCCTCGGCGGCCTTGCGCACGCCGGGGTCCTTGAAGTAGCCGGTGATGGTGTCGTAGCGGTAGTCGAAGTCGATCGGGATGGTGGGCTTGAGCGGGGTCTTCTCGTCCTGCTGCACCCGGATCGGCATGGTCTGGGTGAGGGTGGCGCCGGCCGCGTCGGTGGTCTTCATGATCCACTGGTGCAGCTCGTCCCGGCCCGCGCCCTGCTTGGAGTGGATGGCCAGCCGCACCGTCTCACGGTCGGCCGGGCCGGTCAGCGTGAAGGACTTGGTGGCCCCGGCGGCGGTCAGCTCGCTCGGCATGTTGAACATCAGCCTGGAGGTGCCCTTGGCCTGCAGGTCCACCGTCAGCGGGTACTGGACGCCGGGGATCTTCGGCGCCCGGACGGTCAGCTCGACGTACGGGTTGGCCAGGTAGCCCTGCCAGTCCACGAGCTGCACGCCGTAGTCGTTGACCTTGCGGAAGAAGATGTCGTAGACCTCCAGCGCGGGCGCGTCCCTGCGGGCGGCGAGGCTGGGGGAGGGGAAGGACAGCGCGCCCGCCAGGGCGGTGAGCGCGGCGACGGTGGCGATCTTCCTCATCGAAGCCTTTCATGAGTGAGGGCGCAGGGGTGACCCGGCCGGGGCGGCCGGATCACCCCGCGGGTCTCAGGAGCCCACAGTGAGCTGGAACGTCCTGGTCACCGGGGTGCTGAGACGGTCGTAGTCCCGGAGCCGGACGGTGAAGCCGAACGTGCCCGCCGCCGTCGGCGTGCCGGTGATGGCGCCGGTGAAGCGGTCGAGGCTGAGACCGGCCGGCAGCGCGCCGGCGGTGACCTGCCAGTCGTAGAAGGGCACGCCGCCCTTGGCCGACAGCGTCTGCTGGTAGGCGGTGCCCGCCCTGGCCTGCGGGAGCGACGTGGTGACGATGGACGGAGGCAGGAACGGGGTGAGGTTGCGGTTGAGCTTCCACCCGGCGTTCTCCGCGACCAGCAGCGCCAGCTTGGTCAGCATCCACCGGCGGGTGGGGAACAGGTGGGTCCAGCCGCCGTTCTGGCCGCTGATCCGGTCCCAGTACCGCTGCTCGCCGGGGATGTGGTAGCTGCCGTCCAGCGGGACGGGGGAGCCCTGGTACGCCACCACGTCCGGGTCGTTGCCGCCCGACTGGACGTAGGAGCGCATCCCGGCCCAGTCGCTGTGGTAGGCGACGGCGTGGCCGTACTCGTGCATGACCAGGCCGTGCACGTCGAGCACCGAGCCCGCGATCTCCGTCTTGTACCAGTCCTCGTCGGCCAGCGAGGTGAACAACCGCTTGCCGGCCTCGTCGTACTCGAAGATCATCGCCGTCGAGCGGTGCAGCGGTCCCGGCAGTTGCTGGCCGCCGCGCGCGCTGTACTTGCCGTTGGCGGCCGGGTAACCGGTCGAGTACGGGGTCTGGATGCCGCGGAAGAACACGTACATGCCGTTGTAGGCGGACTGGTTGGTCACGTTGATCGTGTTCTGCCAGTTGTTGCCCGGCAGGTGATTGTTCTCCGCACCCGCGGCCACCGTGTCGAACGGCGCCATGTCGAAGAACCTGAACCAGTCCTTGACGGCCTCCTCCGAAGCGGTTCTGAAGGCCGGGTCGTTGAAGTAGCCGGTGATGTTGTCGTAGCGGTAGTCGAAGGCGATGGGCAGGCTCGGCTGCAGCGCGGTCTTCTCGTCCTGCTGCACCCTGATCGGCATGGACTGCTGGTACGTCGCGCCGCCCGCGTCCCTGAGCGTCAGCCGGAGCGTGTAACTTTCATCGGCTCCCGGGCCGCGCTTGGAGTGGATCGCCAGCTTGAACGTCTTCTGCTCCGAGGCACTGGCGAAGCTGAGGGACTTGGTCGCGCCGGTGGCGGTGAGCTGGCTGGGCAGGTCCATCATCAGCCTGGACGTGCCCTCGGCCTTGAGGTCGACGGTGACGGGGAAACGCAGCTCGGAGGGTGGTCTGACGGTGAGTTCGACGTAGGGGTTGGCCAGGTATCCCTGCCAGTCCACCAGTTTGACGCCGTAGTCGTTGACGGTTCTGCCGAACATGTCCACGACCTGCGCCGTCGGGGCGGCGTGCGCGGGCTGCGACACGCCGGTGAGTAAGGAGGCGAGTAAGACTGCCGCGGCGCTCAGTCGCCGGGCGGGGCGATGGTCCATCCGGGCTCCTCAAAGAGCTCCTCGAAGGATGGGAATAGGTTTTCCCAGGCGCACAGTAAGGTGTTACACAGCACTGGTCAACCCTTGGGTGTCGCCCGCCTCGTCGACTCCCTCGGCACCAGGCTCGCGGGCACGATCGTCACCCCGCCGCCGGAGGGCGTGCCCGCGATGGCGTCCAGCAGGTGCCGCGCCGCCAGCCGGCCGATCTCCCCGAGATTCATGTCGACCGTGGTCAGCGGCGGCCGGCAGCCCAGCACCATCGGCTCCCAGTTGTCGAACCCGACCAGCGCCACGTCCTCGGGCACCCGCCGGCCCCGGTCGCGCAGCGTCTCGGCCACCCCGCGGGCGATCTGGTCGCTGCCGCAGAAGACGGCGTCGACGTCGGGTGCCGCGTGCAGCAGGATGTCGGCGCCCTGCCGGCCCCACTCCTCGCTCCACTGCCCGAACAGCGCCTCGCCCGCCGGTTCGAGACCGGCGGCGGCCAGGACCGAGGCCAGCCCCCGGGCCCGCAGCCGCGCGGCCTGGAACCCCTCGGGCCCCGTGACGTGGCCGATGCGGGTGCGGCCCGTGGCCAGCAGGTGGCGGGCGGCCAGCGCGCCGCCGCCCTCGTCGTCCGGGATGATCGACACGTCGGACTCGTCGGTGGACTGCGTCATCGCGTACACCACGGGAACCGGCAGGTCGCGGCCGATGCCCGGACGCGGCTCGGTGCGCCGGTCCGTGACGATGATGCCCTCGACGCGCCTGGCCAGCAGGCGCTCGACGTAGTGGCGCTCCCTGATCGGGTCGTCGCGCGTGTCGCACATGAACACCGAGATCTGCCCGGCGCCGAGCGCGTCCTCCGCGCCCAGCATGACCGGGATGCTGAAGCGGCCGAAGCTGTCGCCCGTGACCAGGCCGACCGTGTAGGTGCGGCCGGCCAGCAGCCCCTGCGCGAGGGGGTTGGGCCGGAAACCGAGCCGCTCGGCCGCGGCGAGCACCCGGTCGCGGGTCTCGGTGCGCATGCGGCCCCGGCCGTTGAGCGCCTTGGACGCGGTGCCGATCGACACCTCCGCGGCCGCCGCGACGTCTCTGATCGTGACGGTTTTCGCTGTCCCTTCGATAGGGCTGGCCAACCGAGTCCCCTTTCGCGGTCACACCATATCCCCTTGACCAGTGATGTATCACACCTTACCCTCCGATTGAGAAAACCTATTCCCAACGTTTTCTCACAAGGATGAGGAGCTTGATGGAACAGATCCTCGGTCCCGCGGTTCCGTCCAGCCGGGCAGTGTTGCGGCCGATCGGCATTCACGACGTCGTCATCTCCGATGGTCCGCTCGCGCGCTGGCAGCGGATCAACCACGAGGCCAGCATCCCGCTCGGCCTGGAACAGATGGAACACTCGGGCGCGCTGCCCAACCTGCGGCGCGCCGGAGGCGAGGGAGAGGGGCCCTTCCAGGGCTACCGGTTCCAGGACTCCGACCTGTACAAACAACTCGAAGCGCTCGCCTGGGAGCACATCCGCGCCCCCGAGCAGGCCTACGCCGACTTCACCGACCAGGCGGCGGCCGTGCTGGCCAGGGCGCAGCGGCCGGACGGCTACCTCAACTCGCACTACCAGGTCGTCAAACCCGACAAGATCTACACCGAGCTCGAGTACAGCCACGAGATGTACTGCGCGGGCCACCTCTTCCAGGCCGCGGTGGCCGCCGCCCGCGCCGGCATCGGCCAGTCGCTGCTGCCGGTCGCAGAACGCCTGGCCGACCACCTGGTCGAGGTGTTCGTGACGGGCGGGAACGACGGCATCGACGGCCACGCCGAGGTCGAGACCGCGCTGGTCGAGCTCTACCGGCTGACCGCCGAGCGCACCTACCTGGAGCTGGCCTCCAAGCTGATCGACAACCGCGGCAAGGGCCTCATCAAGAACAGCGGCATGGGCATGCTGTATGCCCAGGACCATCTGCCCGTACGCGAGGCCGACACCCCGGTCGGGCACGCCGTGCGCCAGCTCTACCTGGAGGCCGGCGTCGTGGACGTCTACCTGGAGACGGGCGACGAGTCGCTGCTGGAGTGCTCGGTGCGCCGGTGGGAGGACATGGTCGCGACCAAGACCTACATCACCGGCGGCCACGGCTCGCGTCACGACGGCGAGGCGTTCGGCGAGCGGTACGAGCTGCCGCCCGACCGCGCCTACAGCGAGAGCTGCGCCGCCATCGCCAGCATCCACTGGAACTGGCGGCTGCTGCTGGCCACCGGCCACGGCCGCTACGCCGACCTGATCGAGCGCACGCTCTACAACGCCTTCGCCGCCTCCACCTCCGCCGACGGCCTGCGCTTCTTCTACGTCAACCCGCTCCAGCGCAGGGACGACCTGGTCGAGGACGCCTACCTCGGGCGGCGCAGGGAGTGGTTCGCCTGCGCCTGCTGCCCGCCGAACATCATGCGCCTGGTGGCCTCGCTCGGCGGCTACGTGGCCACGACCTCCGACGACGGGCTCAGGCTGCACCAGTACGTCCCCGGCACCGTCGAGGCCGGCGGCGCCCGGCTGCGGATCGAGACCGACTACCCGTGGGACGGCCTGATCCGCCTCACCGTCGAGCAGGCCCCGCCGCGGGAGTGGGAGCTGGCGCTGCGCATCCCCGCCTGGAGCCACGCCACCGTCGTGGACGACCGCCCCGCGCAGCCCGGCGACGACGGATACCTCCGTCTTCGCCGGCAGTGGCAGGCGGGGGAGAGCGTCGAGCTCCGGCTCGACCTCGCGCCCCGGCTCAGCCACCCGCACCGCCGCATCGACGCGGTCCGCGGCTGCGTCGCGCTCGAGCGCGGCCCGCTCGTCTACTGCTTCGAACAGGCCGACCAGGCCGACGGCGTCGAGGTGGACGACCTCGCCCTCATCCCGGACGCCCCGCTGCGCGTGATCGCCAAGGACGACCTCGACGGCGTCGGGCGCACCGTACTGATCGAGACCGAGGCCGCCGCCGTGGTCCAGCCCCGTGACGGCCTGCCGTACACCAGTGAACCCTCGGCGACCAGCACCCGCGTGACCGCCACGGCCGTCCCCTACTTCCAGTGGGACAACCGGGACGGCGGCGCGATGCGCGTCTGGACCCCCCTCGCGTAAGGAACCCCCCGATGAGAAGACGCGACCTGTTGAAGCTGGGCGGGCTCGCCGCCCTCGGCGCCACGGCGACGGCCTGCGGCGGCGGCTCAGGCTCCGCCGGGAACGCCACGCAGCTTCAGTTCATGTTCTGGGGCTCGACGTTCGAGAAGGCGGCCATCGAAGGCATGCTCAAGCAGTACGAGCAGAAGAACGCGGGGGCGAAGGTCAAGCCGCTGTTCACGCCCGACGAGTACGACGTGAAGCTCAACACGCTCGTGGCCGGCGACAACCTGCCGGACGCCGGCTACGTGCCGATGTCGATGTCGTTCCGCCTGGGTGAGCAGGGCAAGCTCGTCAACCTGTTCCCGTACCTGAAGAAGTACCCGCAACTGGCCGGCTACCTGCGCGACGCCTACCTGTGGACCGGCCAGGACAACCTGCACGCCATCGCGACGGCGAACGAGTCGATGCTGCTGTGGTACAGCAAGTCCGCCGTCGCCGCGGCCGGGGTCACGCCGCCCGCCGAGGCGGCCTCGGCCTGGACGTGGGACCAGCTCGTGGAGAACGCCTACAAGCTCACCGTCGACCAGAACGGCAAACATCCCGACGAGTCCGGCTTCGACCCCAAGCAGGTCAGGCAGTTCGGCATCTCCATCAGCTTCACCTACGGTGCCGCCTGGTACGGGTTCCTGCGCGGCAACGGCGTCGACTTCGCCGACGAGGCGGGCAAGAAGTGCCTGCTGGACACCCCCGAGGCGATCCAGGTGTTCCAGAACCTGCAGGACCTGGTCTACAAGCACCGGGTCGCGCCTGGCCCCGGCCAGCTCGCCGCGACCGGGGACGACGTGCCCGGCACCAACATCCTGCTCAAGACCAAGCGGGTGGCCATGGTGGTGGACGGCCACTGGAGTCTGCTCGACATGAACGAGAGCAAGGTCGACTACGGCATGGGCGTGCTGCCCAAGTACAACGAGCCGTTCACCGCCAGCCAGGTGGCCGGCGCGTCGGCGGTCTTCGCGGGCAGCAAGCACGAGCAGGAGGCGGTCGAGCTGCTCGCCTTCCACAACGACCCGCGCAACGTCGACCTGTTCGCCAAGGGTCTGTGGATGCCGCAGGAGAAGAAGTACTACGAGGACCAGGCGGCCATCGACTCCTGGACCAAGAACGACCAGCACCCGCCGGAGTTCCGGACCGCGGTCGTCGACTACGCCCGCGACCACGGCGTCCCCGACCTGCGTAACCGCCTCAAGAACATGTCCGCCATCGCCAGCGACGCGCTCACTCCCGCCCTGCAGGAGATCGAGACCGGCAAGCGGCCGGCCGGCGAGATCCTCAAGGCCGCCGCGCCGAAGATCACCGGCATGCTCCAGGGCTGGCACCACTCCCAGGAGCTGTGATGCGCCGCCTCGAAACCCGCTGGGGCATTCTCATGGCGCTGCCGGCCATCCTCGGGTTCGTGATCTTCACGATCGGCCCGATGGTGGCCTCGGCCTTCTTCAGCGTGACCGACTGGACCATCGGCGCCAGCCCGTCGTTCGTCGGCCTCGACAACTACTCGGCCATGCTCGACGACGAGCTGTTCTGGAAGTCGCTGAGCACGACCGCCTACTACACGCTCGGCTCGGTCCCGCTGGTGCTCATCGTCAGCTTCGCGGTGGCCCTGCTGCTCAACCAGAAGGTCCGCGGTCTGGCGATCTGGCGGACGATCTTCTACCTGCCGACGCTCGTCCCCGCCATCGCCAACGTCGTGCTCTGGATCTGGATCTTCAACCCGGACTTCGGCCTGCTCAACTCGCTGCTGCGGCAGGGCGGGCTGAGCGGCTCCCAGTGGATCTACGCCGAGTCCACCGCGGTGCCCTCCCTGATCATCATGAGCACGTGGGGCTTCGGCAACACCATGGTGATCTTCCTGGCGGGGCTGCAGGGCGTGCCGAGGCATCTGTACGAGGCCGTCTCGATCGACGGCGGCGGGGTCTGGCGGCGCTTCTGGCACGTGACGCTGCCGATGATGACGCCGACCATTTTCTACAACTTGGTCGTCGGCGTGGTCGGCACCTTCCAGGTGTTCAACCAGGCGTACGTGATGACCGAGGGCGGCCCCAACCACGCCACCCTCTTCTACGTCTACTACCTGTTCCGCAAGGCGTTCACCGAGAGCCAGATGGGTTACGCCAGCGCGCTCGCCTGGACCCTGTTCATGATCATCATGGTGGTGACGTTCCTGCTGTTCAGGAACGCCCGCCGCTGGGTCTACTACGAGATGGCAGGTGCCCGATGACCGCCGTCGCCGCCCCCGAGCGGGCCGGCTCCGTCGCCCCGACCGAGGGACTGCGCAAACCCCGCAGGTATGGGCGGGCCCTGCTGTACCTGCTGCTGGTGGCCGGGTCCATCCCGACCCTGCTGCCGTTCGTGTGGCTGGTGCGCAGCGCGCTCATGCAGGACACGCAGATGTTCCTCTCCCCGCCGGAGTGGATCCCCTCGCCGTTCCAGTGGTCGAACTTCACCGAGGCCCTCACCGCCCAGCCCTTCGGCCGCTACTTCGTCAACACGGTCGTCATCGCCGTGCTGAGCGTCCTCGGCACGGTGCTGACCTGCTCGGTGGCGGCCTTCAGCTTCTCCCGGCTGCGCTGGCGCGGGCGCAACATCGTCTTCGCGCTGCTGCTCAGCGGCGTGATGCTGCCGTACGCGGTGACGCTCATCCCGACGTTCGTGATGTGGCAGGAGCTGGGCGCGCTCGACACGATCGCGCCGCTGACCGTGCCGAGCTGGTTCGCAGGGGCGGGCGGGGGAGTGTTCAACGTCTTCCTGCTGCGGCAGTTCTTCCTGACGATCCCGTTCGAGCTGGACGAGGCCGCCTACATCGACGGGGCCTCGCCGTGGCGGGTCTTCTGGACGATCGTCATGCCGCTGTCCAAACCCGCGATCATCGTGGTGACGATCTTCACGTTCATCGGCACCTGGAACGACTTCCTCGGGCCGCTGCTCTACCTGCAGAACGAGGAGAACTACACGCTGTCGCTGGGCTTGGCCTCCTTCCAGAGCATGTACCTGACGCAGTGGGGCTACCTCATGGCGGCCTCGGCGGCGGTCATCGCGCCGATCATCGTGCTCTTCTTCGTCCTGCAGCGCTACTTCATCGAAGGCGTCACGCTGACCGGCATCAAGAACTAGCCGAGCCGACCTAGTATCTTGTTTCTCATATTCCGAATACAAGGATATGGGGTTCGTATGAGTCGTCGGCTGGTGATCGCTGTCGACGGGGTAGGGGGCGATGCCGGGCCCGAGCCCGTGCTGGAAGCCGTGCGGACGGGACCGCCGGACGTCGATCTGCTGCTGGTCGGCCCTGAGGCGGAACTGCGCGAACGGCTCGGGGCGGTGCCTGAGCATGTGCGGCTGGTGGACGCGCGGGACGCGGTGGGCATGGGGGACGATCCGGTCAGCGCGACCTGGGGAAAGCGGCGTTCTTCGCTGCTCGTGGCGGCCGAGGCGGTCAGGAACGGCCAGGCCGACGCGATGGTCACACCCGGGAACTCCGGCGCCGCCGTACTCGCCGCCGCCGTGCGGCTCAGACGGGTGCCGGGCGTGCGGAACCTGGCGCTCGCCACCACGCTGCGCGGACCGGGGCTCGGGCCGACTGTGCTGCTGGACATCGGCGCGACCGTGGTCGCGCAGCCGGAGTGGCTGGTGGAGTTCGCGGTCATGGGTGCGGAGTTCGCCAAGGCACGGCTCGGGGTGCCACGCCCGCGCATCGGATTGGTCTCCAACGGCACCGAGGCCCTGAAAGGCGGACCGGCGCAGCGTGACGCGCACCTGCTGCTGGCGACGCTGCCAGGATATGCAGGTCAGATTGAGGCGTACGACGTGTTCGGCGACCGGGTGGACGTCGCGGTGACCGATGGTTTCACCGGCGATGTGATGCTCAAGATGTACGAGCGGACGCTGGACCTGACGGCGCAGGTCGCCGTCGACGCCGTGGCCGGCGCGGCCGGGAAACGCGCGGTGTCGGCGGCGGTGCGCGCCGCCCTGGCCGCGGATCGCGGCGGCGTGCTGCTGGGGGTCGGCGGCGTGTGCGTCGTGTGCCACGGCGCGGCGCCTGCGCGTGATCTGGCCGAGGCGATCGCGCTGGCCGCCGACTGCGTACGCGCCGACGTCACGGGCCGCATCGCCGCCGCGTTCGGTGGCGCCCGGCGTGCCGCGAGAGAGGAAGCTTTGCTCTAGACCCTACTCGTATCATCTATCTGGCATTAGTCTTGCGAATAACCATCGAGACAAGATACCAGGGAGGCGTAGTGTCCGAGGCGGTTATGGACAGGGACGCCGGGACGCTCCTCATGGAACTCATGATGAAGACTCCCGAGACCATCGAGGACCCGTATCCGCACTACCATGCGCTGCGCGCGGCGGATCCGCACCACCGGATGAGCGTTCCCGGCCACGGTGACGGGTGGGTGCTCACCACGTACGACGACTGCAGGTTCGCCATGAAGAGCCCCGCACTCGACAAGTCGGGCGTGCGGCCCCAACTCGGCAAGGAACGCGGCGACGAGCGGATCAGGACCCTGCTGTTCATGGACGGCCCCGAACACACCAGGCTGCGCGGCCTCATCAGCAGCGCCTTCACCCCGCGCCGGGTGCAGAAGCTGCGCCCCAAGCTGGAACGGCAGGTCGCCAAGCTGATCGATCCGATGCTCGCCGGGTTGCCGCCCGGCGGCGGCGTCGTCGACCTGGTGGCCGACTTCGCCCGCCCTCTGCCGATCGCGGTCATCGGCGAGCTGGTCGGGGTGCCCGAGGCGGACTGGGCGATGCTGCGCGAGCTGACCAAGAAGGCCAGCGCCGCGGTGGACACGATCGACATCCACAACCCGGAGATGCTGCGCGACGCCGACAAGGCGATGTACGACATGGAGGAGTATTTCGCCGAGCTTCTCGAAGAACGCCGGCGCAACCCGAAGGACGACCTCATCTCGGGATTGTCCGCCGTGGAGATCGACGGCGACCGGCTGTCGGTTCGCGAGCTGGTCTCGGTCGTCGTGCTGCTGTTCAGCGCGGGCTTCCACACGATGACCGACCTGATCAGCCTGGGCACCCGGGCGCTGTGCGAGAACCCGGCCGAACTCGCGCGGCTGCGCGCCGACAGGTCGCTGCTCGGCTCGGCCGTGGAGGAGTTCCTGCGCTACGACTCGCCGATCCAGATCACCGGCAGGACCTTCATCGCCGACACCCATCTCACGGACGGCACCCCCGTGCCCGCAGGCGACCAGGTGGTCGTGGTGATCGGCGCGGCCAACAGGGACCCCGCCCGTTTTCCCGACCCCGACCGGCTCGACGTGGGCCGCTACGCCGACGGCTCGGTCGAGCCGCCGCTCTCCTTCGCCTGGGGCGCGCATCACTGCCTGGGCGTGCAACTCGCCAGGCTCGAGGGCGTGCTGGCGTTCGGCGCGCTCCTGGACAACTTCGCCGACTTCCAGCTCGCCGACGACAAGCGGGCATTCAAGACCAGCGGCATGTTCCGCGGTTTCGACACCCTTGCCCTGAACGTCGTCCCCTCGCGGTGAGCCGCTGCGTCGAGGTGGGGATCCTGCCCACCCGCTCGCGCGGCGGCACGCGCGAATGGCTGGGCAGGGTCGCCGACGCCGGGATCGACCACGTCGTCGTCGGCGACCACGTGAGCTTCATGAACGGTTCGGGCACGGACGGCCTGATCCAGGCGGCGCTGTACTGCGGCCTCCACCCCCGCCTGCCCGTGCACGTGGGCGTCTACCAGCTCCCGCTGCGCCACCCCGTGCTCGTCGCCCGCCAGGTGGCGTCGCTGTCGGCGCTGGCGCCGGGCCGGCTGGTGCTCGGCGTGGGCGTCGGCGGCGAGGACCGCCACGAGGCGACGGTCTGCGGTGTCGGTCCGGCCACCAGGGGCCGCCGCATGGACGAGAGCCTGGAGCTGCTGCACCGCCTGCTGGCCGGCGAGACGGTCACCGCGCACGGCGCGTTCTTCTCCCTAGACCGGGCGGTGATCAGGCCCGCGCGTGAGTGCCCTCTTGGGCGCGAACGTGCAGTGACCGGAACTGCTTGCGACGTCTCAATCACGTACGGTAAGGTTTCCGTGATCGAACTGGCAAGCGACAACCAAGCCGGCCGTGAGATCACTTCCTGGATTCATCGGTACAACGAGGCCGCCGGACGGGCGGTGACAGGACGTGGAGACTTGCCGGTGGGCGGGTCGGTGAAGCGTCAAGCATCCTGTTCCACAGTTCGTGCTGCTTCGCGGCATGAACTGCTGCGTAAGCAGCACGGGAGTCCTTGCCTCTTCAGGGGCGAGGAGCACGTCAAGGGCTGCCCTTCGCCAAGTTCGCCCGCTACTCGCCGTGTGGCACCCCGGAGGACGTCGCGGACTTTCTGCGGCCCTACATCGAAGCGGGGTGCGGCACGTCAACCTCGCCGCCGTGGGCGGCGACCCGGAGTCGGAGATCTCGGGGGTCGCCCGGATACGGTCTCTCCTCGCGGGAGGAAACCGGCACCAGGAGGAGAGCCGCCCGTGCGAGGCCCACTTGACTCATCCGTGAATGTCGGTTCATGTCTTGATCGAAACGATGCGTGAAAGGGGAACGAAGGTGGTCGACCTTGAAGTGGACTCCGCGATTACTGACGCCGGCGAGGGGCGCTACACCGCCACGCTCTCGCCGGACTGGAATGTCTGGGGTCCGGTCGGCGGCTACGTGGCCTCGGTGGCGCTACGGGCCGCGGGCGCGGCCACCACGCTGCGCCGGCCGGCCAGCCTGAGCTGCCAGTTCCTGCGCGCCGCTCAGTTCGACCAGGTCGAGCTCGTGGTGGAGCCGCTGCGGGCGAGCAGGCGGGCCGAGGCTCTGCGGGTCACGATGACCCAGGCGGGCAAGACCGTTCTGCACGCGACGGTGTGGGCCGCGGCGGAGTCGCTGGACGGGCCGAGCCTGCCGCTGGCGGCCGCGCCGCAGGCGCCGCCGCCGCAGGAGCTGCCGACGATGGAGGAGCGGATGGCCGAGTGGGGGCAGACGTCGTTCCCGCACCTTTTCCACTCCGACACGCGTCCGGTCTCCTGGCTGGAGCGGGTGAGCGACCAGTTCGGCGAGCCGAACCAGCGAGGCTGGATGCGGCTGCGCAAGGGCAGGGTGTTCGACGACGATCCCTGGCTCGACGCGGCCAGATCCGTGCTCTACAGCGACATCGTGGCCTTCCCCAGCGTGATGCTGGCCTCCCCGGACGGCCTGCCGCCGTTCGTGGCGCCGACCATGGAGCTGCAGGTGATCTTCCATGACACGGCGCCCGAATCGGAGTGGCTGCTGGTCGACGGGCACGCCAGCGCGCTGAAGCACGGGCTGGCCTCGGGCCGGGCGGCCATCTGGACGCAGGACGGCCGCCTGCTGGCCACGGGCGCCCAGCAGATGCTCTGCCGCATGTTCGGCTGAACGACCGGGCCCGAGACCGACGGGAGACTCAGCCCGAGGTGGCGATCAGGGTGCTCGCGTGCTCGCCCAGCATCATGCATGACAGCGCGTTGGGCGCGCGCAACGGGACCGGCACGATGGAGGCGTCGACCACGCGCAACCCCTCGACCCCGCGCACCCGGCACTGCTCGTCGACCACCGCCATGGGGTCGGACCCCGGCCCCATGGCGCAGCCGCCGAGCACCGACCAGCGGCTGGTGGTGGTCATCCGCAGCACGCCGTCGAGCTTGTCGTCGTCGGAGACGGTGTCGTCGTCGAGCAACGCGAAACGCTCGACGGTCGCGGGGAACCTCCCCTGGTGGGCCAGCTCCCACGCCAGCCGCAGCGCGCCGCGCATCCGTGCCAGGTCGCCGTCGGCCGAGTAGAAGTTCAGGTCCACGGCGGGCGGCTCTTTCGGGTCGGCGGAGCGGAGCGTGACGCTTCCCCGCGAGGCCGGCGCGAGGTCGCCGATGCTCACCATCGTGAGCAGGTCGCTGCCGACCATCTTGGCCAGCGGTGGGATGTTGATGCCGGAGAACAGCACCAGATAGAGACTGTCGTCGGCGGAGAAGCCGGGCGGCCCGGTCAGGCGGCCGGCGACCTGGTTCGTCGGCCACAGATCCGCTCCCGCGGCCGGGGTGGGCACGACAGGCACCGCCGCCCCCGGCTGGTCCAGGACGCGCTGCCCGACACCCGGGGCGTCGAGCACCACGTCGATGCCCAGCCGCCGCAGGTCGCCGGCCGGCCCGATGCCCGAGCGCAGCAGCAGGGCCGGGCTGAACGGCGCGCCGGCGCAGAGGATGACCTCGCGTGCCTCGATCACCTCGCCGTCGACCTCGACGCCCACCGCCCGGCCCCCGCGCATCACTACTCTGGAGACCTCGGCGCCGGACCGCAGCTCGAAGTTGGGCCTGGATCGGGCCTGGGCGAGGAAGGCGTGGTTGGTCGAGACGCGGTCCTTGCCGCGGCGGTTCTGCGGGTAGCTGCCGACGCCGTCGGCGTCGGGCGCGTTGAGGTCCTCGCAGGTCGGCAGGCCCGCGGCCGCGACCGCGTCGAGGAAGGCCGCGGCGCCGGGAACGAGCTCCTCCTGCCGCCACCTGACGATCGGGAGCGGCCCGCTGTCCCCGTGGTAGGGCCTGTCGCCGTGGTCGAGGTCGTTCTCGATGCGCATGAACGACGGCAGCACCCGCTCCCAGCTCCAGCTCGGCAGCCCGAGCCCGGCCCAGGCGGCGAAGTCGCTCGCGGGGGGACGCATCGCGCCCCTGGCGTTGGTCTGCGTCGAGCCGCCGACCACACGCCCGCGGGCCAGGAAGGAGTCGTTGCCCGCGCAGATCCGCGCCCCCAGGGCCCAGTCGTAGGCGGGGTCGGTGACCTGGAACTCCTCGCGCAGGCTGACCGGCATGCTCGCCGCGTCGGGGAAGTCGGGGCCGGCCTCGAGCAGCAGGACCCGCTTGGCGGTGTCCTCGCTCAGCCTGGCGGCCAGCACGGCGCCCGCCGCCCCTGCCCCGACGATCAGATAGTCGACCGCGCTCACGGCATCTCGGGGTGGTAGGTGCCGAAGCTCCACACATTGCCCTCGAAGTCGTAGACGGCGTATCCCTTTCCTCCGTAGCCCTCCTCCTGCAGCTGCCTGATCAGCTCGGCGCCCGCGGCCTTGGCCTGCTCGTAGTGCGCCTCGATGTCGTCGACGATGACGTAGATCCAGGCGGGGCCGTGCGCGGCGGCGAGCCTGTCGTCGGACCCGTCGCTGACCGGGCCCAGCATCACCATGCCGGTGCCGTGGACGAGCTGGGCGTGTCCGACGGACCCGTCGTCGCCTTTGGCGACGAACGCCTCGGTGAAGCCGAAAGCGTCGACGAGCCAGGCGACGGCCTTGGCCGGGTCGCGGTAGCGCAGGGTCGGAATGATCGTGGGCGACGGTCCGCTCATGAGCCTTCTCCTTCGCTGACGTAGAGGAACCAGTGTCGCATGGAATACCAGATACGAGTAGTTCAAACACCCAGGTGAGCCAGCGGCACCGCGGAGGAGCCGGCCACCGCGGCCGCCGCGGAGAGGTATCCCTCGAGCATGTCGGCCGCCGTGTCCGCGGGCAGCCGCGCGGTGTGGAACAGCACCACCCGCATGTCCCGCTCCCGCGCCGCCACGGCCAGCTCCACCTCGAACCTGCTGCCGATGCCCTCGGGCACGAGCAGCTCGAAGTCCACCCCCTCCGCGCTGCCGACGTGGTCGATGTCGGTCATCATCTGGAACACGACGTCGTCGGCCCGCCCCTCGCCCAGCCGTACGCCGTCGAGCGGCAGCGTCTGGTACGGCTGCTCCTGGTAGGCCAGCGCGCCCGCGACCGTGTCGTGCGTCGCCCGTATCAGGGTGGTGAACGTGTCGCGCCCGCTGGTCCTGGTTCGCAGCACGACCATGTTGGCCAGGAACCCCACGGTCTTCCTGGACTCCGGCTGCGACCGGTTGGCGAACAGCGAGGCCACGGCCAGGTCGTCCTGCCCGCAGGTCTGCCGCAGCACGGCGTAGAACAGCGCGAGCATCACGGTGAACAGCGTGGTCCGTTCCCGCCGCGCGATCTGCCGCAGCCCCGCGACCACGTCCGGCGACAGGTCGGCCCCGATGGCCGCGGCCTTGCCCGCCCCCTTCCTGTACGGCAGGCGCGGCAGCTCGAGCCCGGCCAGCCGGCGCGACCAGTAGTCCCGGTGCCGGTCCAGGCCGCCCTCGATGAGGCGGGTCTGCCACTCGACGAAGTGGCGGTACTGCCAGCAGGGCGGCTTGTCGGGGGAGCGCGAGCCGAGCGCCTGGGCGTATCCGGCCCGCAGGTTCTCGAACAGCAGACCGGCGGACCACGCGTCGGTCACCAGGTGGTGGGCGTTGAGGCACAGGACGTGGTGTTGCGTGCCGAGCCGCCACAGCGTCGCCCGTGTCGGCCAGAGGCCGACGTCGATGGGGGTGCTCAGTTCCTGGTCGACGGCGGCGGCCAGCTCATCCTCCCCGGTGAGCGCCACCTCGGCGAGCGGCTGCGGCGACGGGGGGTGGACGACCTGGGTGAGCCTGCGGCCCCGCCCCGTGAAGGAGGTGCGCAGCGCCTCGTGCGTGGCGGTCAGGCCGTCGAGCGCGGCGCGCAGCGCGCCGGTGTCGAGCGGGCCGCGCAGCGCGCACAGGACGGGGCAGTTGAGCGCGCCGTGGTCCGGGCGGTAGTGGCCGATCATCGCCAGGAGCCGTTGACCTATCGATGCGGGGACCTGGAGGGTAGTCACACCCACAACATACAAGACAGGCAAATACTAGATAGAGGGCTAGTGTCTTCTTGGTTCTGTCGTTAACCTGAGTCGTATGTCGGGTCTCAGTGTCAACGTGCCGGTGGACGCGAGACTTACGTGGAAATACGAGTCCGAGTCCCCGGCGATACACGCTCTCTACGAGCGGGCGAAGCAGGCGCAGTGGAACGCGAGCACGGATGTCGACTGGTCGATTGACGTGCCGTTCGGGGCGCCGCTGCCGGACGACTCGACCTTCGCCATGACCTCGTTCGCCGCCTCCCCGATGGCGCGCTTCGGCCGGCCGATGTGGGACGCGTTCCGCTGGGAGCTGCAGTCGTGGATGGTGAGCCAGTTCCTGCACGGCGAGCAGGGAGCGATGGTCGTCGCGGCGCGGCTGGTCGAGGTCGTGCCCGATCTGGACAGCAAGTACTACGCCGCCAGCCAGGCCGCCGACGAGGCCAGACACGTCGAGGTCTTCTCCCGGTATCTGGGCGAGAAGCTGCCGCACTCCTACCCGATCACCGCGCCGCTGCGCGAGCTGCTGACCGACCTGCTGGCCGACACCCGCTGGGACATCACCGCGCTCGGCATGCAGATCGTGGTCGAGGCGCTGGCCATGGCCGCCTTCCGGCTGGCCAACAGCACCTTCCACGACGACCTCATCTGCGACATCACCCGGCTGGTCGCGCGTGACGAGGCCAGGCACGTCACGTTCGGCGTGATGTCGCTGCAGGGCGTGTACGGCGAGATGACCTCGGCCGAGCTGGCCGACCGCGAGGACATGGTGCTCACCTCCGCGTCGCTGATGCGGCGCCGCTTCCTGCTCGAGGACGTCTGGGAGCGCATCGAGGTCGATCCGCAGGAAGGCATGGACTTCGCCGCGCACGACGCCCTGATGATCAAATACCGGCAGGCCATCTTCTCCAAGGTCGTCTCGTCCCTGGGGAACATCGGACTGCTCACCCCCAAGGTCAGGGACGGGCTGGACAAGCTCGACCTGCTGGGGTTCGCCGACCGCTCGATCCGTCCCGGCTACCGCCGCCGCGACGTACAGACCAGGGGATGACGATGACCGATCTCACGCTGGACGGCATGCGCGGCGACGTGGCGGACGCCCTCGACCTGGCGGCCGATGCCGTAGGCGACGACGACGACCTGCTCAGGCTCGGGCTCGACTCCATCAGCCTGATGAGGCTGGCCGCGTCGTGGCGCAAGGCGGGTTCCGGGGTGACGTTCGCCGAGCTGATGGAGCGGCGCACGCTCGGGGAGTGGTGGCAGCTCGTGCGCGCGCCGGGCGGCGCCGCCGAACAGGCGACGATCGTGACCGCCGCGCAGGGTGAGCCGTTCCCCCTGGCCACGATGCAGCACGCGTACTGGGTCGGCAGAACGGACGGTCAGGTGCTCGGCGGCGTCGGCGCGCACTTCTACAACGAGTTCGACGGCCGTGACGTGGATCCCGCGCGCCTGGGCGAGGCGGTCGCCGCGCTGGTCGCCCGGCACCCGATGCTGCGCTGCCGCTTCCTGGACGACGGCACCCAGCAGATCATGGCCGAGCCGGCCTGGCGCGGCCTGACCACGCGTGACCTCCGCGGGCTGCCGGCCGACCAGGTGGACAGCGTGCTGGCGCAGATCCGGGACGAGCTGTCGCACACCCGCCTCGACGTGGGCAGGGGCGAGGTGTTCGACGTCTCGCTGTCACTGCTGCCCGGCGAGACCTGTCGCGTGCACGTCAAGATCGAGATGCTGGTGGCCGACGCGCACAGCTTCCGCGTCCTGCTCGCCGACCTGGCCGCCGCCTACCGGGGCGAGTCGCTGCCGCCCGTCTCCATCGACTACCCCAGCTACCTGGCCACGATCGCCGCCAACCCGCCGGCCGGCCGCGACAGCGCCATGGCCTACTGGCGCGAACGCCTGCCCGGGCTTCCGTCCGGCCCCGAGCTGCCCCTGGACAAGACGCCCGCGCAGATCACCCGCCCGGCCGTCGGCAGGCGCTTCCACTGGCTGTCGGCGCAGCAGTGGGAGGAGTTGTCCGCCCGCGCCCGTGAGCACGGCGTCACGCTGTCCATGGTGTTCCTGACCGCGTTCGCCGAGGTCCTGGCCGCCTGGAGCACCAACCACCGCTTCGTGCTCAACCTGCCGCTCTACGACCGCAGGCCCATCCACCCGGAGGCGGCCGATCTGGTCGGCGACTTCACGAACCTGCTCCTGCTCGAGGTGAACGCGGAGGGCGAGCTGGGCTTCGCCGAGCGGGCCAGGCTGCTGCAGGAGCGCTTCACCAGCGACATGCGGCACAGCGCGTACTCGGGCGTCGAGGTCCTGCGCGACCTGGCCAGGAGCGGAGCCGGCCGCGGCGTCACCGCGCCCGTCGTCTTCACCAGCGCGCTGAGCCTGGGCGAGCTGTTCGGCGCCGACGTACGCGGCTGCTTCGGCGAACCCGGCTGGACCATGTCCCAGACTCCGCAGGTGTGGCTGGACTGTCAGGTGACTGAGCGTGAGGGGGGTTTGTTTGTTAATTGGGATGCGGTGGAGGAGTTGTTCCCGGCGG
>NZ_JBHSBI010000053.1:0-50747 GCF_042650645.1 Nonomuraea purpurea
CAACCCACCGCACTCCAACTTGATCTCCTGGACCTCCTCGACATCGATCCACGAGACCTTCGCTGAAGATCACTCACGTGCGGAAAACGGGGCTAGCACTTCAGGGTGAGCATGCAGTACAGGGAACGCGCGTGCTTCTTGGCGTACCTCTTGACCGTCGGGTGGTTCTTGAAGTGGGTCCAGCCCTTCCTCGCGATGCTCTCAAGCTGACCCCACACGTACACGCCGCCGGCCTTCATCACGGCCCAGCAGACCGCGTACTTCTTCCAGCTGGACTTGAACCTCTTGCAGATCTCGCCGGGCTTCGGCTTGCCCGCGGCCACCACGATCTTGCCCACCGGGGCCGCGGCGGCGCTCGTGGCCGGCGCGGCCTGGGCGAGGGCCGGGGTCGCGAACATCGCGATGGTGGCCAGGAGCGCCACCACCAGCGTCTTGAGGGATCGCATCTGTTGTTCCCTTCTCAGCGGTGAAGTTGTGAGAGGGAAGGTAGAAGCGGGAGAGTTGAGGATATGTTGAGCCTGCGTTGAGTTTGGCTTCGTCCCAGGTAGCGGGGCACTGTCCGGCGCAAAAGGACAGATCACCCTATAACCTCTCCTCCATGACCGGATCCCTGCTCGAGGTGATCGCGCTGAACGTGCGCGACGCCGTGGCCGCGGAACAGGGCGGAGCCGACCGGCTGGAGGTCGTCGCCGACATGGCGGCCGACGGGCTGACCCCCACGCCGGAGACCGTCGCCGCGATCGCCGCGGAATGCCCCCTGCCGCAGATGGTGATGCTGCGCTGCGACGCCAACTTCACCGCCGACCCCGACGTGCTCGACCGGCTCGCCCGCGACGCCAAGGCGCTGGCTCAGGCGGGGGCGGCGGGGTTCGTGTTCGGCTTCCTGGACCGGGCGGGGACCGTCGATCTCACGGCCACCGAGGCGCTCATCCACGCCGTCTCCCCGCTCCCCTGGACCTTCCATCGGGCGGTGGACCACGCGGCCGACGTTCAGGCGTCCTGGCGGGCCGTGCGACTGCTGCCGAACCTGGCGACCGTGCTCACCTCGGGCTCGCCCGCCGGGGTGGGGGAGGGGCTGCCGGTGCTGAAGGCGCGCGCCGAGGCGGGTGACGGCTCGATCATCCTGGCCGGCGGCGGGCTGAAGCCCCCGCACGTCTCCGCCCTGCTCGACTACGGCATCCGCGCCTTCCACGTCGGATCGGCCGTGCGGGCGAGCTGGTCGGACCCGGTCGAATGGCCGCTGGTCCGCCAGTGGCGCGCCCTGGTCGAACGCGACTGAGGTTCAGGCGACCTCAGGGGAGAGCGGCGTCCGCGCGGCGCAGGGCCGCCACGAGCGTGCGGATCGTGGCGGGTTCGTCCATGACCCCGCCCCCGGCCTCCCGCCGCTCCTCCCACGCGCTGACCCGCTCCCGATAGACCTCGTAGCGGGCCAGGTGGAAGGCGTAGACGGTGGCGAAGCGGCTCACCAGGTGTGACGGGTGCATGTCCCAGCCCTGGTAGAAGCCGTGCCGCAGCGAGTGCCTGACCGTCTCGGCGTGCCGCCGCCACAGTGCGTGCACCTCCCGTGCCAGGTCGGAGGCGGGTGCGGCGGCCAGCGACCCGTCCGACAACTCCACGCCCGTGCCCGCGAACGCCGTCTGCATCACGTGCCTGGCGTGGTCGCAGGCCGGATGGTCGAGCCGCTGCTCTTGTGGCGGCAGCCCGATCGCGGCCGTGTAGTCGAAGACCCCGAAGTGGGCCGCCGCCAGCCGCCCGCCCAGCGTCCCGGCCAGGCCGGGGCGCAGGAACGCCAGCGTCTGCGGCGCCTCCACCTGCATCTCGAACCGCAGCCGTCCCCCGAACCCGGCCTCGATCCCGGCGAGGACGCCCGCGAACTGCCCGAGGTACTCCTCCATGAGCACCTTGGGAAAGGTCACCGTGAACCCGGCGGGAAGCCGGCCGATCCGCGCGACCACCCCGGAGACGAACCCGTCGAGCGTCCGCACCGCCCGCTCGGGGTCGCCGTCGGCGAACGACTTGACCCTCGGCCCCCACCGCCGCGGCAGCGCCCCGTCGGCGTGCAGCGCGGCCACGGCCTCGACGGCCTGCTCGACGTGCCCGTCCTCCACCGGGCCAGGGCGCACGCCGTATCCGTCCTCGAAGTCGACGCGCAGGTCCTCGACCGGCTCGGACGACAACTTGCGCAGCACCTTGGCGTGCACGGCCCCGGCGATCTCCGCGGGCACCCCGAAGACCTCCGCCAGCTCGCCTGGCCCGGCCAGGTGGGATTTGACCAGCGACAACGCCTGATCGCCCCACTCGGCGACGGTGTGGGCGGCGAAGCGGTCGGCGGGCACGTAGACCGTGTGCACGGGCTGCCACCCGGCCTCGGCCGCCGGGTAGCGGGCCTGCTGGACCCGGTAGACCTCCTCGAAGCCCTCAGGGACGGCACGCACGGAGCATGGCCTCCAAGCCGACGAGCTTGACGCGTTCGCCCCGTCCGAGCGACCTGGCCAGCTCGGCCTCGGCCGCCTCGATGGCCAGCCAGTCGTCGTAGGTGATCGGCCGCACGCCCCTGGCGGCCAGCAGGGCGTCCACGCCGCCGTCCCCGGCCCGTTGCCTGCCCCCGAGGTCGGCCAGGAGCGTACGGACGGTCTCAGCCGCGTCTGACTTGTTGGTCCCGATCACCCCAGTGGGCCCGCGTTTGAGCCAGCCCGCCACGTATTCGCGGTCGCGTACCCGTCCTGCCTCGTTCGGCACGGTCATGCTCTGCTCGGAGAACGGCACCCCGGGCAGCGGAACGCTCTGGTAGCCGACCGAGCGCAGCACCATGCCGACCGGCAGCGTCTCGAACTCGCCCGTCCCGACGACGCGGCCCTCCTCCGACAGCCGGGTGCGTTCGAGCCTGAGCCCCTCGACCCGTTCGGTGCCGAGGATCTCCACGGGCCGCAGCCAGAAGCGCACGTCGAGGCGGCGCGGCCGGCCGACGGGCTCGCGGGCGGCCCACGACTGCAGGACCTTGATGTTGCCCTGCACCTGGCGTGGGAAGTCGGCGCCCAGGACGACGGCCTCCTCAGGGCGGACGCAGACGTCGGCGTTGGCCAGCTCGCCGAGCTCGCGCAGCTCCTTGAGGGTGAACTTGGCGTGCTCGGGCCCGCGCCTGCCGACCATGTGGATGGCCTTGACCTGGCTGTCTTCGAGGCGTTCGAGCACGTCGTGGGGCACGTCGGTGGAGCGCAACTCCTCGGAGGTCTTGGCCAGGATGCGGACGACGTCGACGGCCACGTTCCCCACGCCGATCACCGCGACCTCGGAGCTGTCGAGCGTGAACCGGTCGGGGTCGACGTCGGGGTGGCCGCAGTACCAGTTGACGAAGTCGGTCGCGGCCACGCTGCCCGGCAGGTCCTCGCCGGGGATGCCGAGTTTCCTGTCGACCATGGCGCCCGTGCAGTAGACGACCGCGTCG
Organism: Nonomuraea purpurea; assembly: GCF_042650645.1. Lineage (NCBI taxonomy): Bacteria > Bacillati > Actinomycetota > Actinomycetes > Streptosporangiales > Streptosporangiaceae > Nonomuraea > Nonomuraea purpurea. The sequence goes on from NZ_JBHSBI010000053.1 coordinate 3,446, forward strand.
TAGCCGCCGAGCAGGTCCTCGACCGTCAGGTGCTCGCCGAGCGTGACGCCGCCCAGGAAGCGCACCTCGGGCAGCTCCAGCACCTTGCGCAGGTAGTTGGCGATGGACTTGATGGAGGTGTGGTCGGGTGCGACGCCGTATCTGACCAGCCCGTACGGGGTCGGCAGCCGTTCGAGCACGTCCACGAGAACGGGCTCCTGCGACTGCTTGACCAGGGCCTCCGCCGTGTAGATCCCGGCGGGGCCCGATCCGATGACCGCCACGTGCAACCTCACGCCGCCTCCTAAGACCCGGTTACCCGTCCAACCAGATGCAACCGGTCAGTGTGATCGATCTATCCCCGATCACCGGTCCGGATGAACCCGTCACCGGCAATTACCACGCGCGGCCTCACCGGTCAACAGGCGCAACATGGCGGCTCCCTGGGCCCAGGGAGCACTTCCAACCTACTCGCCCAGAGCCTGCTTCCGGAGTGCCGGTTTGTCGACCTTGCCGTTGACGTTGGCCGGGAGGGCGTCGACCACGACGATCCGCCTGGGGACCTTGAAGTTCGACATGTTCGCCCGCGCCCAGCCGAGCAGCGCCTCCGGGTCGGGCGCCGCGCCGGGCCTGGGGACGACGAACGCCAGGCCCGCCTCGCCCGTGACCGGGTCGGGCACGCCGACGACCGCGGTCTGCGCCAGCGAGCCCTCCCTCAACAGCAGCGACTCCACCTCGGCGGGCGAGACGTTGAAGCCGTTGACGATGTAGAGCTCCTTCTTGCGGTCCACGATGGCCAGGTTCCCCGCGGCGTCCAGGACGCCGACGTCGCCCGTGTGCAGCCAGCCGCCGGCGTCGATCGCCTCGGCCGTCCTGGCGGGCTCGTTCCAGTAGCCGCGCATCACCCCGTAGCCGCGCTGCAGGATCTCGCCGCGCTCGCCGGGCGCGACCGGCTTGCCGTCGTCGTCCACGACCTTGACCTCGATGCCGGGCACGGCCCTGCCGGTGGTGTTCGCGATCACGTCGATGGGGTCGCCGGCCCTGGTCATCGACACGACCGTGCCTTCCATCAGCCCGTACGCGTTGATCATCCGTTTCAGTCCGACCCGCTCGACCAGCCGGGTGATCAGCGCGGACGGCACGGCGGCGGCCCCGCAGATGGCCACGCGCAGCGAGGAGACGTCCCAGGAGCCTCGGTCCAGCTCGTCGAGCAGCCGGTGGAACAGCGTGGGCGGCCCCGCCAGCACGGTGATCCTTTCGGCGGAGATCAGCGACATCAGCGCGTCCGGAGTGAAGATCGGGATCGGCACCATCGTGGCGCGGCGCAGCACGCACGCGATCAACCCGGCGTTCAGCCCGAACCCGTGGCTGAACGGGGCGATGATCGGGTAGCGGTCGTGCTCGTCCAGCGTGACGATCTCGGACCAGTCCCAGTAGCCGCGCAGGACCTGGGCGTGGTCCAGCATCACGCCCTTGGGCGCGCCCGTGGTGCCGGAGGTGGACATGATCTCGCACAGGTCCTCCGGGCGGACGGCCAGCGCCCGGTCATCGGCCTCGCGCGCGGAGCCGCCCCCGCCGTCCAGGTGGGTGACCTGGCGCAGCCCGGGGATGGGCGGCAGGAGATCGGCGAGCGGGGCGGCGGACGGTCCCGCCCCGGTGATCAGCACCTTCGCGCCGGTCTTCGCGATCAGCTCGGCGGCCTCGAAGCCCTTGAAACGGGAGGACAGCGGCACGATGACCGCGCCGGCGTCCCAGATCCCGAACGCGTGCCGCACCCAGTGGGCCGAGTTCACCCCCCACAGCGCCACCCGGTCACCGGGGGCGACGTCCAGGGCGATGAGGCCCCGGGCGACCTCGGAGGCCGCCGCCCGCAGCCCGGACAGCGTCATGCGGGTGCCGCCGTCCGCGACCACGATGCTGTCAGGATGGCGTTCTGCCTGGTCGCGGAGCATGCGGGGGAGCGTTTCCCAGTCCGGTGCCATCGAAGTGCCCCTTTAGGTGATGAGAGCGCGGTCCCTTCCGAGGTGGTGGCCGCGACGGTCGTTCACCGTGCCCGGCCTGGAGGTCTCGGAGATCTCCTGGGCGATCTCCACGCCGATCGAGACGGGCGTCAGCGCGCGGACGGCCTGTTCGACGCGCGCCTTCCACATGGGGTTGCGGACCAGGCTCTCCCTGCCGAACGTGACCGTCAGCGCCGCCGCGTCCAGTGTGCCCTGCCTGCTGATCGTCAGGTCCCAGCCGGTCACGCCGTCGATCTTCGACAGTGCCTTGTCGATGCGGGGCAGCGCCAGCCACACCCCTCTGACCAGCACGTGCTCGCCCACGGTGTGGACGGGCGCGGGTATGCCCCCGCTCTCGGCCCTGGCGACCTGGCCGGTCCGCAGGACGGCGTCGCCGAGCGTCCCGTGCTCGCGCGGGGTGATCACGAGTTCGGCCGGGCCGTGGTCGGTGAGGTCGTCCTTGGACGGCGCGGCCAGCTCCAGCAGGCCGTCCGTGAGCGGCGTGAGCGGGTCCTCCTCCGAGGCTCGCCAGGCCAGCGCCCCGCCGCTGAACGGGCTGGCGTAGACCTCCGTGACCCGCGCCCCGAACTCCCCCGCCAGGTGGCCCAGCGTGCGTTTCGAGGCGATCTCGCCGGTCAGGACGATGGTCCGCAGCCCGAGGTCCAGCGGGTCCAGCAGGAACTCCAGGTGCAGGCGGGCCAGGAAGTCCATCGCGCCCGTCGGGGTGCTCACCAGCGTGGTGGCCCCCAGCGCCGACAGGGCGTGGTGCAGGCGCATCCGGCCGCGCGGGTCCACGCGGGCGGCCGCCTGGGCCACCTCCGCCGCCGCGCGGGCCCAGAGCGAGCCCGCAGGCTCGGCCAGGGCCACCACGACGCGGTCGCGCTCGCCGACCCCGGCCTCCCGCAGCGCCGCCCCCGTCAGGACGGCCTCGGCCGCGTCCAGGGGGTAGACGCTGGAGGCGTCGGGGGAGACGAGCAGGAGCCCGGTGGCGGTGCGCGCGGCGGCTCCGAGATCGTCACGGGTCAGCCAGCGGGCCGTCAACGGGCCACCTCTGTCATGAACAGCCGCATCGAGTCGCACACCCGGTCGTGGGCCAGCCCGCCCACCTGGGCCTGGATGATGAGGTCGGTGGCGCCCGCCTCGGCGATCCTGGCCAGGGCCTTGCGCGAGCCCTCCACGTCGTCCACCACCACCATCAGGTGCTCCCGCAGCGTGGCCATGGACTCCTCCGGCGGCAGCCCGGCGGCGAGCTGCCCCAGCACGCGGTGGGTGGCGTGGCGGGCGTCGTAGTAGTCGGGCGGGGTGACGAGGTTGACCTGGCGGCGGATGTACCACAGGACGGCGTCGGCGGCCGCGGCGGCGGCCTCGTCGCGGGACGGGCCGACGTGCCAGGGGATCATGAGGGCGACGCGGCGGGTGGCGGGGTCGAAGCCGCTCTCGGCCAAACATTCACGATATTTCGTGATGTCGGCGGCGACGTCGTCGATGCCCTTCAGCATCGTCATGCCGAGCAGGTTGTAACCGTGCCTGGCCGCCGCCAGGTAGCCGTCCAGCGAGGTGGAGGCCACCCAGACCGGCGGGTGCGGCTCCTGGGCCGGGCGCGGGTAGACCGCCACGTCGGGGATCTCGAAGAACTCGTTCGACCGGCTGATCGGCTCGCCGTCGGCCCGCCAGATGGCCAGCGTCGCCTCCAGCGAGTCCTCCCAGATCTGCCGCGACTTCTCGAACGGCTTCCGGAAAGCCTGGTACTCCAGCGGCGAGGCGCCCCTGCCCGTCCCGAACTCCACCCGTCCGCCGCTCAGCACGTCCAGCGTGGCGACGCGTTCGGCGGTGCGGACGGGGGACTGGAACGGCAGCAGCACCACGCCGAGCCCCAGGTGGATGCGCTCGGTGCGCTGCGAGATGGCGGCCAGGACCAGGTCGGGGGCGGAGGAGTGGGAAAAGCCTCTGGTGAAGTGGTGTTCGACGAACCAGGCGGTGTCGAAGCCCAGCCGGTCTCCCAGCACGACCTGGTCGATCACGTTCTGGAACGCCTGTTGTTCGACTTCGCGGGTGCGGCCGCGGACCTCCAGTTCATACCCCAAGCTGATCCGTAGGGACGTCATCGCGCCTCCGGCGAAAATAGTGACCAAGCGCTCGCTTGGTAGAGCGTATCAGCGGCGAAGACTTGCGGGAAGGGCGGGGCCGCGATCAGAGTGGATGCCTGTGAAGCGAAAGCACGCGCTGCGGCGGCCGAAGGATGGCCCGCTACCCGACTCCGGCGACGACGAACTCTCGCTCACGAGTGCCAGGCGGTTCGAGGCGTTCGGCCGGGTGATGGCCGCGCTGGCGACCGAGGCCGACTTCATCGAGTCGTGCCGTGATCTGACGTGGTGGCGCGGATCCGACCACAGTTGGCACATCGAGTGGCGCGACGGGCCCTACGCCTCTGAGGCGGCCGACCTGCTCGCCGAGCAGGTGCGCGACCCCGACTACGACGGCTTGCTGGTCACGGAGGCCGGACCCGGCGGGCCGGGCTCCGCCGTGCTCGACGTGATGGGCGTGCGGTTCGAGCTGCGGGCGATCGACCCCCTGGGGCGGGCGAACGTACGCGCGCGGTCGGGGCTCTGGCGCCTCACCGAGGCCCTCGACACCACCCGCCGCACCAACACCCGCCACCCCTGGGAGGAACTGCTCGGAGGCTGACCCCGCAATCCGCCCCCGCGGGTCGCCTCCGGCCCACCGCCCCTGCCCAAAGACGCCCCAGCGAGGTCGCGCGCCGGGAAGACGCCCCCTCCGCCCCTCTCCAAAAACACCCCAGTGAGCACTGGGGCGAGGTTGCGCGCCGGGAAGATGCCCCTTCCGCCCCTCTCCGAAGACATCCCAGCCGTAGCGCGGCGGGGGCGGAAAGCGGGGCGCTAGCGGCTTGAGGCCGGGCCGAAGACGTGCGCCGCCAGGCGGGTGCGGTGGGCCTGCGGCGGGCCGAAGAGCTGGGCGTCGGAGACGGCCCGTTTGAGGTGGCGATGCGCGGGATGCTCCCAGGTGACGCCGATGCCGCCGTGAACCTGGATGTTCTCGCCCGCCGCCGCCAGATAGGCCTCCGTGCAGTACGACCCGGCCACGGCCGAGGGCACCTCGTCGCGCGCCGCCGCCCCGGCCGCCGACCTGGCCGACTCCACCAGCAGGAACACGTCGGCCAGCTTGTGCTTGACGGCCTGGAACGACCCGATCGGCCGCCCGAACTGCCGTCGCGTCTTGGCGTGCCCGGCCGCCATCTCCAGGCACCGGCGCGCCCCGCCCGCTTGCTCGGCGGCCAGCGCCGCGATCCCGAGGTCGCGCACGCGCGCCCACGAGCCGCCGTCGCCGAGGTGTCGTACCGGGGTGTCGTGGAAGACGAGTTCCTGTAGCGGCCGGCTCCCGTCCATGGTCCGGTACGTCCTGCGCCGCTCCGGCACGGCCGTCACCAGCAGTCCGCCGACGTAGAGCAGCGCCAGTCCGCCCTCCAGCGCGTAAGGGACGACGCCCGTGAGCCTGCCGCCCTCCAAGCGGAGATCGCCGTCGCCCGGCAGCACCACGGTCGCGGTGAGCGAACCGTCGGCCAGCGACGGCAGCAGCCCCTGGCCGTCCGCCTTGAGCGCCTCGACGGCCATCACCGCCGACTGCAGGAACGGGTGGGGTGACAGCGCCCGGCCCAGCTCCTCGGCCACGGCCGTCATTTCGGCCGGGCCGCATCCGGCCCCGCCGTGTTCCTCGGGGACGAGCAGTCCCGCGATGCCGACGTCGTCGGAGAACTCCCGCCACGACGCCTGCGGGCGGTCGGCGAGATAGGCGCGGACGACGGCGCTGAGCTCATAGGGGAGTGCCACGGCAGCTAGCTTAACCAAGCGATTGCTTGCGTTTGTATTCGGATGACCGAAATTTGCCTTTTTTGTATGGATACATACGCTGAAGTTGTCATCCCTGGACGAACCGGACGCGGGGTTGACCAGGGAATGGAGATGAACAAGACCACCATCGACTACGCCGACTACGCCGAACACGACCGGCGGCTACGCGGCATCGAACGCCACCTGGTCACGGCTTTCCTCGGCGGACTGGCCGTCGGCCTCGTCGGCATGCTCCTGCACGGCACGGGCCCCGACTGGGTCGGGCAGCTCTACAACCCGTTCGCCTACCTCGGCCTGTCCCTGGCCGTGGGCGCCAGCGCGTCCAGGTTCGGATGGGCGCTGCTGACGACGTTCCTGGGGGCGGTGGCCTCCCTGGTGGCGGCCATGGGCGGGAGCGCGCTGCGCGGTTACGACGTCTCCGAGATCATCGACAGTGACGCGGTGGGGACCAACCGGACGATCGCCCTGCTCGTCGTGCTGGGCCTGCTGGCCTACGTCACCCGCAGGGACGACACGTGGGGCGACGTCGCGGCGGGCACGGTCGGCGCGGCGCTGATCGCCGACGTGGTGCACCGGGCGATGCCCGGGTTCCTCGGCCGCGAGAACTCGTTCTGGCCGGGACCCGCGCTCGTGATCGGCCTGTTGTCCGTCGCCCTGGTGCCGGTGCTGCGCAGGAACGCGCGCGCCCGCGCACGGTCGCTGACCCTGTCGGCGCTGTTCGGCGGCGTGCTGAGCGTCACTCTGGCGGCGTTCGTGGTGGGCTGGATCCCGCTGGGTGTCTGAGCTTTGGTTTAAGGTCGCGCGTCGACACTGCCTGACTCGATAGCCTGTAGTCCTTCACATCCGGGTTCGAGCAAGGAGTAGCCGTGTTGCTGCGCATGTCGTCGTTGTTTCTTCGCACCCTGCGGGACGACCCGGCAGACGCGGAAGTGCCGAGCCACAAGCTCCTGGTCCGCGCCGGTTACGTCCGCCGCGTCGCGCCGGGCATCTACTCCTGGCTGCCCCTGGGCAAGATGGTGCTGGAGAACGTCGCCAGGATCGTCCGCGAGGAGATGAACCGGATGGGCGGCCAGGAAGTGCTCTTCCCCGCCCTGCTGCCGCGCGAATACTACGAGGCCACCGGCCGCTGGACCGAGTACGGCGACGCCCTGTTCCGGTTGCAGGACCGCAAGGGCGCCGACTACCTCCTCGGTCCCACGCACGAGGAGCTCTTCGCCGACATGGTCAAGGGCGAGTACTCCTCCTACAAGGACTATCCGGTCACCCTCTACCAGATCCAGACCAAGTACCGCGACGAGGCCAGGCCCAGGGCCGGCATCCTGCGCGGCCGCGAGTTCCTCATGAAGGACTCCTACTCCTTCGACCTCGACGACGACGGCCTCAAGCACTCCTACGAGCAGCACCGCGAGACCTACATCCGGGTGTTCGACCGGCTCGGCATCAACTACAAGATCGTGTTCGCGCAGTCGGGCGCGATGGGCGGATCGGCCTCCGAGGAGTTCCTGGCGCCCACGCCCACGGGCGAGGACACGTTCGCGGCCTGCCACTCGTGCGACTACGCGGCCAACGCCGAGGCCGTCACCACGCCCGCCCCCGCCGCCCGCCCCACCGACGACGCGGCGCCGCTGCAGGTCCTCGACACCCCCGACACCCCGACGATCGAGACCCTCGTCTCCTACGTCAACGAGCACCACGGCCTGTCCGTCACCGCCGCCGACACGCTCAAGAACGTCGTCGTCAAGATCAGCACGCCCGGCTCCGACAAGGTCGAGACGCTCATCATCGGCGTTCCGGGCGACCGCGAGGTCGACTTCAAGCGCCTGGAGGCCGCGCTGTCCCCCGGCGAGCCCGCCATCTTCGAGGCCGCCGACTTCGCCAAGCACCCCGGCCTCGTGCGCGGCTACATCGGCCCGCAGATCCTGCGCGAGCTCGGCATCCGCTACCTCGTCGACCCCCGCGTCGTCACCGGCACCTCCTGGGTGACGGGCGCCAACGAGCCCGGCAAGCACGCCGCCAACGTGGTGGCAGGGCGCGACTTCACCCCTGACGGCACGATCGAGGCCGCCGAGGTGCGCGCCGGCGACCCCTGCCCCCGCTGCGGCTCCGACCTGTCCATCGACCGCGGCATCGAGATCGGCCACATCTTCCAGCTCGGCCGCAAGTACGCCGACGCCGCCGGCCTCGACGCCCTCGGCCCCGACGGCAAGCCGATCCGCGTCACCATGGGCTCCTACGGCATCGGCGTCTCCCGCGCCGTGGCCGTCATCGTCGAGCAGGCCCACGACGCGCTCGGCCTGGCCTGGCCCCGCGAGGTGGCCCCCGCCGACGTGCACATCGTCGGCACCGGCAAGGAGAACCAGGTGGAGGCGGCCCTGGAACTGGGGGCCGAGCTGGAGTCGCGCGGGCTGCGGGTCCTGGTGGACGACCGGGCCCAGGTTTCGCCCGGGGTCAAGTTCAAAGACGCCGAACTGCTGGGGGTGCCGACCATCGTCGTGGTGGGGCGTGGGCTCTCCCAGGGGGTCGTGGAGCTTCGGGACCGGGTGTCCGGGGAGAAGTCGGAAATTCCCCTTGCGGAGGCCGTCGATCGCATCCTGGCCGCCACGGCCTGACACCATGCCGCCCGGGCCGGTGAACACCGGTCCGGGCGGAATCGGTTCGCCAAAAGACGGTCAGCCCGTCGGCAGTGAGACCTTGGTGCGCTTTCTGACAATGGCGGGTCCCACCAGACAGGCGAATGCGATCAGCAAAATGACCAGCGACACCGGGCGGGTGAAGAACACCGATGGGTCGCCTTCGCTGAAGGCCAGCGCGCGCCGGAACTGCACCTCCATCAAGGGCCCGAGAACGGCCCCGAGAATCAACGGCGCGACGGGATATCGGGCCCGGTGCAGCGCCCAGCCCAGCAGGCCGAACCCGTAAGCCACCAGCACCTCGAAAACGCTCTGCGAAATCGAGTACACGCCCAGGGTCGCGAAGGTCAGGATGGCGGCCGTGAGCAGGGCGGCGGGGACGGTGAGGAGCTTCACCCACACCCGGATGAGCGGCAGGTTCAGCACCAGCAGCATCACGTTCCCGATGTAAAGGCTGGCGATCAGCGTCCATACCAGTACGGGTTGCTGGTCGAAGAGCTGCGGCCCCGGTTGCACGTTGTAGATCTGAAAAGCGATCAACAACATGCTGGCCGTGGCGGACGTGGGAATGCCCAGGGTGAGCAGCGGCACCAGCACCCCGGAAAAGGCGGCGTTGTTGGCCGCCTCGGGCCCGGCGACGCCTTCGATGGCCCCTTTGCCGAACTCCTCCTTGTGTTTGGAGAGCCGCTTTTCCACGTTGTAGCTCAAAAACGTCGGCAATTCCGCGCCCCCGGCGGGCAACGAGCCGATGGGCAGTCCGAAGGCCGTTCCGCGCAGCCAGGGTTTCCACGACCGGCGCCAGTCGTCGCGGGTCATGCCGATCTTCCCGTCGATCTTGATCGGGGCCTGGGCGGGCGCGTGACGGGAGGCGGCCGTGGAGACGGCCTCGGCCACCGCGAACAGCCCGACCGCGACCGCCACCACCGACAGCCCCTCGTACAGTTCGGGGACCCCGAAGGAGAAGCGCGGCTGTCCGGTCATCTGGTCGATCCCGACCATCCCGATCGCCAGGCCGAGGAACAGGCTCGACAGCCCTCGCACGATCGAGTCGCCCATCAGGGACGTCACCGTCACGAACGCCAGCACCATGATCGAGAAGTACTCGGCGGGCTGGATGAGCTTGGCGATGTTCGACATGCCAGGGGCCAGGAAGGTGATGACCACGGTGGAGATCGACCCGGCCACGAACGACCCGATGGCCGCCGTCGCCAGCGCCGCCCCCGCCCTGCCGCGCCTGGCCATCGGATAGCCCTCAAGCGTGGTCGGGATCGAGGCCGTCTCGCCGGGGATGTTGAGCAGGATCGCGGTGGTGGAGCCGCCGTACATGCCTCCGTAGTAGATCCCGGCGAACATCACGAACGCCCCCACGGGATCGAAGACGAACGTCAGCGGCAGCAGCAACGCGATCGTGGTGGCGGGCCCGAGGCCGGGCAGGACGCCCACGAGCGTGCCGATGGTGACGCCGAGCATGGCGAGCAGCAGGTTCTGCAGGCTCAGCGCGTGGCCGAAGCCGTCGAGCAGGTTGCCGAGCACGTCCATCTCAGAACGCCAATCTGATCAGGCCCGGCGGCAGCGAGATGCCGAGGAGCCGGTCGAACAGGAAGTACGTGGCCAGCGCCAGCACCAGGCCCACCAGCAGGTCGCGCAGGAGTCGCCGGCTGCCGAGCACCCTGGCGACGGCCACGAAGAACACGGTCGTGGCCTGCCAGTAGCCGGCGGGCACCAGAATCAGCGCGTACCCGGCCAGCGCGGCGAGGAGCATGAGGACGGAGGGCCAGTGCACGTCGTCCTGCGACTCGGCGGTGCCGGACGTCGCGGGCTCGTCAGGCACGCCCGGCCTGAAAGCCTGGACGACCCCGATGACCGCCACCACCGCCAGCCCGAACCCCACCAGCAGCGGGAACACCCTCGGCCCCACCGCCTGGTACCCGTTGCCCTCGGTGATCGCGAACGCCTGGCCCAGCACGACCACGGCGGCCAGCAGGAACCCGACGGAGACGATCCGCTGCGTCACTTGCCGAGCCCCAGCTCACCCAGGATGGCCGTCACCTGGGTCCGCTGCTCGGTCAGCACCTTGGCGAACTCGTCGCCGGGCTTCCAGTCCTCGGTCCAGTTGTTGCGCTCCAGGACCTTCTTCCAGCACGGGGTCTGGCGCACCTTGTCCAGCAGGCCGATGACGTCCTGCTGCTGCTCCTTGGACAGCCCGGCGGGGGCCAGCACGCCGGCCAGCGTCGAGATCGCCTCTTCGGCCAGCCCGAGCTCCTTCAGCGTCGGCGCCTCGACGCCCGCGGTCCGCTGCGCGGAGTCGACCACGAGCGGGCGCAGCTCCCCGGCGTCGATCTGCGCGCGCAGTTCGGCCACGGTGTCGACGCCTGCCGTGGCGGCCCCGCTCAGCAGCAGGTTCATGGACTCGCCGCCGCCCGCCGTGGGCACGAAGTTGACGTCCTTGGCCGCCAGGCCCCTGGACTTGGCCAGCGCCGCCACCGTCATCTGACCGGGCCCGCCCAGCGAGCCGCCCGTCCACTTGACGCTGTGGGGCTTGTCCTCCATGGCGTCGAGCAGGCCCTTCAGGTCCTTGTACGGCGACTTGGCCGGCACCACGATGGCGCTCGGCCCCCGGCTCAGCCCGGCCACGGGGGTGAGCGTGGACAGGTCGACCGGCGACTTGTTGTTCACGATCCCGCCCAGCATGGTCACGCTGTCCATGACCATGAGCTGGTAGGGGTCGCCGTTGCGCTTGGCGAACTGGGCCAGGCCGATCGTCCCGCCCGCGCCCGGCACGTTCGTGACCGTGGCGTCCACGTCGGCCACCTTGCACTCGCTCATGGCGCCGGCCAGGCCGCGGGCCCGCGTGTCCCAGCCGCCGCCTGGGCTGCCCGGCGCCATGATCGACAGGGCCTTGCTGGGATAGCCGCCGCCCGCGTCGGCGCTCTCGCCGACGGCGCAGCCGCTCAGTGTCACGGCCACGGCGACCGCGGCCAGCAGTTTGATCTTCATTGTGACTCCCGGGGGGTGAGGATCGATGCGAAGAAGTCCTTGACCGGCTCGAGCACCGCCATCGGGTTGTGGCCCACGCCCTCCACGACGTCGAAGCGCACGTCGATGCCGTGGGCCTCGAAGTTGTCGCGCAGCGCCCTGAGCCGCTCGATGCGCGTCACGCCGTGGGCGTCGGCGCCCTCCATCCAGTTGGAGTCACCCGGGTTGTTGATCTCCCAGGTCTCCACGTCGGCGCTGCCCACGACCATCTGCACCGGTACCGCGCGCAGCTCCTCCACCCTCGGAGCGCACCCGAACTCCGCCTCGAACCCCTTCAACCCGATCCACCACGGGTTGCTCGGGTCGATGTACGTTATCCGCCCCGGTGCGCCGATTGACAATCCGGCCAGCCGGTCGGGGTGCAGGTAGCCGAAGCGGTGCACGAACTGGCCCCCGCCGGAGAAGCCGTGCAGCAGGAACCGCGACGTCCGCACGTTGAAGCGCTCGCCGACCTCCTCGACCATGGCCAGCAGGGCGCGGTCGAAGCGGATGTCGCCGTACTTGAGGAACTTGAAGTTGTGCAGGTCGTCGGGGTCGTCGCCGATGCCGGCGGGGAAGAGCGGGGCCAGCACCAGGCATCCGTGCTGTTCGGCCCACTCGGCGAAGTTGTCGCGGTACTGCGGGCCGCGCCGCCCCGTACCGTGCTGGAGGACCGCCAGCGGCAGCGGCTCCCCGTCCTTGTCGTGCGTGGACGGTACGTACATGCAGTACGAGAACCTCTGGTCATATCGCGACGCGAAGACGGTCGTCGCGCCCGCCGAGTAGAACCCCGTCGGATGCTTGACCACGTGCAGTGCCTCAGCCATGAGGCCACAGCCTGGGTAAACGCGGGATGGACCACAAGATGATTGCCGCGAACGCGGTAATCTGCAGGGTGGCCGTCTCGCTCCTCGTCGCCCCGTCCGCCGCCGGATCCCTCGCCGTGCAGCAGTCGCCGCTGGCCGAGCTGTGCGCCTGCCTGCACGCCTTCGACGAGCCCGGCCACCACCCCGCCAGCGCGGCCTGGGTGGCCAGGGCGAACGCCGAGCTCGACAGCGGGCTGCTGGCCACCGCGGCCGCCTGGGCGCCGCTCTGGGGCGCCTTCCGCGCCCGCTACCTGCTGCCGCTGTCGGCGGGCCCCAGACGCACCCTGGAGGCCGAGCTGGAGGAGGTCGCCGGGCTGCCGATCGGTGACTTCGTGGCCATGACCGTCCAGGCCCTGATCGGCAAGAACGACACCGAGCTGGCGCCCAGGCTCGGCGAGGAGACGCTTCATCGGCTGCGGCTGATCTCCTCCAGCCGTTTGGAGATCGGCGCCCGGCTGCGCGCCGACCCCGAGGGGGTCAGGGAGGAGCTGCTGGCGTTCCTGCGGGCCTTCGCCGCCGAAGCTTTCGACGCCGAATGGCCGGCCCTGCGCCCCGCACTCGACCGCGACGGCGCTTCGCGCGAGCGCGACCTGCGCAGGCGCGGCCCCCTGGCCCTGGGAGACTTCCCCACCGCCGCCGTCGAGAACGGAGCGGGGCGGCTGCGGATCGTGTTCGACAAGCTCTACACCGCCACCGCGCGCGTGGACGCCGGGCGGCCCTGCCTGCTCGTGCCGACCGTCCACGGCAGACCGCACTTCGTGATCAAGCACTATCCCGGCTACCCGGTCGTCATCCAGTACAGCGCCGACGCGCCCGCCACGCCGTCACTGGAGACCGCCAGACGCCGCCTCGCCGCCCTGCAGGACCCGACCAGGCTGCGGCTGTGCTACGCGATCCTGCGCAACCCCGTGGCCACCGCCGAGCTGGCCAACCAGCTCGGCATGACCGCTCCCCAGGTCTCCAGGCACCTGCGCAGGCTCAGGGAGGCCCAGCTCGTGCACACCCACAGGCGCGGCTCGGTCGTCTACTACCAGCTCGACGCCGAGGCCGTCGAACGCCTCGGGCCCGACCTACTCTCCGTCCTTTACCGGTGACGACGACGGCGGCGGCGACGCCGCGACCGGCATGCCGGGGAACGCCACCGGCTGCGCAGGCCGGAAGCCGTGGGAGCGGGTGACGGCCTCCTGCATGGCCACGGCGGCGTAGCGGCGCAGCGCCACGTCCTGGGCGGCGGCCAGTTCGAGGTAGGCGGCCGTGACACCGGTTTCCAGGTGCACCGCCAGCTTCGTGGCCAGCGTGGAACTGGCGGGGAAGAACGGCAGCGCGTACGAGGCGTCGGGCTCGGCCGGCTTGGCGCCCCGCGTGGTGATGAAGCCGCGCAACTGGTCGCGGCGGGCCCGATGGGCGTCGAAGGCCGTGGTCATCCTGGCTCGCAGCGAGCCCGACGTGCGCGCGCCGAGCAGCCCGTACGCGAACAGCGCCGCATGCTCGGCCGCCAGCGCCTTGCGCAACTTCTCCACATCGTCACCGGCAGCCGCTCTGGTCCAGGCGTTCACAGCGACCTCGGCAGTGCCATGACGTGGGCGGCCTCGCAGGCGCCGATGCTGGCGATGAGCTGGGCCAGGCCCGGCGAGACCCCGTCGAGCTGGCGCAGCCGCTGGGCCGCCGCCTTGCGCTCCAGGTCGCGCAGCTTCGACAACGACGTCTTCGCGGTCGTGGGCGTGGCGGACGGCGAGGCGACCTTCTGTCCGCCGCGCACGTCAGCGTTCTGTCCGCTGCGCACGTCAGCGTTGACGTGCTTGCGCAGCTCGGCCAGATGCGCCTGGTGGCGGTCCCTGAAGGGAACCAGCTTGTCGCCCCCCTCGGCGATCAAGGAGGAGTAGAGCACGATCGTGTGTTCCTTCTCGGAGATCAGGCTCTTGAGCAACAGTGTTTCGGGAGAGTCGGGAGCCGGGACCGCCGGCTGCGGCGGTCCTGAGGCGCTGCAGGCGGTGAGCGCGGCCGCTCCGCCCGCCAGCAAGGCTCGCCGGGAGAGGTGACGCGGGCGCACGGACTCGACCTCCAGTTACAACAGACGCGGATAGCATCGCATCGTACGGGCTAGCGCCCCGGATCGCTGTCAGGCGACGCCCGCCACCCGACCATGACGAGTGGCGCTCTTTCCGTGCCCTCATACGGATAGGGTGTCAACTGTCGTCGCTGGCCGAGCGGCCGGCGGCGGAGAGCCCGAGGCGAGGTCCGCCCGGCTGAGACATGACAATAGGGGAGGTCGATATGGGCAGCGCATCACCCCGCGACCACCTGATGAAGCTCCTTGAGCCCGTGGTCGGCGCGGAGGGCCTGGACCTGGAGGACATCACTGTCACCCAGGCGGGCAGGAGACGATTGCTGAGAGTGGTCGTCGATCGCGACGGCGGCGTGAGCCTTGACGAAGTGGCCGATGTCAGCCAGGCCGTCTCCGCGGCGCTGGACGACGACGACTCGATGGGCCAGGCGGCTTACACGCTCGAGGTCTCCTCGCCGGGCGTCGACCGCCCGCTCACCGAGCCGCGTCACTGGCGCCGGGCCGCCAAACGGCTGGTGAAGGCGGAGCTGAAGAACGGCGACGTCGTCGAAGGCCGCATCGTCGCCGCCGACGAGAGCGGCGTCGACATCGACGTCGCGGGCGCCACACGCAGACTTGGTTTCGAAGACCTGACCCGGGGACGGGTCCAGGTGGAGTTCCGCCGGATCGACGACGTCGACGGCGACGAAGGCTAGGGGGAGCCGTCGTGGACATCGACATGAGCGTCCTGCGCAGCCTGGAGCGAGAAAAGGACATCTCCTTCGACCTGGTCGTCAAGGCGATCGAGGACGCGCTGCTGATCGCCTACTTCCGCACCGACGGCGCCGCGTCCAAGGCGCGGGCCGAGCTCGACAGGAGCAGCGGGCACGTCACGATCTGGGCCGCCGAGCTGGACGAGGACGGCGAGGTCGTCAGGGAGTTCGACGACACTCCCAACAACTTCAGCAGGATCGCCGCCACCACCGCCAAGCAGGTCATCCTGCAGCAGTTGCGCGACGCGGAAGACGAGATCAACTTCGGCGAGTTCGCCAGCCGCGAGGGCGAGCTGGTCTCCGGCGTCATCCAGCAGGGCAAGGACCCGCGCGTGGTGCTGGTCGACCTGGGCAAGATCGAGGCCGTGCTGCCGCACGCCGAGCAGGTTCCCAGTGAGGAGTACGTGCACGGAGAGCGCATCCGCGCCTACGTCGTGCAGGTGAAGAAGGGCCACAAGGGTCCCTCCGTCACCTTGTCGCGCACGCACCCCGGGCTGGTGAAGAAGCTGTTCGCGCTGGAGGTGCCCGAGATCGCCGACGGCACCGTCGAGATCGCCGCCGTGGCGCGCGAGGCGGGTCACCGCACCAAGATCGCGGTCCGGTCCCGCAAGCCGGGCGTCAACGCCAAGGGCGCGTGCATCGGGCCCATGGGTTCGCGGGTGCGCAACGTGATGACGGAACTACACGGCGAGAAGATCGACATCATCGACTGGTCGGAGGACCCGGGCGAGTTCGTCGGGAATGCCCTGTCGCCCGCGCGTGTTTCCCACGTTGAGGTCCTCGATCTCGAGGGGCGCGTCGCCCGGGTGACCGTGCCCGACTACCAGCTCTCGCTGGCCATCGGGAAAGAGGGGCAGAACGCCCGGCTCGCCGCGAGGCTCACCGGATGGCGGATCGACATCCGGCCGGACACACAGGCCGAAGATGCCGCCGGTTCCGTAGATGCGTCAACACGGTAAGCTGGAATATGGTGGCCACGCGGCCCCACAGCGCACCTGTGTGGGCTGCAGGGTACGCACGGCTAAGTCCGAGCTGCTCCGCTTGGTGCTGGTTGAGGATCATGTGGTCCCTGACCTGCGAGGACGGCTTCCTGGCCGCGGTGCATCGCTGCATCCGTCCTTGAACTGTCTGGAGCTTGCCGAGCGTCGCCGAGCGTTCTCGCGCGCGTTTCGCGTAGCGGGGTCGCTTGACGTCTCGCGCGTGCGGGCACACCTGGAGGAGGACCACGAAATGTCATGTAGGACGCCGAGTTGATGGGCGGAGTCAGATTGCTATGAGCGCCTGATGAGCACGCGGCGATGAAGACGTCAAGGTAGCGACGGTCCGGACGGCATAGCCAGCCTCCCGGGCCGAGTAAGGGAGTGCAGTGGCGAAGGTCCGGGTATACGAGCTCGCTAAGGAGTTCGGCGTAGAGAGCAAGGTCGTCATGGCCAAGCTCCAGGAGATGGGAGAGTTCGTCCGCTCGGCGTCCTCGACCATCGAGGCGCCGGTGGTCCGCAGGCTCACCGAAGCTCTGGGCGCATCGAAGGGTGGGCCCTCAAGAGGCGGCGGTCAGCCGTCCAACAAGCCGCAGCCGCCTAAGGCTGCTCCCCGGCCGGCGGACAGCCAGGCCGGCAACGGCGCCAGGCAGGCGCCGGTCCCCTCGGCCCCGCCGCGTCCGGGTCCCAAGCCCGGTCCGCGTCCAGGCCCCGCTGCGGGCGGCGGTCCCGCGGGCGGTGGTCCTGCGGGCGGCGGTTCCGCGGGCGGCGGCCCCGCGCCGCGTCCGCCGGTGCCGATGCCGCACCAGCCGACGCAGCAGCCCGAGGCCGCGCGCGGTGAGACCTCCGGGGCTCCGCAGGCACGTTTCGAGAGCGGCGCGCCCGCTCGTCCGACTCCGGGTCCGCGTCCCGGTCCCGCCGCCCGTCCGGGTCCCAAGCCCGGCCCCCGTCCGGGGCCTTCCGGCGGCGGCGGTGGCGGGGAGCGTGGCGGCGGCTCCACGCACGCTCCGCGTCCCAGCGGGGAGCGTGGCGAGCGTGGCGGCGGCCCGCGTCCCGGCCAGGGTCCCAAGCCCGGCCCGCGTGGTCCGCGTCCCGGTAACAACCCGTTCTCGTCCAACGCCACCGGCATGGGCCAGTCCCGTCCGCCGCGTCCCGGCGGCAACCGCGGAGGCGGCGGCCCCGGCCAGCGCGAGCGCCGCGACGGCCCGCCACGCGACGGCGCCATGCCGCGTCCGCCGCAGGGTCGTGACGGTGGTCCGCGTCCCGCGGGTCCGCGTCCTGGTCCGCCCTCGGGCGGTCCGCGTCCCGGTCCCGGTGCGGGCGGTCCCCGTCCTGGTGGTCCGCGGCCCAACCCGATGATGATGCCGCAGGGCCGTCCTGCCGGCCCCGGTGGTGGTGGCGGCGGTGGCCGTCCCGGCGGTGGCGGCGGCGGTGGCGGTCGTCCCGGTGGTGGCGGCGGTGGCCGTCCTGGCGGTGGCGGCGGTGGCCGTCCCGGTGGTGGCGGCGGTTTCGGCGGCCGTCCCGGCGGTGGTCCCGGCGGCGGCGGTCAGCGCACCGGCACCGGCGGTCCCGGCGGTGGCGGCGGCGGTTTCGCCGGTCGTCCCGGTGGCGGCGGTCGTGGCCGTGGCGGCGGCACCGCGGGAGCCTTCGGGCGTCCCGGCGGCCGTCCTGCCCGCGGGCGCAAGTCGAAGCGGCAGAGGCGCCAGGAGTTCGACAACATGTCGGCCCCGGCGATCGGCGGTGTGCAGGTCGCCCGTGGCAACGGCGCGGTCATCCGCCTGCCGCGCGGCGCGTCCCTGGCCGACTTCGCCGACCGCATCGGCGCCAACCCCGCCTCGCTCGTGCAGATCATGCTGCACCTCGGCGAGATGGTGACCGCCACGCAGTCGGTGAGCGAGGAGACGCTGCAGATCCTCGGCGGCGAGCTCGACTACAACATCCAGGTCGTCAGCCCGGAGGAGGAGGACCGCGAGCTTCTCGAGGCCTTCGACATCGAGTTCGGCGAGGACGAGGGCGACGAGGCCGACCTGGCCGCGCGTCCGCCGGTCGTGACCGTCATGGGTCACGTCGACCACGGTAAGACCAAACTGCTCGACGCCATCCGCAAGACCAACGTGGTGGCGCGCGAGGCGGGTGGCATCACCCAGCACATCGGCGCTTACCAGGTCGCCACCGAGCACGAGGGCCAGGACCGTAAGGTCACCTTCATCGACACCCCGGGTCACGAGGCGTTCACCGCCATGCGTGCCCGAGGCGCCAAGTCCACCGACATCGCGGTGCTGGTGGTCGCGGCCGACGACGGTGTCAAGCCGCAGACGATCGAGGCGCTCAACCACGCCCAGGCGGCCGACGTGCCGATCGTGGTCGCGGTCAACAAGGTCGACAAGGAGGGCGCCGACCCCAGCAAGGTCCGGGCCCAGCTCACCGAGTACGGCCTGGTGGCGGAGGAGTACGGCGGCTCGACGCTGTTCGTCGACATCTCGGCGAAGAACGGCACGGGCATCGACAACCTCCTCGAGGCCATCCTGCTGACCGCGGACGCCGAGCTCGACCTGCGCGCCAACCCGACGATGGACGCCCAGGGCATCGCGATCGAGGCCCACCTCGACCGGGGCCGCGGCCCCGTCGCGACCGTCCTGGTCCAGCGCGGCACGCTGCGCGTCGGCGACTCGATCGTCTGTGGCGAGGCGTTCGGCCGCGTCCGGGCGCTGCTCGACGACAACGGCGAGCCGGTCGAAGAGGCGACGCCGTCGCGTCCCGTCCAGGTGATGGGTCTGACGGCCGTGCCGAGCGCCGGTGACAACTTCATCGTCGTCACCGACGACCGGATGGCCCGCCAGATCGCCCAGCAGCGCGCGGCGCGCAAGCGCACCGCCGACATGGCGAAGTCGAGCCGTCGCCGCAGCCTCGAGGACATCTTCAAGGACCTCGAGAAGGGCAGCGTCGACGAGCTCAAGCTCATCATCAAGGGCGACGTGTCCGGTTCGGTGGAGGCCCTGGAAGACGCCCTGCTCAAGATCGACGTCGGCGACGAGGTCAGGCTCCGTGTCCTGCACCGCGCGGTCGGCGCCATCACCGAGTACGACGTCAACCTGGCCGTCGCCGACGACAACGCGGTCATCATCGGCTTCAACGTGCGCCCCGAGCCGCGGGCGCGCGACCTGGCCGAGCGCGAGGGCGTCGACATCCGCTACTACTCGGTCATCTACCAGGCGATCGAGGAGATCGAAGCGGCGCTCAAGGGCATGCTCAAGCCCGAGTTCGAAGAGGTTCAGCTCGGCACGGCGGAGGTCCGCGAGATCTTCAAGGTGCCGAAGATCGGCAACATCGGCGGTTCTCTGGTCCGCTCCGGCCTGATCGTCCGCAACAGCAAGGCCAGGGTGATCCGCGATGGCGTCGTCATCGCCGACAACCTGACCGTCTCCTCGCTGCGTCGCTTCAAGGATGACGCGACCGAGGTCCGCGAGGGCTTCGAGTGCGGTATCGGGGTCGGCTACAACGACCTGCGGATCGACGACGTGATCGAGACGTTCGAGATGCGGGAGAAGCCGCGCGTGTGACACGCGGCCGGGCGCCCGGCGGGACATCCGCCGGGCGCCTGTCGCACGTCCTGACCCCCTCCCCACCGCAGCGGGCCGGTCGTGCGTCCACCACACCAGTTCAAGCGGTGGTTGCCAACGATGTATGTGGGTGCTCTAACCCTGGACATCCTGCTCGGCGACGTCAGATCGCTCAAGCAGAAGCGCTCTGTCGTGCGTCCGCTGATCGCCGAGCTGCAGCGCCGTTATCCCAGCATCGCGGTGGCTGAGACCGGCCATCTCGATCTGCACCGCAGGGCGGAGGTCAGCGTCGCGGTGGTCTCCGCCACGGCGGGAAACTGCAACGAGGTGCTGAACGCCTGCGAGCGGATGGTGGCCTTCCGCCCCGAGATCGAGCTGCTGTCGGCCCGGCAGCGGCTCTACAACGACGAAGATTGAACAACTGCACGGCCAGGTCGTGCGTGAGGGGGAGCGAACCATGGTGGATGCCGCACGAGCGCGCAAGCTCGCCGACCGCATCCAGCAGATCGTCGCAGAAATGCTGGAGCGGCGGATCAAGGACCCGCGCCTGGGCTTCGTCACCGTGACCGACACGCGCATCACCGCGGATCTCCGCGAGGCGACGGTGTTCTACACGGTGTTCGGCTCCGAGGTCGAGCGGGCCGACAGCGCGGCGGCGCTCGAAAGCGCCAAGGGGATCATCCGCTCCGAAGTGGGCCGGCAGACGGGCGTTCGCTTCACCCCCACTCTGACGTTCAAGCACGACCCCCTGCCCGACAGCGCGCGCCAACTCGACGACCTGATCAACGTGGCCAAGGCGCGCGACGCCGAGGTGGCGCGCCAGGCCCAGAGCGCCTCCTACGCCGGCGAGGCCGACCCCTACCGCAAGCCCGACGAGGGCGAGGACGATCAGGCGTGACGCCCGACGTTCGTGACGAAGCCCGCCGGGCCGACCGCCCGGCGCGAGCGGAGTCCCGTGACGAGGGCGGCGGCGGGCCCAGGTCCGCCATCGCGGAGGCCGACTGGGATCGGGCGCTGCGGCTGATCAGCGCGGCCGACGAGGTCGCCCTGTCCTGCCACGTGACGCCCGACGGCGACGCGCTCGGCTCGATGCTGGCCGTCGGGTTCGCGCTGCGGTCGCTGGGCAAGCGGGTCGCGGCCTCGTTCGGCGACCGGCACTTCGCGGTGCCTCGGCTGCTGCGTTTTTTGCCCGGTCAGGATCTGCTGGTGCCGCCGGAGGAGTTCCCGGCGGAGCCGGCGCTGATGATCACGTTCGACTCCTCCACGTTCGAACGGCTGGGGCTGCTGCGGGCCAACACCGCCGCGGCGCGCGAGGTGATCGTGGTCGACCACCACCCGTCCAACGAGGGGTTCGGCACGCTCAGCCTCATCGACTCCACCGCCGCGGCCACCGCCGTGCTCGCCGAGCAGCTCATCTACCGGCTCGGCGGGCGGCTCGACCGCGACATCGCCACGTGCCTGTACGCGGGGCTGGTGACCGACACGGGCTCCTTCCGCCACTCCTCGACCACGCCCGCGGTGCACCAGATGGCCGCCAGGCTGGTGGCGACGGGGCTGCGCACGGACGAGATCGCCCGCGAGCTGTGGGACCGCTCGCCGTTCAGCTACCTCAAGGTGCTGGCGGGGGCCCTGGAGCGGGTGATGCTGGAGGACGGCCTGGTGTGGACGTACGTGACGCGGGTGGACCGGGCCGCGTACGGACTGCCGTACTCCGAGGTCGAGGGCATCATCGACATCGTGCGCCGCACCGACGAGGCCGAGGTCGCGGTCGTGCTCAAAGAGGACGACCAGGGCGCCTGGCAGGTGTCCACCAGATCCAAGGGCGCCGTCGACGTGGGGGCCGTGTGCGTGGCCCTGGGCGGCGGCGGGCATCACAACGCGGCCGGGTACACCTCCCACGACAGCGTGGAGGAGACCATGGCCGCCTTCAGGCGAGAGCTGGGGAAGGCTTGATGGCCGAGAGCGGTCTGATCATCGTCGACAAGGCGGGCGACTGGACGTCTCACGACGTGGTCGCCAAGATGCGGCGCATCGCGGGCACCCGCAGGGTCGGCCACGCGGGCACGCTCGACCCGATGGCCACCGGCGTGCTGGTGATCGGCGTGGAGAAGGCGACCAGGCTGCTGGGGCACCTGACGCTGACCGAGAAGGTGTATGAGGCCACGATCCGGCTCGGCGTCAGCACCAACACCGACGACGCCGAAGGCGAGGTGACCGCGTCCGCGTCCGCGGCGCGGGTGACGCCCGCCGAGGTCCACAAGGGTGTGGCGGCGCTGACCGGGACGATCATGCAGGTCCCGCCGCAGGTCAGCGCCATCAAGGTGAACGGGCAGCGGGCCTACAAGAAGGCGCGGGCGGGCGAGGAGGTCGAACTGCGGGCCAGGCCCGTCACCGTGCGCTCGTTCGAGGTGCTGGACATCAGGGCCGTGGGCGACGTCGTGGACGTGGACGCGGTCGTGACCTGCTCCAGCGGCACCTACATCCGCGCACTGGCCCGCGACCTGGGGGCCGGGCTCGGGGTCGGCGGCCACCTGACGCGGCTGCGGCGTACCCGGGTGGGCCCCTACGACCTGTCGCTGGCCAGGACCGTCGAGCAGCTTGCGGAGGAGTGCGTCATCCTGCCGATCGGGCAGGCGGTGGCGGCTGCCTTCCCGCGCAGGGACGTGACCGCCGATGAGGCGCGCGTCATCGGCCACGGGGGCCGGCTGCCCTCGGCCGGGCTGGGCGAGGGGCCGATCGGGGTGTTCGGGCCGGAGGGCGAACTGCTGGCGCTGGTGGAGGAGCAGGGCAGGATCGCCAAGCCCATCGCCGTCTTCGCAGGCTGAGGCCCGGCGGTTCACGAAGGTTTGCGGGCCACGATGATGTCGCGGACGATCGCCTGATCCACCCAGTGCTCGAAGTCGGGATAGTCCATCACGTCGAGCCCGGCGGCCACGAGGATCTTGGCCAGCTCCGAACTCTTGCCGCCGTAGGTGTTCCAGGCGATGCCCATCGCGCCCCCGGGCCGCAGCAGCTCGGCCCAGACGGGCACGGCCTGGCGCAGCAGCTCCAGAGGGCTGCGCGACAGACCGGCGCCGCCCTTGCTGCCGTGCTGGACGCCGTAGGGGGCGTCGGCGGCCAGGACGTCGAACGAGCGCGGCTTGAAGAACTCACGGCTCTTGAGCGTGTCGGCGTTGACCACGCTCAGATGCTGCACGTCGCCCGCCTTGACCGACTCTTTCGACAGCCCGAACGTGACGTTGAGCCGCCGCCCGACCAGCGCCCGCTCGCGGCGCACGGGAACGGTCTCGGCGGTGTGCTTGAGGCGCTTGTTGCGCAGCCAGGTCTTGATGAAGCCGGTGTAGGCCTCGAAATCCTTGCCGTCGACGTCGATGCCCGAGGCGTCGCAGCCGTACATGAGGGCCTGGTTGAGGGTCGTGCCGCGCCCGCACAGCGGGTCGAGCACCGCAAGGCGCCCGCCCAGGCCCTTGTCGCCGGCCAGAGCGGTGACGTTGAGCAGCAGCTTGGTGAAGTGCTCGTTGGTCTTGCCCGCGTACTTCTGGATGGTGATCAGGTCGCTGCTCAGCCGGTCGAGGGGCCGCATGGTCAGCGGCCTGAGCAGATCGCCCTCCAGGCCGAAGAGCGCGTAGACCGAGGAGAGGTTGGACAGCAGCGCGACGTCGGGCCCTGCGAGGGGCTCGGAGGTCTCGAACGTCACGTACGGCACGCCGCCGATCGTGGTCTCCTCGCTGGCCGGCACCCTGCCGGCGAGCGCCCTGTCGCTGAAGACGGCCAGCTCGCTCATGGTCAGCCGGATGGAGCTCTCGCCGTAGACCCGGTTGAAGGCGGGCAGGATCAGCAGCGCGTAACGAGGCATGATGGCCGATCCTATCTCCCCGGTTGGAGCGAACCGCCCGGCGCGTGGCAGGCTTGTCTCGGATTGATCGAGCCACGAGCGAATGGGGCCTAGCGTGCAGGGTTCGGGAAGGTCTGTCGTCACCATCGGCGTGTACGACGGGGTCCATCGCGGGCACCAGCGGGTCGTCGAGCGCGCCGTCGCCGTCGCGGGGGAGCGGGGCCTGCGGAGCGTGGCGGTCACGTTCGAGCCGCATCCTGACGAGGTGGTGCGGCCAGGGTCGCATCCGCAGCGGCTGACCAACCCCCGGCGCAGGGCCGAGTTGCTGAAGGGGCTGGGGATCGACGAGGTCGAGGTCGTGGAGTTCACGCTGGAGGTGTCGCGGACCAGCCCGGACGACTTCGCCCAGTCGCTGCTGGCCGAGCGGCTTCGGGCGGCGGTCGTCGTGGTGGGGGAGGAGTTCGTGTTCGGGTACGGGGGGAAGGGCAACGTCGAGACTTTGCGGACGCTGGGCGAAAAATGCGATTTCGCGGTGGAATCCATACCGACTCTTGACGCCGTCTCCGCCACGTCGATCCGCGAGCGCCTGGTGGCGGGCGACGTCGAGGGCGCGGCCAGCGAGCTCGGCCGCCCGCACCGCGTGGAGGGCGTGGTCGTACGCGGCTACCAGCGCGGCCGCCAACTCGGCTTCCCCACCGCCAACGTCGAAACGCCCCAATACACGGCCATCCCCGCCGATGGGGTGTACGCGGGCTGGCTGGAATGCGTCCCGGTGGCCAACATGCCCGCCCTCTACGAAGGCGAACGGTGGCCGGCGGCGATCTCGGTCGGCACCAACCCGACGTTCGAGGGGGTGCCGCGCACGGTGGAGGCGTACGCGCTGGACCGCGACGACCTTGAGCTTTATGGGGCGCATGTGGCGGTCGAGTTCGCGGCGCGCCTGCGGGGCAACACCCGATTCGAGTCGATCGACGCGCTGATCGCCCAGATCCACGCCGACGTGGCCGCCACCCGCCGCCTGACCACGTAACCGGTTGACGTTTCGCTCCGTAACGGTGGCGCGCCACTGACCGGTCAGCGGCCGTTTCCCTGGACAGAGGCCAGCCGGGGGCGGCGGGTGGGGGCCACGGCAGCGCGTACGGAAGGAAAAACCACCGCGCCCGGAGCATGATGGGCGGGCGTGGCAACGCGTAACGAACGAAGGTGATAGTCTTACACGTCGGCTTCAGGCGGCGCGTTGCGCTGCCCTTATGACGGCCTTCACCCGCGGCGACTGTAGGCACGCACGGTCGTTCGCACTTTCGTCTTATTCGTGCGTGTCCGTAGATCGAAGGAGAGCCGTGTCTCTCGACACCGCTGCCAAGAAGTCCATCATCAGCGAGTACGCGACGGCCGAGGGCGACACCGGTTCGCCCGAGGTGCAGATCGCGCTGCTCAGCAAGCGCATCAGCGAGCTCACCGAGCACCTGAAGACGCACAAGCACGACCACCACAGCCGTCGTGGCCTGCTTCTGCTCGTCGGTCGCCGGCGTCGCCTGCTGAAGTACCTGCAGAAGGTCGACATCCAGCGCTACCGCTCGCTCATCGAGCGGCTCGGCCTGCGCCGATAGCATGACAAGGGAGCGGCGCACGCGCCGCTCCCTTCTCATATGGGTTCCTGAAGTTGGGTTGGAGCCCATGGTCAGGCGCGATGAGCGCGGCGAGGTGAAACCGCCCGGCGCCTGACGTACAACTGAAGATCCGAGACACACAGCCCCCGCGTCCGCTGAGCACCATGCGACCCGCGACGCCTGCGGGCCGGTCCTCGGTAGTGGCTTCCGGTAGGAACGACAGTGATCCTCGACCGGGCGCTTCGATCGAAGACCGGCGCTGCACCTAACGAGGGTGCCGGTGAAAAGGGCGCGGGAGACCGACTACAAGGAGGTCCCCCGTGGAGGGTGTCCACACTGCTGAAGCCGTTATAGACAACGGCTCGTTCGGCACGCGCACAATCCGGTTCGAGACCGGTCGTCTGGCGCGCCAGGCGGCGGGTTCGGCCATCGCCTATCTCGACAACGACACGATGGTGCTCTCCGCGACCACCGCGTCCAAGTCTCCGAAGGAGAACTTCGACTTCTTCCCGCTGACGGTCGACGTCGAAGAGCGAATGTACGCCGCGGGCCGCATCCCCGGCTCGTTCTTCCGCCGTGAGGGCCGTCCTTCCGAGGACGCCATCCTCACCTGCCGGCTGATCGACCGGCCGCTGCGCCCGTCGTTCGTCAAGGGCCTGCGCAACGAGATCCAGGTTGTCGCCACCGTCATGGCGCTCAACCCCGACCACCTCTACGACGTGGTCGCCATCAACGCCGCGTCGCTGTCCACCCAGCTCGCCGGGCTGCCGTTCAGCGGCCCGATCGGCGGTGTGCGCGTCGCGCTGATCGAGGGCCAGTGGGTGGCCTTCCCGACGCACCACGAGCTGGAGCGGGCCACGTTCGACATGGTCGTGGCGGGGCGGGTGCTGGAGGACGGCGACGTCGCGATCATGATGGTCGAGGCCGAGTCCACCAAGGACACGCTCAAGCTGGTCGCCGAGGGCGCCGTCGCGCCCACCGAGGAGACGGTGGCGCAGGGCCTGGAGGCCGCCAAGCCCTTCATCAAGGTGCTGTGCGAGGCGCAGTCGCGCATCGCGCGGGTCGCGGCCAAGGAGACGGCCGAGTACCCGGTCTTCCTCGACTACCAGGAGGACGTCTACGCCGCGGTCGAGGCCGCGGTGAAGACCGAGCTGACCGCCGCGCTGACCATCCCCGGCAAGCAGGAGCGCGAGAACGAGCTGGACAAGGTCAAGGCGCTGGCCGCCGAGAAGCTCCTGCCCGAGTTCGAGGGGCGGGAGAAGGAGATCTCGGCCGCGTTCCGCTCGGTGATGAAGAAGCTCATGCGCGAGCGGGTCATCAACGAGGGCGTGCGCATCGACGGCCGCGGCACCAAGGACATCCGCGCCCTGTCGGCCGAGGTCCACGTGGTGCCCCGGGTGCACGGCTCGGCGCTGTTCGAGCGCGGCGAGACCCAGATCCTCGGCATCACCACGCTGAACATGCTGCGCATGGAGCAGGTCATCGACACGCTCAACCCTGAGCGGACCAAGCGCTACATGCACAACTACAACTTCCCGCCCTACTCCACCGGCGAGACCGGCCGCGTGGGCTCGCCCAAGCGGCGCGAGATCGGCCACGGCGCGCTGGCCGAGCGGGCGCTGATCCCGGTGCTGCCTTCGCGCGAGGAGTTCCCCTACGCCATCCGCCAGGTCTCCGAGGCGCTCGGCTCCAACGGCTCCACCTCGATGGGCTCGGTCTGCGCCTCGACGATGGCGCTGCTCGACGCCGGTGTGCCGCTCAGGGAGATGGTCGCGGGCATCGCGATGGGCCTGATCGGCGAGGGCGACGCCTACGTCACCCTGACCGACATCCTCGGCGCCGAGGACGCCATGGGCGACATGGACTTCAAGGTCGCCGGCACCAAGGACGTCATCACCGCGCTGCAGCTCGACACCAAGCTCGACGGCATCCCGGCGAGCGTGCTCGCGGGGGCGCTGAAGCAGGCCAAGGGCGCCCGTCTGGCGATCCTCGACGTGATGCAGGAGGCGATCGCCTCTCCGGCGGAGATGAACCCGACCGCGCCGCGCATCATCACCATCAAGGTCCCCGTCGACAAGATCGGCGAGGTCATCGGCCCCAAGGGCAAGATGATCAACCAGATCCAGGACGACACGGGCGCCGAGATCACCATCGAGGACGACGGCACGATCTACATCGGCGCCACCGACGGCCCGTCCGCCGAGGCCGCCAGGTCGGCGATCAACGGCATCGCCAACCCGCACATGCCGGAGGTCGGCGAGCGCTACCTGGGCACGGTCGTCAAGATCGCCGCCTTCGGCGCGTTCATCTCGCTCATGCCGGGCAAGGACGGCCTGCTGCACGTCTCGCAGATCCGCAAGCTGCACGGCGGCAAGCGCATCGAGAACGTCGAGGACGTGATGGGCGTCGGCGAGAAGATCCAGGTCGAGATCGCCGAGATCGACGGCCGGGGCAAGCTCTCCCTGGTGCCCGTCGAGGTCATCGAGAAGGAGGCCGCCGAGAAGGAGGCCAAGGCCGCCGAGGGCGGGGAGAGTGCTCCCGAGCCCGAGGCCGCCGCGCCCGCCGGCGAGGACAAGTCCGAGCGTCCTCGCCGCACCCGCACCCGCGTGCGCACCACCCGCAGCGGCGACGGGGACGACCGGAACTCGTGACCGACACCCCTTTCGGCACTCTGGTCACCCTGGAGGGGCTGTGAGTACAACGACGCTTCACCCTGGCAAGGACGGTGCCGGAGTGGTCCGCCGCACGGTCCTGCCGGGTGGGCTGCGCGTGGTGACCGAGACCATGCCGACCGTGCGCAGCGTCGCGGTCGGCATGTGGGTCGGCATCGGCTCGCGCGACGAGGCCCCCGAGCACATGGGGGCCACCCACTTCCTCGAACACCTGCTGTTCAAGGGCACCCCGACGCGTGACGCCATGCAGATCTCCGCCTCCATCGAGGGCATCGGCGGCGAGATCAACGCCTTCACCGCCAAGGAGTACACCTGCTACTACGCGCGGGTGCTCGACGACGATCTGCCGATCGCGGTCGACGTGCTCTCCGACGTGGTGACCAGCTCGCTGGTGACCGAGCAGGACGTCGAGTCGGAGCGGGGCGTGATCCTTGAGGAGATCGCCATGCACGACGACGACCCCTCCGACGTGGTGCACGAGCAGTTCGCCGCCGCGCTGTACGGTGACTCGGCGATCGGCCGGCCGATCCTGGGCACGGTCGACTCGATCAACGCCCTGGGCCGCGAGCGGATCGCCGAGTACTACGAGCGCTACTACCGTCCCCGGCGCACGGTCGTGTCGGTGGCGGGCAACGTGCGGCACGAAGAGGTCGTCGAGCTGGTGACGAGGGCGTACGAGCGGGCGGGCGCGCTGGGCGGGCCCGCCGAGTTCTCCGCGCCGCGCACCACGGGCCCGGGCGCGCAGACGCGCTCGGGCGTCAGGGTGCTCGACCGGCCGACCGAGCAGGCCAACCTGGTGCTCGGCACGCTCGGCCTGTCCCGCACCGACGATCGCAGGTTCGCGCTCGGCGTGCTGAACGCGGCGCTGGGCGGCGGCATGTCCTCCCGGCTCTTCCAGGAGATCAGGGAGAAACGCGGCCTGGCCTACTCCGCCTACAGCTACACCTCGGCCTACGCCGACACCGGGCAGTTCGGGATCTACGTGGGCTGCCTGCCGTCGAAGATCGACGACGTGCTCAAGATCTGCCGGGACGAGGTGTCCAGGGTGGTGACCGAAGGGCTGAGCGCCGACGAGATCATGCGGGGCAAGGGGCAGATGCGCGGCGGGCTCGTGCTCGGCCTGGAGGACACCGGTTCGCGGATGTCCCGCATCGGCAAGAACGAGCTGGTCTACGACGAGCTGATGTCGGTGGACGAGGTGCTGTCGCGCATCGAGTCCGTCACCCCCGACGAGATCGCCGAGGTGGCCGCCGACGTGCTGCACCGGCCGCTCACGCTCGCGGTGATCGGCCCGTACGGCGACAAGGACTTCACCGACGCCATCCGATAGGGTCTGCCTGTGATCAGGGTAGGTGTGCTCGGGGCCCGCGGGCGTGTGGGCGTCGAGGTGTGCAAGGCGGTCGAGGCGGCCACCGACATGGAGTTGGTGGCCGCGCTCGACAAGGACGACCCCGTCGAGGGGCTGCAGGGCGCCGAGGTGGTGGTCGACTTCACCCACCCCGACGTGGTCATGGACAACCTCGAATGGGCGATCGGCCACGGCATCCATCCGGTGGTGGGCACGACCGGGTTCGACGAGGGGCGGCTGGAGACCGTACGCGGCTGGCTGGCGGCATCTCCCGGCGCCAACTGCCTGATCGCCCCCAACTTCGGCATCGCCGCGGTGCTGATGATGCACTTCGCGCAGCAGGCGGCCCGCTACTTCGAGTCCGCCGAGATCGTCGAGCTGCACCACCCGGGCAAGGCCGACGCGCCGTCCGGAACGGCCCGTCGCACGGCTGAGATGGTGGCTGAGGCGCGCGTGAAGGCGGGCCTGGCCCAGATGCCCGACGCCACCAGCACGGCCCTTGCGGGGGCTCGTGGGGCCGACGTGGGGGGCGTCCGCGTGCACGCGGTGCGGCTGTCGGGGCTGATCGCGCACCAGGAGGTGCTGCTCGGCGGCGACGGCGAGATCCTCACGATCCGGCACGACACGATGAGCCGGGCGTCGTTCACACCCGGGGTGTTGCTGGGGGTGCGCCGGGTGCGCGAGCTTCCCGGCCTCACGGTCGGCCTGGAGCCCCTCCTCGACCTTTAGGGAGCACGACGTTGCCCACGACCCGCTCTGGTGAGCCGTGGGCACGTCGTGAGGAGAGGGTCCCCGGCTCCGCACAGCCGGGCCTACGATCTTCAACCCTAATACGAGCCGCGAGATCCACCGGAAACGTGAGATCGTGTCGCCATGGTGCGATGGGCGGAGGCGGACGACCTCTCCGGGCTGGTCTCGATCGAGCTGGCCGCAGATCGGCTGTTCGAGCAGGTGGGCATCGTTTTCCCACCGGGCACCACCATGATCGAAGAGGTGGACGACCCGGGGTCGGTCCTGGTCGAGGGGGCGCCTCCCGCCGGGTTCGCGCTGGTCGGCCGGGTTGACGGCAACCTGCATCTCGAACAGCTCGCCGTCCACCCCGCGAGCATGCGCCAGGGCATCGGCGGGCGGCTGATGACGGCGGTGATCGACCACGCGCGGGCCTCGGGCGCGCCCGCCGTGACGCTGACGACCTATCGGGATGTGCCGTGGAACGCGCCGTGGTACGAGCGCCACGGCTTCTCCGTCATGCCCGAGCCCGAATGGGGGCCTGAGCTGCGCGCGCTGGTGGAGCGTGAACGCGAGCTCGGCATCGAGATCGCCCCGCGCGTGGTGATGCGCCGCGAGCCCTGATTCCTGCGCCGGCCAGCAGCGCGTCCACGTCCAGGAATTCGGGGAAACCACGAGTGAGCAGTCAGGGCTTCCCCACCCGGCCTCACGCCGTGGGGACCACCTTCGGGAGGCGGCGGCTCCTCGCCTCGACGTCCGTGGGCACGGTCGGGGTGGCTTCCCAGGGTGGAGGTGTTCAGGAGACGTATGCGTTGATTTCGGCGAGGTAGGCGTCCTTGCGATGGCGGGGCAGCCAAGTGATCTCGAAGGCGTTCCGTTCGAGCTGGGCGAGCTCCTGCCGGGTGAGCTGGAGCGCGTTCTGAAGGGCTTCGAGGTTCTCCTGCACGTAGGCCGCGAAGTAGGCGGGATCGTCGGAGTTGACCGTCACGCGGACGCCCAGGTCCATGAGCTTGCGGATGCCCTCGGCCTTCATCGAGTCGGTGACGTGGCCGTTGGAGATGGGGCAGCACGTCAGCCCGATGCCGCGCGCCAGGACCGTCTCCACCAGCCGCTGGTCCTCCAGGATGTTGACGCCGTGGTCGATGCGGTCGACGCCGATGTCCTCGATGGCCTGGCGGATGTGCTCGACGGCGTTGTCCTGGTCCACGTCGCAGTGCATGGTCAGGAGGTAGCCCTCCTGGCGGGCGCGTTCGTAGACGGCCGCGAACTTGGCAGGTGGGTTGCCCTTCTCGTCGGAGTCCAGCCCGACGCCGGCGATCCACTCCCTGTAGGGCAGCGACTCCAGCAGCGTCGCCATCGCGTACTCGGCCTGGAAGTCGCGCAGGAAGCACATGATGAGCTGGGCCCGCACCCCGAGCCTGGCCTCGGCGTCCATGAGCGCCCTGCGCAGCCCGCGGATCACCACGTCGAACGGCACACCGCGTGAGGTGTGCGCCTGCGGGTCGAAGAAGATCTCGGCGTAGCGGACGTTCTGCTCGGCGGCCCTGCGCAGGTAGCCCATGGCCAGGTCGTAGAAGTCGGGCTCGGTGCGCAGCACCTGCATGCCCTCGTAATAGATCTTGAGGAAGGACGGCAGGTCGTCGAAGGCGTAGGCGGCCCGCATCTCCTCGGCGGAGGCGTACGGCAGCTCCAGACCGTTACGCCTGGCCAGCTCGAACTTGAGCTCCGGCTCCAAAGTGCCCTCGATGTGCAGGTGGAGCTCGCACTTGGGCAGCCCGGCGATGAAATCCTTCACCATCCCACCCTAAAAGATGATCGACAGACCCACCGCGAACAACAATCCGTACGCCATCTGCAGCTTGCCCGTCTGCTGCAGCACCGCGATCAGCGCCGGGCCCACCGCCTTGCCCAGCACGATCTTGATGGGGGAGACCGCCAGCGGCGCGGCGAGCAGCACGAGCGCGGCCCACGGCGTGATGGGGACCATCGCCAGCGCCACCACGAACGGGATCACCTGGCAGGCCACATAGAGCGCACGGGTGCGCTCGGCCCCCAGCACGACCGCCAGCGTTCGCTTGCCCGCCTGGCCGTCGGTGCCCACGTCACGCAGATTGTTCACGACCAGCATCGAACAGGACAACAAGCCCACCGGGATGGAGGCGAAGAACGCCGCCCAGCTCAGGTGCTCGGTCTGCACGTACGCGGTGCCGACCACGGGCACGATCCCGAAGAACACGAACACGGCCGGCTCGCCCAGCCCTCGGTAGCCGTACGGGCGCTTGCCGCCGGTGTAGAACCAGGCCGCCGCGATCGCCGCGGCACCCACCAGCAGCACCCACCACGCCCGCGTGACGATCACCAGGACGAGCCCCAGCACCGCCGCGAGCGCGAAACAGCCCAATGCCGCGAACAGCACCTGCCGGGGCGCCGCCGCCTGCGAGCCCACCAGCCGCATCGGGCCGACCCGCTGGTCGTCGGTGCCGCGGATGCCGTCGCTGTAGTCGTTGGCGTAGTTGACGCCGATCTGCAGCGAAAGCGCCACGAGCAGCGCCAGGATCGCACGCCACCACACGAAGCCGCCCTCGCCGATCGCCACGCCCGTGCCGACCATGACGGGGACGATGGCGTTGGGCAGCGTGCGCGGGCGCGCGCCGGCGATCCACTGGCCGGGAGTTGCCATATTTGCCGAGACCTCTTGTCCGCTGCGCGTAGCTGCCTAGCTGATGTCCGTCGTGAGCCTGACCATCCTGATCGGGCGGCCCATGTCGAGAACGCGTTCTGCCATGTCCTCGCCCCAGCCCGCCGACTCAAGGAACCCGAGCACCGCGTAGTTGTCGGCGAACACCCAGGTCACGATCTGCCGGAAACCGTCTTCACGCAGGTAGTCGACCGTCGCGTTGAGCAGGCGGCTGCCGTGGCCCCGCCGGACGAAATCGGGGTCGACCAGCAGCGTCAGCATCTCGGCCACCACGCTGGGATCAAGGTCGGGATCCTCGGCGGGGGCATGGGAGGCCAGCCCGACCACGCGCTCGCCGCCGCGGGGGGTGACGAGGGCGGCGCTGCCGCCCGCGCCGAGGGCCGGGAACCCCTCGGTGTCGAGGATGGTCTCCACCGCCACCAGCACCCGGTGCATGGGGGTGGGCGGGGCGACGATCGCCTCATCCCACTGGCGCAGCCACATCTTCTCGGCCGCCGCGCCTGTCATCTGCTCGAGTGGGCCTTCGGGGAGGAAGTCCCGATAGCCGTAGCGCCAGGCGCGGATCTGAGTGTTCGCAACCTGGAGCACATCCTCGCGCCGGGCCGCCCGGACGCCTACGTCTGCCATCTCGGCCCGCTCCTTCGCCTGCCGTCCATGCCACAAGGCACGAGTTACACCGTATCGGTGTTTGACCCTTGGAGACGACGCGAACCCCTCTTCCTGGCCCCGTCTCGGCGCGGTTGCCACATACCTACATGGAACACCACGAGCGGGAACGGTCCTCGACGAGTCGGTGAACACCTCCGGTCATTATGATCATGCACGCCGAGTGGTCTTCGACACGATCGGACACGCGCGGCGCGCTATGTCGCCATGTGGGCCAGCGCCCCGGCCAGTCTGCGTACCCCTTCGCGCAGCTCAGACAGGTGAGCGGCGGCGATGTGGGTGAGGCGGACATGCGGCCCCGGCGGCTCCGACGGGTAGTACATCCTGCCGGGGCTCACCAGCGCCCCGTTGACCCTGGCGGCCTCGACCAGCGCGTTCTCATCGACCTCCGGGGGCAGCCCTACCCACAGGTGCATCCCGCCGATGGGCAGCAGCCGCAGCTCGGCCTCCGGCATGTGGGCGGCGAGCGCGGCGGCCAGCGCGTCACGCCGCGTCCTGATCTCGCTCTGCACGGCCGTCAGATGCCGCCCCCAGGCCGGCGACCCGACGAACTCCAGCGCCGTCTCCTGCAACGGCCGCGCCACGAAGAACGACTCCACCAGCTGACTGGCCCGCAACCGGTGCGCGGCCGGCCCCCTGGCCACGACGGCCGCCACCCGCAGGCTCGGCGACAGGATCTTCGTCAGCGAGCCGACGTGGACCACGCTCCCATGGTCGTCCATGGACGCCAGGGACGGCGGCGCGTGTTCGGTCAGGTAGCGGGCGTAGTCGTCCTCGATCACGAACGCCCCCGCCGCCCTGGCCACCTCGAGCACCTGCAGGCGGCGTTCGAGCGGCAGGGTGGCGCCCGTCGGGTTCTGCAGGGTGGGCTGGCAGTAGAAGACCCGCGCGCCGGTGACGGCGAACGCCTCGGCCAGCAGGTCGGGCCGCACACCCTCCCTGTCCACCGGTACGGCCGTCGCCCGCAGCCCGGCAGCCTTCGCCGAGGCCATCGCCCCCGGGTACGTGGGCGTCTCCATCAGCACCGGCGTCCCGGGGGCGGCCAGAGCCCTGAACGCGTGCGTCAGCGCCGCCTGCCCGCCGCTCACGATCAACGCGTCAGCCGCCGTCACCTCGCCCCCGGCCTGCCTCGCGAACCACCTGCGCAGCTCCAGCAGCCCCGTCAGGGGCGGCATGGCCCACGCGTCCGGCCTCCGCACCGCCCTGGCCGCCGCTGCCGCCAACTGCTTGTCGGGCCGCAACCCCGGATGCAGGTACCCGCCGGTCAGCGGCACCACCCCTTCGGGCGCCCCGCCCAGCAACGCCGCCGTCGGCCCCTCGTCCACGACCCGATCGCCGAGCGCGACCGTCTGCCAGGACAGGTCGGGGGCCTCACGCGCCCCGCTGACCCGCTGCGCCACGAAAGCCCCGCTGCCCGGCCTGGTGACCACCCTGCCCTCGGCGGTGAGCTGCGCGATGGCGCGGGAGACGGTGACGGGGCTGACGTTGTGCCTGCGCATGATCTCCCGGCTGGACGGGAGCCTGGCACCCGGGCCGAGGCGGGCGGCCTCTTCACGCAGTATCGTGGCGATTTGATCGATACTGCTATCATTGTTCATGAAAGAATAGGATAGCGCTACTCCATCCGACCGAGTAGCGATCCCTCCTCCCACCCACCACCCCCGCCAGAAGCACCCCTGCTCGGGCCCGTCTCTGCCGCCCGACCCGCCCGCATCCCGCCCATCTGCGCCCGGCCCATCTGCGCCCGGCTCGTCCGCACCCCACCCGCACGCGCCTGACACGTCCGCACCCCAAGCCACCCCCGCCCCCACCCCCGAACAGAACCCCCGCAACACGCCCATCCGCCAAGGGACAGCCCTGGCATTTCTGGGCGTTCTTGCGTTCTCCGGCTCCTTCCCGGCCACCGTCTACGCCATGCAAGGCATGAATCCCTGGCTGGTGGCGACAGGCCGCGCCGCCTTGGCCGGTGCGATAGCCCTGACCTGCCTGAAAGCGACCAACCACCCCCTCCTCCCCCCAAGACCCCTCTGGCCCTCCTACGCCCTGATCTCCCTGGGCGTGGTCTTCGGCTTCCCGATCTTCAGCGGCCTGGCTCTGGCCCTAGGCGTCAGCACCTCCCACGCGGCCGTGGTCATAGCCCTCCTCCCAGCCGCCACGGCAGCCTGCGCCGTCCTGAGAGCCGCCGAACGCCCCCGCCCTCTGTTCTGGGCAGCCTGCGTGGTAGGAGCGACAGCCGTAACCGCCTTCACCCTCACCCAACACGACCAGTCCCAGGCAGCGGCGACCTGGCCAGACCTCCTCCTGGTGGCCGCGCTCCTCTCGGCGGCCATCGGCTACACGGAAGGCGGCCGTCTGTCCAGGCGAACCCCAGGGTGGCAGGTGATCTCCCACACCCTCGTCCTCTCCCTCCCCGTAACCGTCCCCATCACCGCGATCCTGGCCCTGACCACCCCGATGACCCCGACCCCCCAAGCCGCGATCGGCTTCGCGTACGTGGCCGTGATCTCGATGTTCGTGGGCTTCATCCCCTGGTACGCGGGCTTGGCCAGAGGCGGCATCGCCAGAGCGGGCCAGACCCAGCTCACCCAGCCCCTCCTGACCCTCCTATGGGCCTGGCTGTTCATGGGCGAACGATTCGGCCTCGCCACGGTGGCCGCCGCGCTGGCCGTCCTCGTCTGTGTGGCCGTCACCCAGCGTGCCCGTACTTGAAAGCCGTGACGCCGCCACGCAGGATGGGAGAGGAGGTGTCACAACCATGGCGGACCTCACGATCCCGGAAGGCGGCTTCTGGCCGGCGCCAGAGGTCCCGCAGCCCAATATCTATCCCATGGAATGGCGGGTGGAGACCGAGAAGCTCGCCGCCATCTACGAGAAGTCCAAGCGCATGGTCTGGAACCCGGCCGACCTGCCCTGGGACGGCCTCAGCCCGGACGACTTCACCAGGGAGCAGCGCCTGGGAATCATGTACTGGTTCGCGGTCCTGGCGAACTTCGACGCCTCAGGACCGGCGGTGTTCGCCCGAGCCACCATCCAGGCATTCGAAAAGCACGAGGAGGACCCGGTCCGCAAGTGCTTCTTCTCGATCACCCGTGACGAGATGAACCACGAGGAATGCTGCCAGCGCACCATCGCCAAGCTCTGGCCGGGCGGCCCCCTCAACTGGACCCCATCGGACGACCTCGAGTCCGCTGCCCACAACAACATCGGCTGGCTCTACCACAACGGCGGCCGCTACTGGAACGGCTACAGCTCGGCCGTGGGCAGATATTCGCTGCCGGTCCTGTTCACCAGTTTCATGATGGGCGAGATGGCCGCCTCGACGCTGTTCAGGGGCATGGCGTCAGGCACCCAGCACCCGGTCTTCAGCGAAATGTTCCACCGCATCGGCCGGGACGAGTCCCGCCATCTCCAAATCTGCATGACCATCCTGGAGAACGAATGGCCGGGCCTCACCGACGAAACCCGCACGCTCATCACCCGCCAGCTCAGAGCGGGCTTCGTCTTCCTCAGCATGATCCTCTGGGAGCCTCCTGAAGGTTTCTGGGAACTCCCGCCCTACTTCCTGCCCAACCACCGCGTCCTCATGGACCACGCCAGGCAGGCGGGCCTGGGCGTCCTGTCGTACGAGGAACAGGCGGAGAACTGGCGCGTGGCCATGGCCAGAATCCGCGCGATAGTAGAACGCTGGGGCATAGCCTTCCCCGCCATTCCAGAGCTGGATCTTAAAGGTGTGGACGTCGACTTCATCGACCCGGAGGACATAATCCCGGTCTTCTGATTCGAGCTCCCGCGCAGCGGCCTGCTCCTCCGGAACAAGCCACGCGCCACCGCCCAGAGCCCTTCCGCGTGGGCGCTCCCTGTAAGCGGCGCGGCACCACCGCACCCGCCTGGTACCGCGCCGCCGCCCAGAGTCCTTCCGCATGGGCGCTCCCGGCAAGCGGTGTAGCACCCGCTCCCGCGGCAAACCCTCCGGTCGGCGTCGAGTTGGCCCGCGTCTCGTCGGTCTGCAGGCCTTCGGCTTGTTCCGATCAGAGAGCTGCGGTCGAACCCTTCGGCCACTCGCGAACCTGTCGGCGACGTTCTGCCCCGCCACAGGCGTCAACGTGAGCCGACATCAGCTCGGACCCCTCAGGGCCGTAACCACCCCAAACGCAACCATTCGAGGCGGCCATAAGGGGCGACAGTGACGAGGAGTAACGTTTCACGTAGATCCTTGAGAAGGCCATTGCTCCCGGGGTGAGACGTAACTCCCCCGATGAGGAATGGTGTAGATCCACTCCTGCTGCCGAAGAAACGCGATGGCCCGTCGCACGGTCTCCCGCGCCGCCCCGAACTCCTGAACCAACGCGACCTCGCTTGGAATCGGCCGGCTCGGAACCAGCTCTCCGGCCTGGATGCGCTGCCTGATTTCGTTGGCTATGGCCTGATAGAGCGGAGGTTGGTGGCCAGAAGGGCAGGTTTCATCGGGGGAGCTGACGAATGTCCCTTTTCCCTGGCGGGTGTGGATAAGTCCTTGGTTGCGCAGTACGCGAATTGCTCGCCGTGCGGTCGTACGCGCTACGCGGAACTCCCGTTGGATCCCCGCTTCGCTGATGACGGGATCCCCTGGGGAGAGGCTCTCGATAATGCGCGACCTGATGACCTCACTGATCTGAAGATATAGGTGGGTATCACCCTCGCGATCCAGCACCCTTCAAGGGTATACAAGGGATCTGTCAAACGGAGGCGATTAAGAACCCCTATTCGTGGGCCACTTTTCGGGCTCGTTCACATATGTGCCCCTATAGGGGACGGTGAAGACCCATCCTTGTTCCCGAAGGTGCGCCACGGCCTGGCGTGCCGTCACCTTTGCGACCCCGTACTGCCGCATCATGACTTTCTCGCCGGAAATGGCCCTGTTGGGTGGGATCTCGCCGCGCTGGATGCTCTCAGCGACTTCTTCGGCGATCTTCTGATAGAGGGGCAGTTTCCTGGGTGAGCGCGGAGTGCCGGGCTGGCCGACGAACGTGCCTTCGCCTTGGACGGTGTACGCCAGCCCTTGTTCGCGCAGCTCACGGGCCACCCGCCGGGCCGTGGTGCGCGCTATCTCGTAGTCCCTCTCGAGGGCGGCCTCGCTCGGGACCGGATCGCCCGCTTTGAGTTCCCCGCGTTCGATCTGATCGCGGACCAGCTCTGCGACCTGCTTGTAAATGGGCACGGGTCCTTCACGATCCAGCACGCTCGGATTATAGACGAAACCGTACATGCGTGCTCAAAGCAGACGCTCAATAAGATCTATGGAGACGTTTGCTAGACCAGGAGATACGACGGAGCTATAGTGATGGCATGAAGTGGGAGGAGGGCGACTACCACGGTCGACACATGCCAATGGTCAGCAAGGAGCCGGAGGGTATGAAATGGACGCCGGGGGTCTTCCGGGGCGAAAAGGTGCGGGTACGCGATCACACATGTGAGTGCAGTTCGGTGGTTTATGAACTTTGCCTGGCGGGCGGCATCATGTTCATTCGTCGGACCCGTAAAGGCGACGACGAGGACATAGTTCACGAGTTCACCGCTCGGACCAACTCCGAAGTGTTCGCCGCCTGGCTCGAGATGGTGGACCCAGAAGAGAACAAGGAGAAAGGTCAGGCAAGCCGGCTCAAATAGAAGAAATCAATTCTGGCGTCCATTAATCGCAGACTATGACTAGACGTATACCCAGCGCATCATAGGTCAAGGGTAGCCCCAGTGCCCAGACGACCACGACGGGCCGTGAATCGGCCCGTCCGTCGCCCGCTGCCGGCTTTTCGTTCATTCTGGCAGCCCGCGACGTGCCCAAGCTGATCCGGGGGCCGTACCCCTCCGCGACCTACTGCGGCCCTCGGATCTTCAATTTGAAGAACCCCCGGCTCTCTCGCTGCCATCGTCGGAGCCGGGTCGCACGGCTTTGCTGATCGAGGGATATCAGGTGCTCACAGAGCTGTGTTTCGCGGGTATGTGAGTCAGGACCACATCCCGTTCAGTCGAACAGGCATTTGGGCCGGTGTCTGTCCGTTTTCCCCGACAGGTGTCATCCCGATGCGCCGAGCCTGCCGGGCTTTTTCGCCCTCGCAAGCCGTTTCTCCGCGCCAGGCTTGCGAGGGCACCCGCATACAAGCCGTTTTCCTCGCGCAGTTTGGGAATTGCGGCTTGTCCGGTTTTTTTGACGGTCATCGCGTAGACCCTTCGTAGCAACGATTCAGGTTCGAAGGCGACTCGCGATGACCGCAGGACTAGTGTGACGCCTGCGAACCTGCGAGCGCAACCCATGGAGAACAATGGTCTGACTTTTATCGGTGGCCGAGTTCGCGGATCATACCAAGCCGATTATGTCGGGCACCAACAGATTGGCATTATCATCGTCTAATCGCAGATTAAGCCGACAACATAGATGATCAACCCAAATTCGGACGAATTCCTGCGCCACTCACGCCAAGCCGCCACCCCCAAGCCCCTTGCCACCCACCCCACGCCACCGCCCCGATACCTCCCCGCCCAAGCCTCCCCGTCCCGACCCCCGTTGCCCCTGGCACCATCGCCAGAACAACAAACCGCGGCTTGGGAACACGCAATCACCACGTACCTCTCCCTCCCAGGGCGGTTCCGGAGCCGGGAACGTGCGAGAGGCCGACCGCGGATCCGTTGTGGGCTTCCACGCGCAGGAGGAAGATGTCAACGACGGAGGCGCTGGGTCCCTCAAGAGGCCGCGCCTATGAAGGAACGGCCACGTACAGGCAGCAGAGCGTGGAACTCCCGCCGGCACCCTTCCGTTGCAGGAGAAGTACAGACCGGCGGACTTCGTGGACGTGTTGAAGCCATGTCGTAGGGCGAACTACACGGAGATCGCTCCTGACGTCCAACCTCACCGCCGCACACACCGCGATCTTCAAGCTCGCCGAAGACCCAGTGGCCCCATCCGTACCAAGAAGTTGAAGGCGTGGACCCATCAGACCAGACGGTCTCGGCCGCGGAGGAGAAGCCGGCCGCACACGGGAACTGACTCCCCAACGCCATCGGCGCGGAGGGTGACAGGTGCCGGTCGATTGATCCACTCATCGAATGGGGAGAAACGTATGACAGGGGTCCAATTCGCGCACTGGCTAAAGAAATGCGCGAATTGGCCCCCTGTCCCAGCGCGTGAATCCGGCTTCTTTTCACACGCCGTGCGCCGTACCAGATCCCAGGCAAGCAGACTGCCAGGGAGACCAAGAGGCGATCCGGCCTGGGATTGGTACAGAGCATGGCATGGTACGTGCCCTCTGGGATACACGAGACGCACGCCATGGCGAGGAGGTCGATTGACGTCCACAACGACCTTCCCGCGCCATTAGATTCTCATGGCCGTCCCTTGGAAAGCTGCAGTTCGGCGCTATAGGCGGGATAATGCCGTTTGCTGGCTGGTGGGCTCATGATCCGTAGTGTGGGTGGTTTATATGGGGATCCGCCTCCAGGCCGCGTCTGTGATGATCAGATGGTCGAGGAGTCGCAGGCCGACCGTCTCGGCCGCTTCCGCGAGTTGGATCGTGGCCTCCACGTCGTCCGGGCTCGGTTCGAGGCACCCGCTCGGATGATTGTGCGCGAGACCGAACACGGCTCCGCCCGTGGTGAGCACCTGCGTGATCACCTCGCGGATCGGCATCGCCGTGTGATCGGTCGCGCCTTCAGACAGCACCGCACGCTTCATCACCCTGCCACCGGCGTCGCACACCACCAGGACGAGCCGCTCCAGCGTGCGGTTACGCAGCAGGGGAGCGCAATGGTGGGCCAGGTCGGAGGAGCTGGTGATCCGCTCGCGTTCGGGCGGAGTCTCCGCCCGACGTACGAGGTGGAAGGCGGCGGCGACCCTCGCAGCCTTGGCGGGGCCGACGCCGGGCACGGCGAGTAACCGATGCGGGTCGGACTGCCCGAGCCCGTTGAGATCGCCGCAGTGGGCGATCACCTGGGCGGCCAGTTCCAGGGCACTTGAGCCGCGGAAACCCGAGCCGAGCAGCACGG
Source organism: Nonomuraea purpurea (assembly GCF_042650645.1). NCBI lineage: Bacteria > Bacillati > Actinomycetota > Actinomycetes > Streptosporangiales > Streptosporangiaceae > Nonomuraea > Nonomuraea purpurea. The sequence goes on from NZ_JBHSBI010000053.1 coordinate 44,727, forward strand.
CCAGTAGCTCCCAGTCGGCCAGCGCGCCGGCACCGGTGGACATGAGTCGTTCGCGTGGTCGATCACGCGCGGACAGGTCTTTGACTCGCATCGGCAACCTCCGCAACCGTTGTATCAAAGCGCACCGACAATCTCTGGCCTGCGTGTTCAGGGCTGACGATGTTCCTCAGCGGCCCCTTTTGGGTCGGTGTATTGGCTTCGGTGAGGACAGGGGCAGGGGGCGTTCCGCCTACGTGGCGATCCTGTGTCTCGTTTGAGGCTGATGACCCGAAAGCTCTACAGCGAAGGAGTACGGATTCAAGCCTCCAGTTGGACGCTGGACAGTCCGGGCGCCGTCAGGCGGGGCGGGAACGCCAGCTCGCGCAGGAACGCCGGCAGCCCCCGCCGTCCTCGCCCGAGGCGACGTCCATGTCGAGGACCTCGCGTCGGCCGTCGGCGCCGCTCCGGCGACCAGTCTCGATAGGAGGGCCGGTGCGTAGCTGCGGGATCGCGCGCCTGATGGTGCCTGCGCGGGTGCCCCCACTCGCGGTTGCCCTTGCCGTCGCTGAAGGTGGTGTCCCGTCGAGTGGTGGATCGACGATCCAGCGGTAGGCGGCCCAACAGGTCGGGTGCGGTCAGGCGAGTGAGAAATCACGGGGTTCGCCGGGGAGGGCCTCTCACCGCTCAACGGGACATCATCCCGGGCCTGCCCCGCTCGCATGCTTGGGCGGTCGGGCGCCAACTCGTGTGCCGGATGGGCTGCGCGATCGGTGGCCTCGTGGTTGGTTGCGTGTGGGCCGGTGCGGCTGTCGTGCTGGTCGTGCTTGGGGTGGGCCTCGGGCGGTGGGGCAGGTTGGTCAGGTCGGAGGCTCCGGGCAAGTGCGGGCAGAATGCCCGGAACCTTCCGCCCTAAGGTGGGCATTCTCGATGCGATTCCGACTTATACCGGCATGCTGTAGGTGATCCGGAAACGATCGCCGGGAATGACGATGTCGCTGGTCTCAACGGGACGGTCACCAGCCCAGTGCGTGCGTTCGACATGCAGCACATGAACGCCCGCCGCCAGATCGAGCGCATCGCTCTCCCCAGGCTTCGGCACGCGGGTGTGCACACTCTCGACGATCTCCGTGATCTTTATGCCGTGTGCATACATCCTCGCGACCAGACTCCGCCGCTCCTCCTCCGTATGGGGTGTGAACTCCATCGGCTCATAAGAGGTGGCGATCTGGAGCGGTCTGCCGTCGCCACGGAAGACATAACGCGTCCGCGTGAGCGCGGCCGACTCTTTGAGGCGCAACCGTCTGGCGATCTCAGGGCCCGCTTCGGCTGGTTCGCTGTGCCAGTCCCACGTCACGCGTCTGCCCTGCGACTGCAGGTCGGCCGCGAACGGGGCCGGATGATCCAAAAAGCGCCATCGGTAGAGGGTCGTAAGATCGGGGCGTTCCCTGACGTAATGACCCGAGCCCACTCGGCCGATGATGAGACCTTCGCCCGCGAGCACGCGTAGCGCGTGACGTGCGGCGGTCTCGCCGACCTGGTACTTACGGGTTAGCTGCGCCCGAGATGGGATGGGCGCGCCGGGGGGAAGGGTGCCGTCGGTGATCTGCCGCCGAATGTCTTCGACGACACGCAGGTAGACCGGATCTGAGGTGGCCACTAGTCCATCCCTGGGGGTTCGTGTGAGGCGTTGCCCCATGTTGCCGTATTCGGCAGGTAACCGACCGTCATCGACGACTGTTGGAGCCCCAACTTTGCGGTAGCGGAAAATTATCGAAGAAACCCTGTAACGCCGATGTAAGGGGTGCCGATTCTCCGGTAGAGGTCGTCGATGTGTGTACCCCCGAGCACATATCGGCGGCCTCTACCAATGCTCGCTCCTGGCTCCGTGAGGGCTGATGCCCGGCGGAGTGCCTGGTCGGTCGCCGGTCTGAGCGACGACGGCGGCTCGCTTCGACTGCGGGGTGAGTTTCCAGGTGCAGGACTGAGCCCGGGTGCCCGGTTCGCCAAGGCCGCCCATGTCTGCGTGCACCAGGCGGGCGAGCTTCCGCGCCGGGGCAAGCCGCTTCCGCGTTTGCCGGAGCCGGATCAGCTTCCTTGCCCAGTCAGGTCAGGCCGACTCGGTGTCCGGTGGGGTGGCCTTCGCGCTCGTGGGGGCCGGATCGGCTTCCTTGCCCAGTCAGGTCGGGTTGGCGCGGTGTCCGGTGGGGTGGCCTTCGCGCTCGTGAGGGCCGGATCGATGTCTCTGGCCAGGCGGGTCGGGTCGGCTTTCGTGTCCGGTGGGGTGGTACCTCCGCTTTTGCCGGAGCCGGACCGAATATCCTGGTCAGCCCAAGGTGGGGTCGGCTTCGGTGCCTGCCCAAGGCGAGTCGGCTTCCCCACGAAGCCAAGAGGGCCACCGTTCGACGTGCACGTGTCTGAACGGAGGCGGTGGAGAAGGTGGCGTCCCGTCGAGGGGTGTAGTTTCGTGCCGGGTTGGTGTCATCCGGTGTGGCAGCCGACCTGCCATTGGGATCGTTGATCCACCATTCGGCGGGGCACCATCACCCGTACCGCGTCCAACGGTCTGGTGGCGCTCAAGCGGGACGGCGACTCGTCCGGCGCGCTGCTCGAGCTCAACTGCGAGACCGACTTCGATCAACGCGGTGGTCACCCCCTGGACTCGCCCTTGGCCACGACCGTGCTGTTCGACTTGTCCGTGTTCCCGTACACGCGGGAGCAGCCCCACCATCTGGCCCAGGAGGTCACGGCACGTCGCTCGAACGGCAAGGTAGATCATCAGGTGGCAGATTGAATTGCTGCGGCAAGGGCTTCATGATCGCGTCCTGGGCAGGAGGCCGGCGCGTGGGTCTCTGGTGATCGGTATGTTCGTGCGGGCGGGGTTCCGGATTCGAGCGCTTGATCCGTACGGGTGCGTCGGCTGACTGCGTCAGCGGCTGTTGATCAATGTGGGACAGGGGGTCCTGAATGTCACCGAACCGGGGCAATAGGCAGCCCTGGGCAGGCGAAGCGGGGTGGCGAGGTCCAATGGATTTCTGAATCCAGGTAGCGTTCGCACTATGGCATCGCCAACTGGAACCACCGACGCACCCTTCGGCCGCATGCTGACCGCGATGGTCACGCCGTTCACCTCCGACGGCGAGGTCGATTATGCGGCTGTGCGAGCTCTTGCCGCCTATCTGGTGGACGAGCAGCGGAACGACGGCTTGATCGTCAATGGGACGACCGGCGAGTCGCCCACCACGACTGACGAGGAAAAGCAGCGTATTGTCGGTGCGGTCCTCGAAGCGGTGGGCGATCGCGCGACCGTGGTGGCCGGGGCCGGTACCAACGACACACGTCACAGCGTCGAGCTCGCGAAGCAGGCGGCGCAGGTGGGGGCGCACGGTCTGCTTGTGGTGACGCCCTATTACAACAAGCCTCCGCAAGAGGGGCTGTATCGCCACTTCACCGCCGTCGCCGACGCGACCGGCCTGCCCGTGATGCTCTACGACATCCCGGGGCGTAGTGGTGTGCCGATCAACACCGAGACGCTGATCCGGCTGGCGCAGCATGAGCGTATCGTGGCTGTGAAGGATGCCAAGGGCGATCTGTACGCCGCCAGCCAGGTCATGACCGCGACCGATCTCGCCTTCTACTCCGGCGACGACCTGCTCAACCTGGCCTGGCTCTCGCTTGGAGCGGCCGGGTTCGTCAGCGTTGTGGGTCATGTCGTGGGTGCCGAACTGGCTCGCATGATCCAGTTCCACAAGAGCGGCGACGTCTCCCAGGCCCTGGCGGTGCACAGTCAGGTGGCCCCCGTCGTCGACGGGATCATGCTGCGCGCAGGTGGCGCGATCATGGCAAAAGCGGCACTGAGCATGGTTGGCGTGCCGGCGGGGCCGGTACGGCTGCCGCTGGTGGACGCGACAGAGAAGCAAATCGCCGAGCTGCGTGCTTGCCTGGTAGCCGGCGGGGTGAAGTTGACAGACGCATAGGAACGGGGAGGAACTGGGAGTTTTGAGAACACGATCTGACCGTGGGGGCCAGGTATGAGCCACCCGCATCCTGAGCTTGGCCCGCCGCCGGTGCTGCCTGAGGGCGGCTTGCGCATCGTCGCGCTCGGCGGATTGGGGGAGATCGGCAGGAACATGGCCGTCTTCGAGTACGACGGGCGCCTGCTGATCGTCGACTGCGGGGTGCTGTTCCCCGAGCCCGACCAGCCGGGTGTCGACCTGATCCTGCCCGACTTCGAATACATCAGGGACCGGCTCGACGACATCGAGGCCGTGGTCCTGACGCACGCCCACGAGGACCACATCGGGGCCGTGCCCTATCTGCTGCGCGAGCGGCGCAATATCCCGCTCATCGGATCCAAGCTCACGCTTGCCCTGATCGAGGCCAAGCTCACCGAGCACAGGATCCAGCCGACCAAACGCGAGGTCGTCGAGGGCGAACGGCACGCGTTCGGGCCCTTCGAATGCGAGTTCCTCGCGGTCAACCACTCGATCCCCGACGCCCTGGCTGTGGCCATCAGGACGCCCGCAGGCATCGTTCTGCACACCGGCGACTTCCGAATGGACCAGCTGCCCAGCGACGGCCGCCTCACCGACCTCGGCGGATTCGCCCGGCTCGGCAGCGAGGGCGTCGATCTGCTGATGTCCGACTCGACCAACGCCGAGGTGCCGGGGTTCGTCACCAGCGAACGCGAGATCGGTCCGGTCATCGACGAGGTGATCCGCACCTCCGAGCAGCGGGTCATCGTGGCCAGCTTCGCCTCGCACGTCCACCGAATCCAGCAGGTCATGGACGCCGCATCCAAGCACGGCCGGAAGGTGGCCCTGGTGGGGCGCTCGATGGTGCGAAACATGGGGGTGGCTCGCGATCTGGGCTACCTCAAGGTGCCCCCGGATTTGATCGTCGACTCGCGCGACATCGAGGAGTGGCCGCCGCAGGACGTGGTGCTGATCTGCACCGGGTCCCAGGGCGAGCCCATGGCCGCGCTGTCCAGGATGGCCAACCGCGATCACCCGATCCGCATCGCCGACGGCGACACCGTCCTGCTGGCCTCGTCGTTGGTGCCCGGGAACGAGACCGCGGTCAACAAGGTCATCAACGGCCTGACTCGCTGGGGAGCCCGCGTCGTGCACAAGGGCAACGCCAAGGTGCACGTCTCCGGCCACGCGGCCGCGGGCGAACTCCTCTACGTCCTGAATCTGACGCGCCCCTCGAACTTCATGCCCGTCCACGGCGAGTGGCGGCACCTGCGTGCGCACGCCAAGCTGGCCGCCCTCACCGGCGTGCCGAAAGACCACATCGTGATCGCCGAGGACGGCGTCGTGGTGGACCTGGTCGACGGCCGAGCGGAGATCGTCGGTGCGGTTCACGCCGGGTACGTGTACGTCGACGGCTCGTCGGTGGGCGAGATCACCGACACCTCGTTGAAGGACCGCAGGATCCTCGGCGACGAGGGGTTCATCTCCGTGGTCGTCGTGGTCGACTCCACCACGGGTAAGCTCACCGCCGGCCCCGAGATCCACGCGCGTGGGTCGGGTATCGATCCGCAGCAGTTCGACGAGTTCATCCCACAGATCGAACGGGCCCTCCAGGAGAAGGCCGCGGACGGCGTGGTGGACATGCAGGAGATCCGTCGGGTGGTGCGGCGGACGGTGGGGCGTTGGGTGAGTGACACCTATCGCCGACGCCCCATGATCATTCCTGTGGTGCTCGAGGTCTGAGCCCTCTGGCGATGACGGTACGGCAGGCGCTGCCGCCTGCCGTACCCGCGCGGAAGGTTGAAGCTGTGGTCGGCCACCGGGCTTGTTCGTTGGTCAGGCACGGGTGGGGCGACTTGCCCTTCTTCGGCCGATGGGCCGATTCGCTCATCATCCGTCGGTTTGGTGATTGGTCCGCCGTGTGGTGCAGTGATTCGTTTATCAGAAGCTCTCGTGGATACCCCGGCGTTCACTCCGGGGAGGAAACGGGAACGGGAAGGCACTCAAGGGCCTGAGCGTGCCCTGACGTTCACCGTTCAATGATGCTCTCCTGACGTGTGGTGTAGCCGTA
>NZ_JBHSBI010000054.1:0-43128 GCF_042650645.1 Nonomuraea purpurea
GAGACAAACGATGCTAAAGTGAATATTGAGGCGATTGCTTCCTAATAGTCACCGATTACGGGTGACCTTCTCAAACACCATCTCCCTGGGCGCGGCCCCAGCTTGTTCGCTGTGCGGCGCTATATCTTCACGCGGGGTTCATAGATCCCCAGCAAGTCTCGTGTGTCGAGGCAGATCATCTAACTGGCCGTAGGCGTGTCCTCCACCACGCTGCTCATCACGGTGCCGTCGGGTGAACGCAGATCAGGGTTCGTCACCTCGGCGAACTCATGGATCGCTGGCCCGAGCTCGCCCAGAGAGATCGGCTTCTGGTGCCTGGCATCTGGCGGAAGCGGTTCGTAGCAGCGCTAAAGGGTGTCTGCCTAGACTCGTACTTTGTGACTGGCTCCATGGAGATCGCTGAACATACGTGTGAGGACGCTGCGATCGAGCGGTCAGCGAAGCCGCTGATGCTGCTGGTGGCGGGCGGCAAGTTGGGCTGCTGCCGAATTTTCGATGATGTCGGCGAGGTTCTGGATCCCGGCATCGGCGAAGCTGGGGGTTCGTGCCGCGAGGAAGAGGGTTCGTTCGATCGGTGGGTCCGGTCGGACGAGTTCGACTCCGTCCGGGACGTGCTCGATGGTCAGTTCGGGAGCGAGCGCGACGCCGACGCCTGCGGCGACGAGGTGGAGCTGGACGGAGAAGTCCATCGACTCGGCGACGATTCTGGGTGTGAAGCCGGCCAGGCCGCAGGCGCGTTCGACCATGTCGAAGCAGGTGACGTCGTCGGTCGCGGAGACCCAGGGATGATCGGCGTAGTCCTCGAGCCGCGTCGAGGATCGCGCTCCGTCCCGGTCCTGGGGGCTCCGGGTCGCGAGCCAGACGGGCTCGGTGCCGATCGTGCGGGTGGTGATGCCGCGCGGGATGTCACGGGGGACGTTGGAGTAGGAGTGGATCACGGCGAGGTGGACGGCGCCGGAGGACAGGGCGTCGAGGGCGTCTTCGGGTTCGGAGGTCGTGATGCGCAGTTCGAGCGCGGAGCCGTCATCGCCGAGGATGCGGCGGCAGGCATCGGCGATGATGGTCCGCGCGGCGGAGGGGAAGGCCGTCACCGTATAGAAGCCGGCGGTTCCGGCGCGGAGCGCTTCGAGTTCGCGCTCGGCGAGCGAGATGCGGTCGAGGATGTCGTGGCCGTGCGCGGCGAGGACGTTCCCGGCTGGTGTGAGGGTGACGCGGCGCCCCTGTCTCTGCGTGAGTTGGAGTCCGAGTTCCTTCTCCAGGGCGGTGAGCTGCGTGGAAACGCCGGGAGCACTGAGCCGGAGTTCGTCGGCGACGGCGGCGACGGTGCCGAGTCGTTGGAGTGCGGCGAGCATCCGAAGTTTGCGTACGTCGATCACGGCCACCCCGTTAGATAAGCTCTGGTTACTGTACTGATTAAAATCACTTATTTGTGCTTATCTGTCCAGTTTGGCATCATCGAATTATGCAGGTCAACGCGGGTCTCGTCGTCGTGGCGCTTGAGGTGACGACGTTCTCGGCGATCCCGGGTCGCGGCGCCGGCCATGGACGCGATCGGGGTGTCGTTCACGCGGCTCCTCATCGCGATGCTTGCCCTATCCGTCGCTAGGCCGCGACTGCCTCGGAAGCGCGACGACCTCGGCTGGAGCGTCGCCTACGACCTCTTCGGGATGACGGTTGACCTGCCCCGTTCGACGGTTTCGACCGAACTGATGAGGAACCTGCAATGATCGACCTTCGTTCTGACACATGCTCTCGTCCCACCGCCGCGATGCGTGAGGCCATCGCGCGCGCCGATGTCGGCGACGACGTCTACGGCGACGACCCCACGGTCAGGCAACTCGAGGCGGAGACGGCACGACTGCTCGGCAAGCAAGACGCGGTCTACATGCCGACCGGGACCATGACGAACCAGGTCGCGATCCGCGCTCACACCGAACACGGTGACGCGGTCCTGTTCGAGCAGTCCGCGCACGTCTACATGCTCGAAGGAGGAGCTCCATCGGCGATCTCGGGCATCCTGCCGCGACTGATCCCCGGCGATCGTGGCCTCTTCTCCAGCGACCAGGTCGTCCAGGCTGTCGGGGCGCCGCATCCGTTCTTCCCGTCGACGGTCACGTCACCGATCACACTCCTGTGCGTCGAGAACACCCACAACAACGGCGGCGGCACGGTGTGGCCGGTCGGCTTGAGCACGGACGTCGCCGAAACCGGCCGACGCCTGGGCCTCGCGGTCCACCTCGACGGTGCACGCCTCTGGCACGCGACCGCCGCGACCGGGATCTCCGAGGCGGAATACGCCGCGGCGTTCGACACGGTGAGCGTCTGTTTCTCCAAGGCGCTGGGCGCCCCCGTCGGGTCGTGCCTGGCGGGCTCGAAACAGATGATGGACCGGGCCCGCAGATTCAAGCAGAACTTCGGGGGCGGATTCCGGCAGGCCGGGATCATCGCAGCCGGCGCTCTGCACGCGCTCCACCACCACCGGGACCTGCTGCCGCGCACGCACGCGATGGCGCAGCGTTTCGCCGCCGGCCTCTCGGGGATCGACGGGATCCTGATCGACCCGTCCACGGTGCAGACCAATATCGTCCGATACCGACTCGACGGCGTCAGCTCCGCAGCGTTCGTCGACGCGCTCCATGAGCGCGGCGTGTGGATGCTGCCCTCAGGAGGCGACGGCGTCCGCGCGGTCTTCTACCTCGACATCACCGATCGCGACATCGACGACGCCCTCGACGCCATCGGCAGTGTCATGACCACCATCGAGCGCGACGCGGCGCCGATCGCCACCGCAAGATACTGAGGCCGCAGCGAGATACGGACACGTTGCGCTGGGCGATGATCACGCATCGGTAGGGCTCTGCTCGCCCAGACCGGCGCGGTGGGCGGCCTGCTCATCTACGGGCCCGATCGCCATCTGGCTGTTCGGCCGCGAGTCCAGCGACCATACCGCCAAAGACCCCACCATGGAGTGCCACCGGCGCCAGGCGAGGACCCCACTCGGGCGGATGAGACCACGCTCGGCTGAGCTTCGGCGCACCACGAGCGCGAGGAACCTGCGGTTGACCTCGGCGCGGATCTTCTTGGTCAGCTCGTCCAGCGTTGGAGGCAGTTTGTGACCAGCGGCGCGATGCGGCCGTCGTTCTGGCCGTGCAGGAGACGCAACTGTCGGCCGAGCTGGAATAATTCGCTGGTCTGTACTGCGGAACGCCTGCTAGTTTCGCCTCGTCGTTTCGTTCCGCCTCGGGCCACGCGCCCCGGAAAGGGGGGCTACATGCCCAGGCCCGCGCCGAGCGCGCCTCACCGCACCGTCTGACCGCCCAACCACTGCAGCCTCTGATCCAGACTGCAGCCGGATGTGTGGCCCGGTGTCCCGCAATCCGATGAGGCCGCTCGGCCTGCTCTTGCTGTCATCGCAGTTTTCCCAGCAAGGAGCACTCCGGGTGTCCAGCAACAACACTCTCAAGATCGATATCTTCACCTGCGTATGGTGCGGTCTGACCGTATCCGCCTCCGCTGCCGACGGCGTCCGGCGTAACCACTGTCCGTCGTGCCTGCACTCCCAGCACGTCCTCGGCCACCTCGACGGCGGCCCGAGCGAGTGCCACGGCCGGATGCCCCCGATCGCCATCGCCGTACTGCGCACCGGCGACTGGATGGTCATACACCGCTGTGTGCGCTGCGACGAGCTCACCTCGAACCCGATTTGCACGGACGACAACCAGCTCATCCTCATGCGTATGGCTGTACGGCCCCTGGCGCAGCCTCCGTTCCCGCTCGAAGTCTTCGGCACGCTCTCATGACCGCTGCCGGGAGAGAGGGAGAACCGGGCCATGCCCCGAGGCAAGACCAAGAAAGCGCGAGGGCGAACCGAGGCCGGATGGCGCCCGCAGCGCTACAAGGACGTCCTGCGCAGCCAGGGCCGCCGCCGGGCGAACGACTTCAGGTGCGTCGGCTGCAGGCTCGATGTGTCCCTGGACGCGCCGGGCACCGCCCACCGCAATCACTGCCCGAACTGCCTGGCCAGTCTCCATGTGGACCGCCGTGTTCCCGGCGACCGCGCTTCGGAGTGCCGTGGCCGGATGGAGGCGCTGGGCCTGTCGGTGCGGCCGGACGGCGAGTGGCTGATCATCCATCAGTGCCTGTCCTGCGGTGAGCTCAGCGCGAACCGTATTGCTGGGGACGACAACCCCCTGACCCTGATGCGCCTGGCGCTCAGGCCGCTGAGGGACAGCAGAATCGCCAGCCGCACGCTGCTCGCCCTGTGATCTTGTCGTTCAACGTCGGGTGTCGATCGCGCGCCGAACCTGGTGCGTGACACGCATAGCCCCTCCCGCGGTTCACGCTGCGGGAAGGGCTATGGTTCACGAGGTGTTGCAAACGGCGGGAGGTCTGAAACGCCCTCGTGAAACCGTCAGGGCTCGTGAGCGACGAGTTCCGTGCTGCTCATGTCTGCTGTGGGCCGGGTCGTACGCGTCGCGGGGGGCGAGGACTTCGTCCCGCACGGGGTGTGGCAGGCCCTCGGCACCATCGCCCCCCACTGCTGGACTTCGGCCTGATGCCGGGGATCAGGAACTGGCAGGAACCGCCGGGGTGTCCGCCAGCAGGACGATGGGTTCGGACATCACGCCGTCCACCTCGACCCAGCCCACGAACGGCGGGGCGGCCTCATAGCCGAGGAGTCGCTGCACCGGCTCGGGCAGTGCCTTGACCGTCTCACGGGGCAGGGCGAGGTAGTGGTTCTCCTCCTGGCGCAGGAATCCGAGGTCGAGTGACATGGTGATGCCCATACGTGGTGCGTCGCTGCTGTTGGAGCCCCCGCCGTGGTAGGTGGCGCCGATCCAGATCAGGGCGGAGCCGGCGGTCATTTCGGTTGGGACCGTCTCCTCGGGGCGGGGCGCCCGCTCGTCGTCCCACTTGTGGCTGCCTGGGATGACCCGCGTGCCGCCGTTGTCGGCGGTGAAGTCGGTGACGGCGACCATGATCTGCACGCGGGCCTGCCGGCCGCCCTCGGGGTGACGCCAGTGCCACACTGAGTCGTCCCGGTGCAGCGGCTGGGCTCCCTCTCCCGGGTAGATGTCGATGGCCTGGGTCATCCCGATCTGCAGGTTCGAGGGCAGTTCATCCTGACTCTCCCCCGACCACACGGCGGTCGGGAGGATGAGGAACCGTTCGGCGACTTCGTGGTACAGCGGGTGCAGGGCGATGTCGGCGACGTGCTGTGTGTGCTTGAAGAGCGCGCCGAGCCGCCGGGTCCGAACTCCCGTGAATTCGTGGCTTCCCCAGCTCGCCTTGTCCAGGGCGGGAGTGATGTCGGCCTTGAGCGCGGCCAGCGTTGCGGCATCGATGAAGTCCTTGACGATCACGCCTCCGTCCCGCTGGATCACTTGGTACAGATCGTCCACGGTCGCGTCCGGCGTGAGTGTGGTGAGAGTCATGGTCTGTTTCCTCGCGTGGTGGGGCCCGCCTCGCTCCGGATGTTCTTCCGGAGCAGGAAACGGGACGGTGGAGTTCGGGTACTGGGTGCGCGGGAGAGGCGTCTCCCAGGTCATGTCGTGACCGCGACATGACCTGTCGTTTCGCTCGTCCGGTCTCTTCACGTTCCCCTGTCCGGGATGCGATGCGCCGGCGCGCAGACGGCACGCGGAAGGACCACTCGGCGCCTTGGTGGCGTCGCGCTTCGTCTGACGGGGTTCTGCATTGCCTTGAGGGGGCGTGCCGATTTGCCGACAACGACGCCGAGGCACTTCTGCGAAGGCGTGCAGGCCTTCGCGGACGTCCCTCAGCCTGGCGTTCTTCCCGGAGAAGGGTGTGCCGGACTGTTGCGATGCCTACGGGTGGTCGTGTGCGGTGACGTCGAATTCCCGGGGAACGAGCCGGTGGACGAGTACTGCTGTGGCGAGCAGGCCGCCACCGACGATCGGCCCGAGAGCGGCACTTGTGGCGGCGACGGCGCCCCAGAGCCCGAGCGCGGTGGCTCGTTCCTTCGGGTCAAGGAACAAGGTGCGGATCATGGACAGGGTTGTCGGCAGGATCATGGCCCCGCCGATCCCCAGGAGGGCGCGCACGGCGATGACTGCCAGCGGCCCCGTGGCCAGCAGGACACACAGGGATCCGGCTCCGAACACCACGAAACCAGGGTGCGTTACCGAGTCAGTAGTCGGTTCCGATATCGACCCTGTACGTCGGGCCGAAGTTGTAGGTGTTGAATGTGCCGCTGGTCGCGCCGACCTTCAGATCGACGGTGTCGCCGGCCTGGTGCCTGTACCCGAAGGCGTGGATGGGGACTGGCGTGTCAGCGCACCAGAATCTGTGGATCGTCCCGGCGCCGTGTGTGGCGCCGGCGTCCAGCCGGACGGACTGGTGCGTCAAGGTGCCGTGGTGGCAGTAGGCGTCGAGTTCGCCCTGGATGATGTACCCGTTGGGGCCTTGGGAGGTGACGGTGCCGTTGAACCGGACGTCGTACTGGATGTTGCCCAAGCCGTCCGTGTCCATGTACTGGACCTGGACGGGGACGCTGGCGGCGCTCGCCGGTGTCGCGGTGGACACCGTCAGCAGAGCCGAACCGAGGATAGCCCCGGCGATTCCCGCGCAACGCGAGCGGCGTGATGAGGTACGGGCCATGCGCACTTCCTTCCGGCTGAAAGGGGGCGGCTGCTGTCCACGCCGCCACTGTCGACTCTAAGTAATCATGTGACAGCGTTGAGTGATGTTTCCTGAAGGTGAGAGCCTGCTGGCCCGCGACAGAAATTCCATTGCCTGTCACACACCGCAGGCCTCGCTGAACCGCAAGGCGCAGCGCCTAATGCGGGAGCTGGACATGAAGCAGCAGCCGATGCCGAGCGCACGTCAGCGCCTCCTCCTCCGCCTGGATCTCCAGGAGTTTCGCGCTGAGGTCCCGGCGGCTGCGGACCCCGAGTTTGCGAAACACCCGGGTCATGATCGAGATCCCCCAGAGGAACCGCACTCGTACAGGCGCGGGAGCGCTGTAACGGCCGTGTGACTGCCGTGTCGGTAGTCTGGCGATCGTTACGGTCCCGCGGTCGAACAGAGTCGAACAGATCGGGAAGAAGACGGATGAGGGTCCTGGTGGTTGAGGATCATGTGCGGCTGGCCGATTTGGTGGCGCGGGTATTGCGACGCGAGGGCATGGCGGTGGATGTGGTGCACGACGGGACGGCGGCGCTCGACCGCACCGTCGAGGTGGACTATGACGTGGTGGTCCTCGACCGGGACCTGCCGGGTGTGCACGGCGACGATGTGTGCCGGCAGCTGATGTAATGTGCCCCCGATCGGGATCTCTGGCGTCATACCTGGGCGCGTCCGTGCGTGGGCGGCCGCCGCCCTCGGGGCCTGGCAGGGCTGGCGCGGCGGAGGAGAGGAAGGGTGCCAGGCGCCCGCGTCCCGGAGCGGCGCTCTCCGAGCGGGCGGGGCAAGGTTGAGGGTTGGCGCTGAGAACGATCTCGCGCGTACCGGGCTGCGGCGATAATCAAAGAACGTCAAGGGTGACTGTCAAGCAGGGTGACTTCGGTGGTTCTGACACTGCCGTCGGGCCTGCGGTAGGTGACGGGGACCGTGGCTCCCGCGCGAACCTGTCCGATGCGGGCGGCACGCTGCTTGCTGGCGTTGGTGATGGTCTTGCCGTTGAAGGCGATGATGACGTCACCGGCGCGGATCCCGGCCTTCTCGGCTGGGCCGCCCGGCCAGGTGGCGGTCACCAGCGCGCCGCTGTTGTCGGGGGTGTCCTGGGGCGCGATTCCCCACACGCCCTGCTTGCCCTCGGTAATGATCACGTCGAGGGGCTGCTGCTCGCCATCGACGTTCAGGCTTCCGCTGTAGCGGGCCCGGGGCATGGGGGCGTTGGGGTCGGACTGGAGCCAGACGCGTACGGGCGTTCTCCACCGCCACCGTCCCGGGGGTGTGCGGATGGTGGCGGTGGAGCCGTCCGCGGCGATGGCCTCCGCGCACAGGCGGGGGCGGCAGTCCATCTCCAAGCGGGTGATGCACTGGTGACGCTCGACCTAGAGCTGTGTGCAGATCGGACGAACAGCCCCTCGCGCCTGCGGGGGGCCGTTACTTTCACGCACGCACCCCCGAGCGATGGGGACGGCCACTACCTGGGTACGGGGGCGCTGTCGGTGCTGGCTGCCATCCATCGCCATTACAGAGAGACAGTATATTATTACTGTGAGTTATTGGTGGCGAGGGTTAACAATGAGAAAGGAGCGCTGACAGGGCGCAGCGGATAAGGCGAAGCAGAAGACGATGGATACGGATCTTCCTGAGCTTGGATCGGGCCTTGGGTACCGAGCCCAGCTTGACGAGGCAATCGCGGCACACGCCGATCGGATAGATTGGCTGGAGGTGATCAGCGAGCACTTCATGTTCGCCCCGCCGGAGCGGCGGGAGAAATTGCGGTCGCTCGCCGAGCGGTTCCCGATCGTGCCGCACGGCATCGAACTGTCCGTCGGCTCGCCGGGGCCGCTGGACGCTGACTATGTCGACGCGTTGGCCACGCTGGTGGCGGAGGTTGACGCGCCCTGGTTCAGCGACCACCTGTGCTTCACCCGTACCGATGAGGTGGCACTGAGCACGCTGGTGCCGTTGCCGCGCACCCTGCAGGTGGCACGGGCGGTGGCGCGCAAGGCGCGACAGGTCCAGCGGGCGGTGGGTGCCCCTCTGCTGCTGGAGAACATCACCGACTACCTGGGCATGGCGGCCCCGCTGACCGAGGCGCAGTTCATCTGCGAGGTGCTGGAGCACTGCGAGTGCGGGCTGCTGCTGGATCTAGCGAACCTGGACATCAACGCCCGCAACCATGCGTTCGACCCGGTGGAGTTCCTGGAGAACATTCCGCTCGAAAGGGTTGTCCAGGTGCATCTGGCAGGCGGGATCGAGGACGGGCCGCTGGCGATCGACAGCCACAGTACGCCTGTGCCGCCCGGCGTGTGGGCGCTCCTGCGGGAGCTGCGGGCCCGCGCGCCCGTCCGCGCGAGCCTGCTGGAGCGCGACCAGGACTTCCCCGACGACTTCGGCACCCTGCTCGCCGACATCAACCGGGCGCGTGCCGTGCTGACGGGACAGTCCCATGCCCTCCCCGGCAGGGAGGCGCTCGATGGGAGTGCGTGAGGCGCTGAGCGCTTTGCTGACCGACGAGGCTGAACTGGACCTCCTGCGCCGGGACCCGGACGGGCTGGGTGCGCGCCATGGCCTGACGGCTGAGGACTTGGCCATGCTCACCAGCGTGGCGTCCACCGGCTACGACGTGATGTACCGGGCTGTGCGTGGCAAGTTCGCCCGGCTCGTCGGCGTGTGCCTGCCGGGCACTGTCGCGGAGCTGCGCGAGCAGCACACTGCCAGGTGGCATGAGTTCCTGGACGGCACGGTGCGCCCGGCGCAGCCGGTCCGCAGGGCACTGCTGGGAGAGGGCGAGCAACTGGTCGCGTGGCTCGCGGTCCACGGGCCGGCCGCGCTCGCCGACTACGCCGCCTATGAGCTGGAGCGGGCGCGCCTGGCCCATGAGGGCCAGGCGCTGGAGGCCGTACACCCGGCCGAGGACCCCGCCTGGCAAGGGCTGGTGGCGGTCAGCCCGGCGGCGCGCGTTCTGCGGTTCGGCCATGACGTCACCGCCGGCACCGCGCCGAGCCGGCTGCCCCGCCGAGCCGTTACCGTGCTCATGCTGCGCCGGCAAGGCGATCGTCCCGTGGTGGTTCACCGGATCGGCGGGAAGACGGCGAACCTGCTGGCGCTGTGTGACGGCAGCCGTACTGCGGCACAGGTGGTCGTCGCTGCCGGAGGAGACCCCCGCAGCACCGGCGCGACGCTCGCCCGGCTACAGGCGGCGCACGTGCTCAGGGCCGCACCTGTCAGCCAGGCCGTGCCTACGGGAAGGACATGATCGATGCGCATCTGCGCGATCGTCAAGTATCCGCCGATCCAGGGCGGTGTCAGCGCCATGGGTTATTGGACGGTCCGCGGCATGGCCGAGGCCGGCCACCAGATCACGGTGGTCACCAACGCCGAAGCGGTGGAAAGCGACTACCGGATCTGGATCCCCCCGGGCGATCGGGCGATGCTGCAGGGCGACTTCCCCGGCGGCGGCAAGGTCAGGCTCACGACCACCGCTGCGCGAACCCCGGCCCACATCCCGCATTCACCGCTGTATGTGACCAAACTGGCCGCGCGTGCGGCCGAGGCGATCCGCCGGGACCACTGCGAGATCATCTACTCGCACTACCTGGAGCCGTACGGTATGGCGGCCTTCCTCGCCTCGCAGTGGACCGGCGTGCCGTACGTACTGCGCATGGCGGGCAGCGATCGGACTCGGCTGCTGGCAGACCCGGAACTGAGCACCGCCTACCGGGAGATCCTCCGCGCGGCCGACGCGGTGGCGGCCTCACCCGAATCGATCCAGGGCTTCGAGGCCCGAGCAGAGCCCATCCCCTACCCGCCGGGACGCTTCGTCCCCGCCTGCTGGCGAGCGGCCGAACCGCTCGACGTTGACGCGTTCCTGGCCGACCCGCACGTGCACGACCATCCATGGACGACCAACCGGGCCCCGCTGCCCGCGGACGCGCCGGTCATCGCCGTCTACGGCAAGCTGGGGGAGTTCAAGGGCAGCTTCGACCTTCTGCGAGCCCTGCGGCGACTGCACGACGGCGGACGACGCTTCAGCCTGCTGGTGCTGGGCGGAGGACGCGACCGCCAGGCCTTCAACGAGGCGGTGCGCGAGAGCGGCCTGGCCTCCGTCACCTGGACCCTGCCCTTCCTGCCTTCGTGGCGGGTGCCCGAACTGCTCCGCCGTGCCGACGCGGTCTGCGTTCTGGAGCGGGAGTTCCCTGTCGCCATCCACACGCCGTCCCAGCCGACCGAGGTGCTGGCGGCGGGACGGTGCCCGGTGGTCTCCGCCGAGATCGCCGGCAAGCAGTCTCCGGAGAATGCCCTGCGCGACGGGGTGAACGCGCTCGTCGTCCGGGACCCTCGCGACACGGACTGCCTGTCCGGCGTCCTGAGCCGGGTGATCGATGACCCGGAGACCACACGGAAGATCGGCGCCCGCGCCGCACTCGACGTGGTCACTTTCGACGAGCAGCAGCTCGGCGAGGCCACCGTCAGCATGCTGGAGCGGACACTCAGCACCCACCGTGACGGATTGTCCCCGCGGCCGCGGCTGGAGCAAACCGGCCTGCTGGGCAGGCAGATGCCGGCCGCGACGACGCTGGCCGGCCTTCCCGCTCCTGCCGAGCTGTCCCATCCCGCGGACATCTACCGTGCCGCTTGGGAACTGGTCACCCGGATCGACAGCCGCCACGAGGACCTGCCCGAGGGAGCGGCAGAGATCGCCCGCTATGAGCTGGACCGACTCTGGCTGTGCCTGGATCTGGAACTGGATGACGGCCAGGCCGTGTTTCCCTCCCCGGACCCTGCGCTGCCGCTGGCCGACATCGTGCCGCAGCGCAGCGTGTGGGCGCGTAGCCGCCGCTACCGCACTGACATCACCGCGGCGGCTCAGGCCCTGGCCGACGGCCGCGAAGCCGCCCCCCATCCAGGAACACAACAACGCCTGCTGTTTTGCAAGCTGCCCAGCCTGTTCGGACGGATCGTCAAGATCAATGACCGCACCCATCGACTCATCGAACTCTGCGACGGCCGCAACAGCCTGCGGGCCATCGCCACCATGCTCCGTGCCGACCTTGACGAGGTCACACGCGCGGCACGGACCCTGGCCCGGCTACGGGTCATCCATGAATGACCGCGAAAGGAGGAAGGCAGATGGACAGCGAGTTCGAGTTCGCCCTGGTCGAGGAGATCACCGGGGGCAACGAAGAGTACGCGATCTGCAGCTGCAGCTGCAGCTGGCAAGGCGGCTGAGCACTGAGGCACGAAGCGGGGCCCGGCCGGGCCTCGCTTCTGCCCCGAACCCACCGCAGATCCCTGATGTATGACGTGATCGTGGTCGGTGCCCGTTGCGCCGGGGCCAGCATTGCGATGCTGCTGAGCAGGCAAGGACGTAGGGTGTTGCTGCTGGACCGGGCCGGCTTGCCCGCAGACACCGTCTCCACGCTGCTCATCCAGCAGCCAGGACTTCTGCGGCTGCACCAGTGGGGACTGCTGGACGACATCCTCGCCACTGGAGCACCCGTTCTCAGCCGGGCATCCGTCACCGCCGGTGCTGTGCGCCTGACCGGCACTGCGCCCGTGCTCGATCCGACCCGCGGCCCCTGCGCGCCGCGGCGCTACGCGCTCGACCAGATCCTCCTCGACGCCGCCATCGCCGCCGGCGCGCTGTTCCGGCCCCGTGCCAACGTCTCGGACCTGCACTGGGACGGCGGACGAGTGGCGGGCGTGGTGCACACAACCCCGTCCGGTCGCCGCACCCTGGAACGAGCCACTCTCGTGATCGGAGCGGACGGCCGTCACTCCACGGTCGCTAAGCTCGTCGGAGCCGCCTACCTACGCCACACCCCGCCGGTCACCCGCGCCATCTACACCTATTACAGCGGCCTGCCACAACAAGGCCTGAGCTTCTACTCCGGGGTCCGCAACAGCGCCGTCTGCCTCCCCACCCAGGACGGGCTCACCCTCGTCAACACCACCATCCCGCACTACCCCGCCAATCGCGACGTGCAGGGCTCGCGGGAAGAGATCTACCGGACGATGATCCGACGCCTGAGCCAGGAACTTCACGAGAGCCTGGCCCAGGCCCGCCGCCATGATCGCCTTTACTACTGCACCGACTTGCCCAACTTCTTCCGTCAGCCATACGGGCCCGGCTGGGTCCTGGCCGGCGATGCCGCACACCACAAGGACCCCCTGCCGGCCACGGGCATCTCCGACGCCTTCGCCCAGGCGGACCAGCTGGCCTGCCTGCTCACCGGCCCGCTGGACGATCACGCGCACGTGGCCGCCAGGCTGGCCGGTTACGCCGATTATCTACGGCGCGGCTTCACCCCCACTTACGAACGGATCCTCGCCATCCCTCACCGGGAAGGCGTCATGCATCAGGCGATCCACGACAACCAACACAATCCGCACTTCGTCAACGACTGGATGAACCGCTTTGCAGGCCTTCGATGAGACAAAGAGCGCGAGCCCGGTGAGTCCTCACCGGGCATCCACCTGCTGGGACGATGTGGACAATGCCGACAGCTACGCACGGTTCGTCCAAAACTACTCGCCCTACGCCGACGCAAGCCGCGACCTCGCGCTCCGCGCCGGTATCGGCGGCGAACACGTGGTCATCGATCTGTGCGGCGGGACGGGCGTCGCCGCCGTCACCCTACTGGAGGGCATGCCACCCCACGCACGGATCATCTCGGTCGACGGCTCGGCGGCCATGCAGGAAGCTGGCAGGCGCGTCTACGACGACCCGCGCATCACCTGGGTCACTTGCAAAGCCGAGCAGCTCGCTGACCACATCCTGGAGATGGTAGATGCCGTGGTGTGCAACTCCGCCATCTGGATGACCGACACGCGCGCGACGTTCGCGGCAGTCAAGGCGATCTTGCGGCCGGGCGGCCGGTTCGTCTTCAACATACCGGGCAGAGCCGCCGGCCTCAGAGACGCGGCACCGGCGCTGCTCGAAATGATCGACGTCATCGCAAGAGCCGACTACGGCTACGTGCCTCCGCACGATGAGCGTCTCAACCGGCCCCTCCTACCTGGCCTGCTCCAAGCGCAACTGGCGGAAGCCGGCTTCTCCACGCTCGAGACGGAGATCGTTGCTCAGCCCTGCAGTGTGGAAGCGATGCGGGCCTGGCTGTCCATCCCCTGCTTCGCGCGGCCCGCAGGGCAGCTTCGTCACGAACAGCGTCTGGAGATCCTGGAGAAGGCATACTCCCTGGTGGATCGGAACCAGGTCAGCCACATCGAGTGGTTCGTCGCCGCCGCGACGGCCTGAAGGCTGACCGTCACGAAAACCGTCCGCACAAATGCACGATAGATGGACACGCGACTCCATCAGATACCGAGGGCCGATACGCCTGGGGCCCGGTGCCGGGCAGGCATGCCGGTCACCGGCGCGCGCCGTGTGCTTCGGCGACGGCCTGCACGATGACCAGGCCTAGTCCGTGGCCGTCGGCGGTGTGGGTTCGTTGGGTACCGAGTCGCTGGAACGGTTGGAACAGCCGTCGTAGGTCCTGCGATCGGATGGTTGGGCCGGTGTTGCCGACCGATTAAGGGGGTCCCGGTAGCAATGGCGGAAAATCCAACGGATATGCCCCTGGCCTGCGGTGGCTCGCTATCTGAGCAGGTCGGAGGGGGTTGACGACTACCTCGGTACGCATCCGATGCTGAACTCACGGGTGCTCGCGGTGAAGGTTCTTCAGCAAGGGTGAACCCGAGGTGGAGGGACGTGCAGGCTGGTTTCGGCTCGAACACGGCGGGATAAGTCAGGCTCGATAACGATCAGTAGCAGGTTTCCGCAGGTAGCACTGCTCGATATCTTGTACCGCGTCAAAATGCAGCCACGACGGCTCTGACCTGTGGTTTGACGAGGTCCGTACCTGCGGGCAGATCGCGTCTTGTGCTTGTCCGCCTGCTGTATCTGATCGCACTTCGGGTGTTCGGCTGGCTGATGTTGCTGGGCCGCGGCCAGGCGTCGAAGGACGTTGAGATCATGGTGTTGCGTCATGAGGTGGCGGTGCTGCGGCGTCAGGTCGGGCGCCCGAAGCCGGACTGGGCCGATCGGGCCGTTCTCGCGGCGCTGGCCCGGTGGTTGCCGGCGGTGCTGCGCGCTCATCGTCTGGTCACCCAGGCGACGTTGCTGGCGTGGCATCGTCGCCTGGTGCGACGGGCCTGGACGTACCCGCATCGGCCCGGGCGTCCAGGAACGACTCCGGAGCTTCGGAACCTGATCGTGCGCCTGGCGCGGGAGAACCCCGGATGGGGCCATCGACGGGTGCACGGGGAGTTGGTGCGGCTTGGGTTCCAGGTCAGCGAGGCGACCGTGCGGCGCATCCTGCGCTCGCACCATTTCGGTCCGGCACCCCGGCATCTCGACACGTCATGGCGCTCCTTCTTACGCTCGCAAGCCGAAGGGCTCCTGGCCTGCGATTTCTTCCATGTTGACACGATCTTTCTGAAGCGCTTGTACGTGTTGTTCGTGATGGAGGTCCGCACGCGGCAGGTGCACATTCTGGGCGTGACCAGCCATCCGACCGGCGCATGGACCGCTCAGCAGGCCCGCAACCTCCTGATCGACCTTGGCCAGCGAGCAGGGTCCTTTCGTTTCCTTATCCGCGATCGGGACGCTAAGTTCACTGCCGTCTTCGATGAGGTGTTCGCCGCCGTGGGTATCACGGTGTTGAAGACACCGCCGCGGACACCAAGGGCGAACTGCTACGCCGAGCGCTGGATCCGGACGGTACGCGGCGAGTGCACCGACCGAATGCTGATCTACGGCGAACGTCACCTGCGCGTGGTTCTGAACGAGTATCTCGATCACTACAACGCGCATCGGCCACATCAGGGCCGTGGACAGCGACCGCCGGATCACGATGAGCATGTAGTGGTGCCGATGGAAGGCCGGATCGAACGCCACGCGATACTCGGGGGAGTGATCAACGAGTATCGCCGAGCCGCATAGCTCGGTCGGAGAAACCCCAGCTCAAACCATGCACGCGAGTTTTGACGCCCTACACGCCGCCATGAAGGCACGTGGATTTGGCCGGAGGCGGCTTGACCTGTGCTTGGACGGGACTGCGGTCAATCCGGGCGTGTCTCGCCCGCCATCTCTTCCGTCATGGTCATCTGTTGGGTGTCGCTTGGGTCTGGCTTGACGATCCGGTCTCAGGCGACCGATGCCCGGCAGCGCAAACCGGCGCATTTCGATTTTGCTGTCAGCCCGCCGATGTGCCGGACGCGTGCCGAAGAGCATGTGGCGAGCATGGACTCGGCCATCTTCGCCTCGCAGGAGACGGTCGAGAACCGAGAAAGTGCAGGTCGGATGGGGTTTGGAGTGGTAGGGCGCCCGGGGCTCGAACCCGGAACCTACGGATTAAAAGTCGCCGTTTTAAATGCCGACCACTATCGAATCGTGTCTCATTGTGTCGCGGTGTCATGCATTGCCCGCAGTCGAAATGTCCAAGAATGCCGCCCGGTGTTATGCCGTATCAGGTGCCGACGAGCATCGAACGAGCAACTACGGGGCGGATAGCATCCCTTGACCGTTCTTACTTTACCTCCGATTGGCGAGCTGATATCCCGGATGGTTTGCGGTCCCCAACGGACCTGCGATGATCGTTCAGAAACGAGCGAATCCGGGATGGGGCCGCCACGCACAGTTCGACGACCACGTCACGGCACCTGGCCGGCAGATCGGCCAGGCGCCGCTGGTAGAGCCACTAAAGCCGGATGACCTGCGCGGATGGCATTATCGGCAGGCGCACTGCTGTCCAAGCGGCTGCTGGGGCGGGGCCGTTCGGCTCGGCACCGCGCCCAGCAGGTCCTCACCAAGGGCAACGGCATTCCGTACGCCGATGTGCCGCTATGGAGCATGCCCCTGGTCCGCCTCTGCACACCGACGCGGGCGTCGGGCAGCTACACCCCGACCCGTGGCAGGTCTATCTCCTGCTGGCTGACTGGGCCAACGTGCGCAGCCAGGTCGCCGCAACCTCGGCACGGATCGGAAAGCAGCTCGGCGTCAGCGGCCGAACCGTCCGCAGCGCCTCCGGCACCTCCTGGCCGACGAGGGGGCACTCCTCCCACCGGACGCCATCGCGCTTTGCCGCCAGCTCGCCGTCGCCGGGCTCGCCACCGCTCGCGGCGGCAATGGTCGATTCAGTAGGTGCCGTAGAGCCAGTTTCCAGGGGCGTCGGAGTCCGTGCTCGTGAAGAACTCTTCGACCAAGTTGCGCCACTCGTCCAGGTCCAGGTAGCCCCGACCTTGGAGATCCAGGCGCTGGAACGCCTGAATCATGTCTCGCCGCGCCAGCCCGCACCCGACGGCGAAGATATCCACATACTCGTCCTTGATCAGGCGTCCGTCCCCGTTGGCGTCGGCGACCTCGAAGAACGCGTCGCCGGCACCACGGAACGCCTCGGCGCCCTTGACGTCGGAGAGCGCCGCCGCCACCCTCTGCGCGACCTCCTCGCGGGTGATTCGATGATCGCCGTCGGCGTCCATGGGGCACAGGACTGTCTTCCACCAGTGCTCCAGAGCCGCGCGCAGGCGCTGCGCCTCGGCGGAAGTGGGGGCATAGCCGCGGATCCGGGCGTAGCGGTCACCGATGGCTACGATTGTTGGCAAGGTCAGCGCGCCGGACCCATCCGGGTCGAGTACGTTGAAGAAGTGGTTGATCTTGCGCTCTTGAAGCTTGGTGAACATGGGGGATCCTTTCCGTTGTGACTCTCCGATAACACACCGTTGCGTCGATTTTTAGTCGCCTGCATCACGAAGAATGTCGATACTGGCCTTCTGAGAGAGGGTTTGGACAGCTGCGATAAGGAACAGGCCGGGCATCTTCGGAAATACCGAAGCATCTACGATGCGCAGCCCTTCCACTCCATGGACCTTGAAGGAGCTGTCGACGACCGAGTCATCGATGGTCCTTCCGAGCGGGTTGGAGCACGCCGCATGGTGGCCGTAGTGCTCCTTACGAATGAAGTCGCCGAGATCCTGGACGTCGGGGCCGGGGAAGATCTCGCCTTCGCCGGGTTCGACGCGATTCAGCTCGCGGCACATCTCGATGGCCTGTGTCAGTGCGGCAAGGTCCTTTTCTCCACCCGCACCGTTGCCGAACGCACGGAAGTTGATATCCGGACAGCGGGTTGGGTCGCCTGAACGCAGGCGCACGTAGCCGTTCCGATCCCCGGTGTACCCCATGAGCGTCAACCAGGTCCAGGACTGCCCGACGTGTGCGAACGCCTCCTTGACCCAGCCCGGGTGGTGGGCCCGGAACTGGATAGGCACGCCTATCGTGACGCAGTTGGTGGCGGATCCGTCGGCGCCCTCGGTGCGATAGGTGATGCAGGGAATGCCGAACTGGCCCAGCTGAGAATTCTCTGGGTCGGCCCGCCACCCGGACAGGCAGACGCTCAGCCGTGGTCCTGTCGGGCTGAGCGACTTGATGAGTGCGCCTACATAGGGATTTTCCGCCAGCTCCGGTAGGGGGTAGCGGTCGATGACTGAGATTTCACGCCGGTCCTGCAGGTTGGTGCCGACGCAAGGTGAGTCGACGAGGACTTCGATGCCGTGGGCCCGCAGGTGGTCGGCGGGGCCGATTCCACTCAGCATGAGGATCTGCGGGCTGTTGTAGGTGCCGCCCGCGATGATGACCTCGCGACGAGCTCGGACCACCTGTCGAAGAGCTGCCCGCTCCTCCTCGGTCGTTTCCTGATATTTTGGTGAGGCTTCGTATAGATGACGTCCGTTCAGGAATTGGACGCCTACCGCCCTAGGGGCTGTCTGCCCGGGCTCGAAGAGGATTTTCTCTACCAATGCATCGCACTGGATTTCCAGCATCGGGCAGTTTCGCTCGGCCGAGATGAGGCGATCCCGGACACCTTGGCGCACGCCGGCCTTGATCCCGATCTGGAGGTTCCAGGGTCCTGCGGTGCCGACGTTGTCCTTGTCATTGAGCTCTCCCGAACGTTCGGCATCCCCCATTGACTTGAGGAACCAGTTCGGGCCCTCAAGTGACGTGATCAGGCTGCCAGGATCGGTTCGCGGAGACTCCAGCGGGGCGAACGGGTTCTTGGAGGAAACGGCCTGCCATTCGAGCACCTTTTGCCAGTGCTGCCACATGGCTTCGTGGTGCCATCCATTGTCACCCGTCAACTCCATGATGTCGTCCCAGTCGCTGTGCGCTGGGTACATGATGATGCCGGAATTGTGAATGGCACAGCCGCCGAGGGCCGACGCTCGGGGATAGAGGACCCCGTCCTTTTCATCGACCCACATGTCACCATGAGCGGCTTTGCCCCCGTCGTTATGCTGAACCCAGTACTCCCAGGCCACCTCAGGGTCCTCGGTGGCTTGTGCGAAGAATATGGGAACGTCCCGGTAGACCTCGTTACCGCTGGGCGGACCCGCCTCGAGAACGAGTACCGAGAAGCCAGCCTCGGCGAGATTCGCGGCGACAGATCCGCCACCAGGCCCAGAGCCGACAACGATGTAGTCGTAGGTGGACGTTTCGAGCGAATCATCTGTTGGAAAGTTTTCCATTTGATGTCCCAGAGAATCGCAGGTCCGGTCCCTTGCGCATTAAACCGCCACAGGAACCGTTGGGTACGGACAGTGTTCACTTAAGCACGTAGCGTAATGAGCGTCTGTGGCTGCCTGGTGACCCTTTGGTAGCCAGCTAGGCGGCGAAGGACCCGGTGAATGCCTGCGGGCAAGGGCAAAGCGATCCTCGGAGCCAGATCCACGAATGGCCCGTGATCGTCGTTTTGGTCGCTTTCGATCTTGCTATCCTGGTAAGCCGGGCAGCCCTATGAGCCGTCTGTCGCTGCGGTGGGCGGAGGCTCCACGGGCCTCGGGGGTTTCCGGATCGAAGGGGCCGATTAGTGCTGGTCAGCCAGGGTCGGGCAGGAGGGCGAGCCGGTTCAGGACCGTGCTGAGGAGCCGTGCTCCGGGCGGCAGATGCACCTGGAGGCGGCGGGCGTGGGTGGCGATCCGGGCGGGCGCGGACCCGAGTGGTGGGCCTTTCGGCTCGCAACTCGGTGACTCCTCGTGGATCCGGGTCAGAGAAGGCCTCCGGTGGCACTGATGGTCTGCCCGGTGATCCAGCCGGCATCGGGGCCCGCGAGGAAGGCGATGATGCCGGCGATGTCGTCACCAGTTCCCAGACGGCCCAGGACGGTGTTGCGTGCGGCGCGTGCGTGGAGCTTTTGCGGCAGCGATTGCTCTAGCATGGCGGTGTCGGTGGCGCCGGGGGCGACACAGTTGACCGTGATGCGGCGTACTCCCAGTTCCAGAGCGGCGATGGCGGTGAACTGCTCGACAGCGGCCTTGCTGGCCGCGTAGATGGCGTTGCCCGGGGCCGGACGCTGCGTGCCGATCGAGGACATGTTGATCACGCGGCCCTCGTCGGCGAGGCGGATTGCCGCGTGCTGGAGTGCAAGGAATGTGCCTTTGGCGTTGACGGCCATCACCGTCTCGTAGGTTGCTTCGCTGGCCTCTTCGATCCGTCCGCCAGGCAGCCAGACCGCGGCGTTGTTCACCAGGATGTCGAGGCGCCCGACAAACTGCTCGGCCAGGTCGAACAGGCCGGCGACGTCGGAGGCTACTCCGATATCGGCTTGTATCGGCCGTGCGCCGGTGGCGGCCGCGACCTCGTGGGCCGCATCCGCGGCTTGGCGGTATCCGAAGGCGACCTGTGCTCCTTCTGCCGTGAGCCTTTCGACGATGGATCGTCCGATACCGCGAGATCCGCCAGTGACCAGTGCCGTCTTACCCGACAGTGAGCCCATGCCCATCCCTTGACTCTGAGTTTTGATACACATACACAGGGTAACCATCATGGCGAGAAACCCTACGTCTGGGAGGGCATCTGTTGAGTGCCCGGAAAACGAACAGCCAAGCGATCCTTGAGGTCCTGGTGGCAGCTGTCCGCAGTATCCGGCCGGAGTTGACCGGGCCGATCAGCGGCGAGGAGCACATCGCCGCCGAACTGGGCCTGGATTCGATCGATCGAGTGGAGCTGCTATTGGCGCTGGAAGAGGCGTTCGGCATGGAGGAGGAAGTGGATCCGCGGATCTTCATGACCCCCCCGACCCTCAACGGCCTAGTGGAGCAGATCTGTGTCTCACAGGTGGCTTCCCGATGAGCGGTTGCCCGGTTCCTGGATCGCGGATCTACCTACGTGGCTCGGCCATGGCCGAGCACTTCTTCGACGCCGCCGACTCGGAGCTGTCCCACGCTCATGGCTGGGACCTGATCTTCGGTGACCGGTTCGGCAGAGGACTGCTGAACCTTGACGATGAACCGCACAGAGCAGCCCGCAGAGCGTTGATGGCGGTCCTGAACCGGAAGGCGACGGCCGAGTACGCCTCGGTGGCCGGCGAGATCCTCGACCGCGTCGTCCCGGCACTGCCCGTCGATGAGCCCGTCGACCTGCACGCCTTCACCAAAAAGGTGACATTCGAGGTCGCGGCGGCTGTCTTCGCGGGGCTGTCGGCCTCGGAGGCGTCGGAACTCCTTGGTTTGTTCACCACGCTGCAAGCGCCCGATCTCGAACTCGGCACACCCGGCGGGGACCGTCTGATCCGTGACATCGCCCGGAGCCGCCGCCGGGTTCGCGCGCTCTTGTTGACCGCGGTCGACCGGGCACACGCCGTGGAAGACTCGCGGAGCTACGGGGTGGCGAGGCTGGTGGCGCGCCTGCGCACATTGCCCGGCCCTCCGACGGATGAGGAGATCGCCGGCCACATCACGATCTTGCTTCTCGCTGGATTCGAGACAACGGCGTATCTTTCGGCCCGATTGTTGTGGCTGCTCGCTCGCCACCCGGCAGAGCAGAGCGCCGTTCGCAGGGATCTCGCTGCCTCGGAGCCAGGCGACTCACAACTCTTGGAGGCCGCCTTCTCCGAAACCGCGCGGCTGCACCCGCCGCTGTTCTGGTTGCCGCGCCGAGCCGAGACGGACCTGATCTTCGGAGACACATTGCTACCTGCCGGCACTGAAGTGTTCTACTCCATCGCCGACACACAGCGCGATCCCGCGTCCTTCGCCGATCCAGACGAATTCCGACCCCAGCGATTCACCTCAACCGACACCACGCGCGGCCGCTTCGCGATGACTCCGTTCAGCGCAGGCCGACGGCTCTGCGCAGGTATCCACGTGGGGACAATGGAGACCAAGCTGATCGCCGCTACCGTACTGCACCACTTCAGCCTCCATGCTCCACCAGGCCCTCACATCGGCGACACATCGCCCAACGGCACCAGCATCACCCCCTCCGAGCCGCTCCTGGTGCGGCTGCAGGAGGTCATGCGATGAGTAGCGGAGGCGACAGGGGCCGAGCTCTGGACTGTGCCACCCTGGCCGAAGCAGCGTCCTTGCTGGATCCCGGTGTGACGGTGTCCTTCCCCGGCACCGGAGAGCGGCTCACGGCTGCCGACCTGGACCGCAAATCCGAGCGATTCGCGGCCGGGCTGGTGGCCGCCGGAGTGAAACCTGGCGAGGTCGTCGGACTGCTGCTGCCCACCGGCCCTCAGGTGTTGCTCGGGTTGCTGGGCGTGGTGCGCGCCGGCGCCGCAGCCAGCATGCTGAGCGCGGCCGCCGGGACACCCGAACGGTCCGCCGAGAGGCTGGCGCTCGTTGTCAGCACCGCTCGGATGCGCTACCTCGTCGTGCATGAGGACCACTCCGACATCGCGCACATCCTCCAGCGGATGTCCCCCGGCCTTGTAGTGCTGGACGCGAACCTGACCGCGCCACCCGGCCGGCTTCCGGAGGTCGCCGAGGGTGACCTGGCCGTCCTGCAGTACACCTCGGGCAGCACCGGCCATCCCAAAGGGGTGATGCTGCCGCACTCGGCCGTGCAAGCCGCGCTCCGGTCGATCGTCGCCTCCGCGCGCCTGACCCGGCAAGACACAATGGTGACCTGGCTGCCGCACTACCACGACATGGGCCTGTTCGGCCTGCTGGCGCCGCTCATGGCCGGTGGCAGCGCCCAGGTCCTGCCCCCGCTGGCCTTCATCCGGCGGCCGGCCCGCGTCCTGCAACTCCTGTCCGACCACGGCGGAACCCTGCTCATGGGACCGAACTTCTCCTACGACCGGATCGTGGCCGCCGCCACCCCCGAGCTTCTGTCCAACCTTGACCTCTCCCGCTGGAGGCTGGCGTTCAACGGCGCCGAACCGGTGAAGGCCTCCACCGTGGAAGCCTTCACCAAATGCTTCGCCTCAGCGGGAGTACCGGAGTCTGTGATGTACCCGGTGTACGGAATGGCCGAAGCCACCCTGCCCATCACGTTTCCCGAACCTGGAACCGTCCCGCGCATCATCCACGTGGACCGGACGGAACTCTCCGACCACGGCCGGTGCGCTCTGGTAGCTCCCCACCATCCAGCCGCCAAACCACTAGTGAGCGTCGGCCGCCCGGTCCAGGACATGCAATTGAGACTCATCGATGCGACCGGAGCCGACTGCGCGCCGGGACAAGTCGGCGAGATCCAGATCAGCGGCCCTTGCGTGACCTCCGGCTACTTCGCCAACCGATCCGCCACCGCCGCACTTTTCGAAGGCCCATGGCTGCACACCGGCGACCTCGGATTCCAACTCGACGGCGACCTGTTCATCGCCGGACGCACCAAAGAAATGATCATCGTTCGAGGGCAGAACTACTTCCCCGAAGACGTCGAAGACCTCGCCGCCCGGCAGACCGGTGTACATCGCGGCCGGTGCGTCGCCTACGCCGAGAACGAACACGTCGTGGTCGTCGCCGAAATCGCCCCCAACTACGACCCGTCCGTCGTCTGCACCGAAATCCGCCAGTTGATAGCCGATCACCTGGCGCTAACGGCCGTGCACGTCCACCCGGTGCGGCCGGGCTG
This sequence comes from Nonomuraea purpurea, assembly GCF_042650645.1. NCBI lineage: Bacteria > Bacillati > Actinomycetota > Actinomycetes > Streptosporangiales > Streptosporangiaceae > Nonomuraea > Nonomuraea purpurea. The sequence goes on from NZ_JBHSBI010000054.1 coordinate 23,495, forward strand.
GCTGTCCCGCACCACCAGCGGGAAATGGCAACGTGCCCTGACCCAAACGCGGATCAGAGAACAGAACACCATCCTCGCCAGCACCGACCCCGACGCCCCAGGCGACTAGCGATCTTTGGTCGCGGCTTTCTGTAGGTTTGCGTCAAGTTTCACGACGCCCGGGGAAGGCGAGCTTGGGCGGCGTAGCCGTCGGCGCCCAAGTAGCGGCGGGCTTCGATCTATTCGTTGGTCTGCTCGGCCGGCACCGCGTCGACCAGCCGGATGATCGAGGCCCGGTCCGTGTGGATCCGTTTGGTAGCTCGTCCAGGGTCTTTGTTCTCGCCTGGTTGTCGGCGGGCGATATCGGTGTTGTCCTGCCCTTAACGGCGATCAAGAAAGGACGGGACAATGAGACATCGCCAGGATCGCATCGTGGTGTACAAGCGATGTGGATGCGTCGATGCGCGTACGAGTAGGCAGTTGGGCGGACGCTGCGTGCAGCTGGACAAGGACGGGCACGGTAGCTGGTACTTCGCGGTCCAGGTAAGTGGCCCGGCCGGGCGTCGCGAGCGGCTCCGGCGTGGCGGGTTCACCACTGCCGAACAGGCTTACCGCGCGGGTGGTGAGGTGATCGCGGCCGATCAGGACGGTGGGCTGGGGGCGGGATACACGGTGGCGCGATGGCTGCGCTGCTGGCTGCAGGCTCAGCAGGGACTGCGGCCCAGCACCCGCGAAGGCTACGCCGATCACGTACGCCTGCATCTGATCCCGTATCTGGGCCGGATCGAGTTGGCCCAGCTGACCACCCGGGACATCGGCCGCATGTTCGCCGCCCTCGCCGGACGGTGCACCCGCTACGGCAAGCCGATCGCGCCCTCCACCCTGCACCGCATCCGCGCCACGCTGCGCGCGGCATTGAACGCCGCAGTGCGCGAGGGCCTGATCGCCTCCAACCCGGCACGCATGATCCGGCTGCCCGCGTCCTCCCGGCCGTATCCGCAGGTGTGGACCGACCGGCGGGTGGCCGCCTGGCGGCGCGAGGGCGAACACCCGACGGTGGCGGTGTGGACCGCCGACCAACTGGCCGAGTTCCTCGCCTTCGCCAGCAACGATCGGCTGCACGTGCTGTGGCAGTTGATCGCGCTGCGCGGGCTACGCCGCGGAGAGGCAGCCGGGCTACGCTGGATCGACCTGGACCTGGACCGGCGGGAACTGGCCGTCAACCGGCAACTAGTGCACACCGACGCCGGGCTGATCGTCTGCCCGCCGAAAAGCGCCGCCAGCCAGCGGATCATCGCCCTGGATACGGAAACCGTTCGCTTGCTGCGCCGTCACGAGCAGACCGAGCGGCAGCGATTGGGCGACGCCTGGCGGGAAACGGGCCCGATCTTCACGCGGATGGATGGATCTCCACTTCGGCCGGACTATCTCACCGTCCGGTTCCGTAACCTCGTGCACGCGAGCGGTCTGCCCCCGATCCGATTGCACGACCTGCGCCACGGCACCGCCAGCCTCGCCTTGGCCTGCGGCTCCGACCTGCGGGTCGTGCAGGGCACGCTGGGACACGGCAGCATCGTGGTGACCTCCGACATCTACACCTCGGTGTTGCCAGAGGTGTATCACCGCTCAGCGCAGGCGATTGCGCGGCTGGTCCTGGGTAAGGCGCGCAGGACCGCCCGCAACCTCCGGAAGGCGGCGGCATGACGAAGTGACCCAGGTGTGACCCACATGTGTCTCACGATCAGCAAGAAACCTTCCCATAAGGGAAGGAGTCGCAGGTGGAGGTGGTAGGGCGCCCGGGGCTCGAACCCGGAACCTACGGATTAAAAGCTTTATGTCATCCCATGCCGCAGCGTATTTTATTGTATCGCTCCGCCCGCAAATGTCGCTTTCAAAATGTCCAAGAATGCCGCCCGGTGCTAGCCCGTATCGCGGGCCGAAGAGCATCCACCGAGCATGTAACCATGGCGTCGGTGGCGGTACCCCGATGCTGATTGCATGGCCTTGACTATTCAATTTGCGCTGTAAATGCGTCTTTGGGCTCGATCTCAAGCTGCCCGCTCATGACCATGCTCGGGGATCGCGCTCGCACTGGCGGCAGCCATAGGTGGCATGGTCGCCGGCGCGTGGTCGCTGCGTGTGGTGGTCGTGCTGTCGGTCGTGCCGCAGGTGCTGTGCGTGCTCGTCGCCTTGCGGGTCCGGGAACCGCGGGTGCACGACCCGCTGGAATCGAACGTGCTGGTGCATCTCGGATCGGCCGTGCGCGGCATCCGCCGTCATCCGGTGCTCCGCCGGATGACTCTGGTGTCGGCGCTTCGTTACAGCAGCGAAAGCGCGGCCCAGTTGTCGCCTGTTTTCGTGGCAGGGCTGTGGCTGCTCTGGGCGCTGGGCCTGTGGCGCGCCTTCGGCCATGGCGTGGCCTTCGTCGGCTTCCGCGTCAGTGGTTGGGTGATCGGCCGGGTGGGCGCGGCCCGCACTCTGTTGTTCGGTGAGCTGTTCGACAACGTGGCGAACTTCGTGGCGCTGGTCAAGCCGACGGTATTTTCGCCCGTGCTGCTTGGGTCACCGGCCTACGGCATGTCGACAATCGCCCAGCAGACGTTGCTGCAGCGCGAGTTCACCGACCGGGAACGCGCGACGATGGGTTCGCTTGCGTCGCTGCTCGGCAGCGTGCTTTACGCGCTCGTCGCCCTGGGAGCCGGCCTGGTGGCAGACCGTTGGGGTATCGTTCCGGCGTTGCTCGCGATCCAGGCGGTGGTGCTGATCGCACTTCCGCTCGCCTGGTGGGTGCACGCGCACGCTTCTTCGCTCCCCGCGGGCGCTGGGACGGTGACGGGATGAGCGCCTTCTCGGCCCCGGTCAGGCCTGCGGTCGACGTCGCAGTGCTGCAGGGTGAGATCGAAGCGATTTTCGGCTTCCGCTGCTCGGTGCCCTCTTTCGTCGCTGGCGGGCAGGACACCGATGCCGAGCTAATCGAGGTTGGGCAGGTGGTCGGGGAGCAGGTGGACCGCCAGGCGGGTTAGGCTTCGGTCGCCACAGCCGCAGGAGAGGGTCTGACATGACCGGACTGACCGACCCCAACCGTCGCCCCGACTGGGAGTACCTCGTGCAGTGCGAGTTCCGCCTGCGAGAGCTGGAGCAGATGGTGGACTGGGTCGTGAAGTATCTTCCGGACAGTGCCGAGCACTGGTGCGCGAACCGCTTCATGGGGCACGTGAAGGCGATCATGGAGCCCTTCGTGGGCATGACGCGCGGCTACCCGGTCGAAGAAGCGCGGAACCCGGCCGATCGGAAGATCGAGATCAAGACGCTGGACGCCTTTCTCGCCGATGATGAGGACGACCAGTATCTGCGCCCCGCGAAGACCGTTCAGGAGAGCTTGCTCCGCAGTTCCGAGGCGTACGATGCGGTCTCTTCTCATCTGTACGCGAAGTTGCCGCACTGCCGCGGCTGCTCCTGCATCTGAGTGCCGCGGTGCGCCGGTGGCTGGCTACCTGGGAAACGCAAGGCGGGCCGACCGCGGGCGTCGTCTGAGCGAGCGACCTGGCCGTCACAATCCGCAACGAACTCAGCGCGAGACGTAAACCGGGATGATGGTGTCTACTCTCTCCGCACGTCCTCAACGAGGACCAAAGACGGAGGTGACCCCAATGTCCCGCACCAAGGGACAGCTCGCCGGCGAACTGGTGGCCCGGGCGCAGACGGCGGGGATCGGCTTTCGCGCGCTGGTGGCCGACTGCTTCTACGGTCCCGGCGAAAGTCCGCACTTCATCGCCGGGCTGGAGGCCGCCGCACATCCCGTACGTGGTGGCCGTCAAGCCGAACACCCCGATCCGGATCGACACCGGTGGCACGCTGACCCCGGCCCAGCGCGTCCGGCAGGCCGGATGGTCCTCACGGTCTCATCTAGGCCGCTGGCGTCCGGTCCGGCGCCGCTTCCGCGATGGGCATACTGAGTCGTGGTGGGCCATCGAACTCACCCTGGGCCATTACGGCCCGAGCGCCCCCATCGACTCATCGTGGCCACCGCCAGGCCAGCCACGATGCCCAAGATCGGCACGTACTACCTGGTCACCAACATCCCCCGCCGACATCACCGCGGCGCCCCGCCACCGGCACCGCTCAGCGAGATCGTCCGCCTCTACGGTCTGCGCGGCTGGATCGAGCAGGACTACAAGCAGGTCAAACACGAACTGGGCTGGGCCGACTTCCAACTCCGCTCCGGCCGGGCCATCCGACGTCATTGGGCCCTGGTCAACCTGGCCTTCAGCTTCTGCTGGCTGCACGACGACCATCCGGACGACCGCCTAAAGGACCTCAGCCGCCAACCGGCGCCTGCTCGCCCCCGGCCGGCCAACTGGCCACAGCGGCTGCGCCGCGTCCGCTCTTACCTCACCCCGCTACGCGACCTCACCCGCCTGGCCCGCGCCGGAGCGATCAACCTGTGCACCCGCGAGCTCGCCGCCCCCTCACGGCCGACTTGACCAGAGGTATCGGTGTCAATCTCTACCTGCCGCCCTAGCATCCAGATCAACGATCACAACAGACTAGGGATGGATGCATAGCCACGCCTTCGTCAGACAATCAGATCCGAGCGGTTTAAAAGCTCCTTGAGGAACCTGGTTACGCGGGAGAATCCTGAGGGGTCGGGCAGTCGCCTCGCGGGCGGTTGGTCAGGACGTAGGCCGAGCGTCGCCGCAGGGCAGCTGCTGTGGCTCTGAAGGGAGGGTTAACGTGGCCGTTCCAGTGGCAGAGCAACGCAAGCTTCTCCAGCGCTCTGGGGGTGTTTGCGCGTTTCCCCAGTGTCGCCGGGCACTAACCGCCGAGCCAAGCGTGGTCAACCAGATCGCTTCGCTAGGCGAGATCGCGCACATCGTGGGAGACAGTCCGAACGGACCCCGTGGCATCTCGCCTCTCACCCCTGAGGAACGCAACCGCTGCGATAACCTCATCCTGCTGTGTAGCCACCATCATCAACTTATCGACTCCCAGCCGAGGACCTGGACAGTCGATCGGCTCTTGGCCATGAAACAGGCACATGAGCAGCGAGTGTTGCGACGCCTAGGAGCGATTGACGCAGTCACCACAGCTGGCACCGGCGGCGAACCCGTAGACAGTGATTTCCTAGACTGGTTCGTGCGCGTCGGTGACGCCTTGCCCAGGGTCTGCGACGTGACCAATCGCGCCATTCTTGGAATCCATGCTGCGAGACCGCTTCCGAAGCAGGCCAGCGAGGAGCTCTCGCCTGAGCTCCCGACCTATATCCGACGAGACATCGATGGCGAATTGCGGAGGTACCTCGAAAGTGCCCGCAGCGGCGGAGGCTTCGCGGTCTTGCTCGGTGCCGCAACCGCAGGAAAGACGCGCAGTGCCTTCGAAGCGATTCGCGCAGTGCTTCCGGAGTGGGGCTTCATCCTGCCGCCATCTCCCGACGACCTGGCTTCTTTGATCGACTCTGGGATCCCGTTCGGTCGTTGTGTGATCTGGCTCGACCGTCTCGCTGGCTTTCTCGAATCCGGGCGTCTCTCAAGCAGCACGGTGCGAAGGCTTCTGGGAAACAAGCAAGAGCCAATCGTGCTGATGGGCACTCTGTGGTCCATTGACTATGAACGTATCCACGAACAAGCCAGCGTCAGCGGGATGATGAGCACGAGCGGAGAGGCGCGGGCCGTCCTCAGCTTGGCGCAGCTTATCGATCTCCCTGAGCGTTTCTCGGACTCGGAGGCCGCCCGAACTCGCGAGATCGCCCTCGTCGATCCACGCGTCATGGAGGCGGCAGCGGCCGTTGGCGACGGTGCACCCCCAGCGGTGTTGGCATGCGCCCCGGAGCTGCTTCGCCGCCGGGCGGCTCCCGGCAACGCGATGGGAGCCGCAGTGATCACAGCTGCTGTGGAGGCCCGACTCTGCGGCCACCCTGACGTGATTCCACCCAGCGTATTGCAACGCCTTGCAGAGGAATATCTGACGCCAGCTCAGCGCGCGCTTGCGGAACCAGACTGGTTCGCCTCAGCAATTAGCTGGGCTTGCAGGCCCGTACTCGGCGAGGTGGCCCCAATGTCTCCGTCAGCTCTCAAGGTCGGCGAACTGGATGGCTACGCTGTCTCAGACGTGCTCGTCTACCACGAATCCAGAAAGTGGAGCACGGCCAGGCGCGTGCCGGACACTCCATGGGACATCCTCGTCGCTCACACGGACTTGGACGCCTGCGCCCAAGTAGGAATGCGAGCGATGATGTACGGCCTCGTGCAGTACGTCATCCCCGCTCTGAAGCGTGTGGCCGATGCTGGGGATGAGGATGCCCTCTTCGTCTTCACCCTCGCCATGGCGCATTACGATCAGGGTGATCTGGAGTCGGCCCGGACTTGGTTCCTGAAGGCACACGATGTTGGATGTGTCGAGGCGGCGGGGATGCTGGCCGTCATGCACAAGGAACTGGGCGACCTGGATGGCGCGAGGTCATGGCTGCGGCGCGGAGCCGAAGCCGGAGATCCTGGTGCGATGGCCGGCTGGGGAAGCGAACTTGAGGACGATGGCGACCTGGACTCCGCACGTTACTGGTACGAACGATCCGCTCAATCTCCAAACGGCTATGGTTCGCTCTTTCTAGGAACATTCCTGCGGAACCACGGAGACTTGGAAGGCGCGCGCGATTGGTTCCGAAAGGCAGTCGATCACGCCCAAGCCGAGGCCGCCTACGTCCTGCCTCACCTCCTAACCGATGACGGCGACCAAGACGCGCCGGGAACCAGGATCCGTCAGACCTATCTCAACAACTTCGCCGATGCCGCTGCCAGGCTCGGCGAAGTACATCGCGCCTTGGGCGAGTCGGACACGGCGTACACGTGGTTGAACCAAGCCGCTGGGCTCGGCAACATCCAGGCCATGGCTCAACTTGGGGCGATGCTGTGGGACCTCGGCAGGTACGACGAGGCTGTTCGCTGGCTTGAACCGGCCGCCGACGCTGGGGTCCACGACGCCATGTTCTACCTCGCCCTCATTATGGACGACCGAGGCAACACAGCACGTGCAGGAGCATGGCTGGCTAAAGCCGCCGACGGCGGCGCCCCGTACGCGATGGGCCGGTTCGCACTTCACCTGCTCGAACACGGAGACATCGATGAGGCAACGAGTTGGGCGCAACGAGCCCATGAGGCTGGCGATCCTCTTATCGAGCATGCCTTCGCGGCGGTCTCCGAACGCATGGGCCAAACTGAGGAAAGGCCCCAATCCACTAACAGCACGGGCGATATCTACTGGACGCCGTTTGAACACCCATGCGGATGTGTCATCGACTGGGGTTGGTCAAGCCAAGAGGCCGATCCGCGTTCCTTCATCGCGTGGTGCACGTACGTCATCAATGAGGTCTGCCCGTGGCACGCTGAGGGTTCAACAATCGCTCCAGAGGCACGGAAGTCGATGGTTTTCCTGCGGTGGCGCGCTGAGCAGGGCGGATTCTTTGCCCGCGAGGCAACGGGCCACGATGTTGAACTAGGGTGCAGCCTAACTGAAAGCTTGCGGACTCTCATCGGACAACTCGCATCCGCCACTGACAATTCGATTGATGTAGAGATCCCGGCGGCCTACAGTGCGGCGCTCAGGCGCCATGGCTTCGATCCTCGCTCCGCATGGTTCGAGCAGCGGTTGACCGACATAATCCTCAACCGCGGAGAGTCGGAATTGGAGCCGCTGCTTCGTACTCTGGAATCCCGCGAAGGAGACCCGGAACGATAGCCAGAGCCGTGCCGTCGCCGATGGCCAGCACCGGCGCGCGCATACTTCGCCGCTTGGCATCGTGCAGCAGATCGCAGCTGCGTGTCATGATGAACTATTTAAGGAGAACGCTCTTTAGGATCTCGTAAGCAGCGTTTCCTGCAATCCCACTGAGCAGGGCAACCGATATGGCCTTCAGGCCGGGTTGAAGTGAGAGTGCAGATATATGTAGCGGAAGTTCTCCGGGAGCCAAGTCTCGTATAGGTGGGCTATCCTCTCTCCATTCGGCCAGCTCTTCGACGACTTCAGCCAGGCTATATGCAGAGTAGGCCCCACTAGAATCCAGTAGACGAATATAGCGCAGCGAAAGCCAGTCTATATCCCACCCATGAACCATGAAGCTAACAAGATCGGCAGTCCCAGAAAATTTCCACCCCAGGATGCCTTCGACGGGCCGCTCGCCCAACAAAGCGGTGGCGTGCCTATTTTCGATTTCGCGGCGCACATTATTGAATCCCTCAGGGGCAAAGCTCCATTTGTTCAGAAATCGTGCCCTTTCGTATCCCACGAAAAACAGATCCCATGATTCCCCGGTGCGTGCGTTGAAGTAGGCATGATTCTTTTTAAGATCCTTGAATACTAACGAGTCTGGATGGGTGAATACCAGACTCACCATGGCCGATGAATGTCCGGATTTCTGCAAGCGATCGCGAATCGTCAACAGCATCCTCTCCCAACTGCTAAAATAGTGCATTGAGTCGCAACGGCCGTCGTTGTAGAAGGATGCGTTTATGGACGTTTTTAGCTGCACCAGCCGATTGTACGTCTCGTCATCATTCGATCGTTCTAGATAGCGGCATAGTAGAGATGTGTCTGCGTCGTCACTCTCCTCAAGAAATTCCTTGAGGGCTGATCGGTAATCGGCTTTATCGATCGGGGGGACGGGGAGAAGGGTTCGTCCCAATCCTTCTTCTCTCTCTTTGAGATATTCCTCAATGGCAAGCTTCCCTGCCTTCGATGAAGCGCATAGGTTGAATGCGCTCTTGAATTCTGGATACGAGTTGGGTGAGTAGGGTCTCATGAGTGGCGACATGAGCATAGGCTACAATGTTTATGCCCCGTTTGGCAGGGGAATGCTCGCAGGCTGCGGCCGTATCGAACTGGCGTGCGCGAGTACTTGCTATGGAGCGCGTCCATGGGGGATCCTTGACGTTAGCCAGCGGCCACGCGCGATTCACCTGTGCACCTGCCGATAATTGCGTTTGCCCAGCTTGCGTGCATGTCGGGCTGTATGCGGCGTGCGCGAGTTTCGGCCCTCAGCAGAGGCATGCGGCATGTTGATCGGCCGTGCGGGTGCCGAAATTTCATCCGTACTGATCGCAGGATCGATGGGCGATCATGCGCTTCAAATCGGGGGCGTGGGCTGTACCGAAACGGCAAGATGATCTCTCGTGCTGCTGCGCCTGGCCTATCTCACCGTCACGAACACCTTCGCCGCACTGCGACTGCTGCCCATGGGCGATCGAGACAAGGACATCGAGATTCTCGCCCTGCGCCACCAGATCGCCGTCCTCGAACGGCAGCTCGGCCCTGACATCAGGGTGAGATTTGCCCCGGAGGACCGAGCATTTCTCGCCGCCCTCCTCACCTCGCTGCCACGCGAGGTCCTGCGCCGACTGCGGCTGCTCATCGACCGGACACCGTCCTGCGCTGGCACCGAGATCTGATGCGACGGCGTCATGCCCGTACCTGCTGGCCGAAGCGGCCCGGGCGCCCGCCCACGGTGCGCTCTATCCGTGCCCTCATCCTGCGCCTGGTCCGGGAGAACCCCGGCTGGGGCTATCGGCGGGTCCACGGTGAGCTCGCCGCGCTCGGGCATCAAGGTCGCACCGTCCACGGTTGATGGCACTCGCCGCACCGATCAGCCTGGAGAACAGCGGCCCGGCGGCCGCGACTACCAGCACCGCTGGGTTGTCCGGATGCACCAGTGGTACCCGAGCCTCGGGCAGCACAAGGTCATCTATCGCGGCTCCTACATCAAAGGCCCGGACGGCAGCCTCTACTCGGCGGGGAAACCGTCCGCAGCCTCAACCGGTGACGTCCAGGGCGAGTCAAGTGACAAGGACTGTAGTTCCTGCGGGAACGCCGATGTCCGAAGTCGCCTGCACGCCCATCCCGTAAATGACCGTTTCGCGCAGGCGTGATGACAGGTAACACGTTCGTCACTATGGGCCCCGCTCGGCCGATACGGGAGCACTCTGGACGCATGTCGAAGACGACGCCAGGGGCGGACCGCGAGCCTGGCTCGTGGCTGTGGCGCGGCGTGGCGATCGCCGCGATCGTAGTGTTGACGGCCTCACTGGCAGCAGGGCTGGTCTGGTTCTTCGCCGATCCGCTGCAACTGCCCGCGGAGGTGCTGGAGATGCTGGATCAGCGGGCCAGCGTGGTCGGCATGTTCACCGGCATGACGGTCGGCGTGGCAGGGCTGGTGGTCGCCATGGTGGCGTTGCGAGCGCAGATGCGCGCCGAGCGAATGCAGCAGGCCACCCCTGCAACGACCGCTTCGCCGGAAGCCGAGCACAAGGCGCCGCCGCAGGTGTCGGCCTCGGGTGAGCGGTCGATCGCCATCGGCGGTGACAACTCCGGCATCGTCTCGAGCGGCGATGGCGCGCGAACTGTGCAGATGCGGGCGCAGGCCTCGGGGCAGGGCCGGGTGTATCAGGCCGGCGGCGACCAGACCATCAATGAGCGATGACCCCGCCAGCAGACAACGCATCGGACCGGCAGTCGCACGTCTGTCTGGACGCCACCGCCTCGGGGCAGGGCCAGGTGTATCAGGCCGGCGGCCACCAGACCATCAACCACAACTACCCGCCCCAACCGGAGCCAGGGCAGATTGTTGAGGGCGACATTCCGCAGCGCCCGCCCGGTTTCCAGGAGCGCCCGCACTTGATGGAGCGGCTCGCCGAGTTGCTCGGTGAGCCGGGCACGAGCGGACCGGATGCGGGCATCGGGGCGGCAGTGATCTGCGCGGTTGGAGGCACACCCGGGGTGGGCAAGACCCTCATGGCCGCCTCCTACGCCTGGGCCTGCCAGGCCGCCCGCTGGCCGGTGGTGGCCTGGATCCCCGCCGAGACCACCGAGCAGATCCACACCGGGCTGGCCGCCCTGGCCCAGCGGCTCGACCAGCGCCAGGCCGACGATGATGCCGCCACCGCCGCCACCCGAGTTAAGGCATGGCTGGCCGCCACTGAGCGGCCGACGTTGCTGGTGTTCGACAACGCCACCGATGTGGCGACGGTACGCCGGTGGTGTCCGGCCACCGGCGCTACCCGAGTCGTGATTACTACCCGCAACCGTGCGTTCCTGCGCTTGTTCGAACCGGTCGAGGTCGAGGTGTTCACCTCCGCCCAAGCGCAAGCCTTCTTGTACCGGCGTACCGGCCAGGACGACCCCGCCGGTGCCACTGGCTTGGCCGATGACCTCGGGCATCTGCCGCTGGCCCTGGACCAGGCCGCCACGGTGATCGCCCGGCTTCGGCTGTCCTACGCTGCCTACCGGGCCCTGCTGCGCGATTTCCCCGTCGCGGAGTATCTGCCTGCCCGGCCTGGTGATCCCTATCCGGTCGGAGCCGCCGAAGCGATTCTGCTGTCGATCACCCAGGCGGAAAGCACCGTCCCGGACGCCGCCGCGTTGCTGTCGGTGCTGTCGGTGCTGTCGTCGGCTGGCATCCCCTTGGCCGTCCTGCACGCACTCACCGCCAGCACGGGCCTGGAGACTGTGCGCGTCCGTCAACTGCTCGCCGACCTGGCCGACACCTCGCTGATCACCTACAGCGAAGACGGCACCTCGGTCTTGATCCACCGGCTCGTGCAACGCGTGCTCCGCGAGCGCGCCGCCCACCAGGGCACCCTGGACACCGTCCTGAGCCAAGCCGTCGACCTCCTGCACACCTTCAACGCTGCTCTGCCTGATGGCCCGGCGATGTGGGCCGCTCGGGCTGTGGTCGAGATGCTGGTCGAGCAGACCGACACGGTCTACCGGTGGACCCTCATGGGTAACGGCTTGTCCGCTGACTTGCTGAGCCTCCGCCAATGGTGCGGCCGACACCTCTACGATCTGGCCGACTTCACCCGCGCCATTCCCCTACTAAAGACGACCTTGGCCGACCTGGAGCGGGTGCTTGGTGCCGACCACCCCGACACCCTGAACTCCCGCAACAACCTCGCCTACGCTTACCAGACGGCGGGCGACCTGAGCCGGGCCATCCTGCTGCACGAGGCCACCCTGGCCGACTCCGAGCGGGTTCTGGGCACCCACCACCCCGACACCCTGAACTCCCGCAACAACCTCGCCTACGCTTACCAGACGGCGGGCGACCTGAGCCGGGCCATCCTGCTGCACGAGGCCACCCTGGCCGACCGCGACCGGCTGCTCGGCCCTGACCACCCCGACACCCTGACCTCCCGCAACAACCTCGCCCTCGCCTACCAGATGGCGGGCGACCTGGGCCGCGCTATCCCACTAATGAAGGCCACCCTCGCCAACTGCGAGCGGGTGCTTGGCACCGACCACCCCGACACCCTGACCTCCCGCAACAACCTCGCCACCGCCCACCGGGAGGCGGGGGATCTGGGCCGGGCCATCCCGCTGCACGAGGCCACCCTGGCCGACCGCGACCGGCTGCTCGGCACCGACCACCCCGACACCCTGACCTCCCGTCACAACCTCGCCAGCGCTTACCGGGAGGCGGGGGACTTGGGCCGGGCCATCCCGCTGCACGAGGCCACCCTGGCCGGATTCGAGCAGCTGCTGGGCGCCGACCACCCTCACACCCTGACCTCCCGCAACAACCTCGCTGGCGTCTACGAGATGGCGGGTGATCTGGGCCGGGCCATCTTGCTGCACGAGGCCACCTTGGCCGACCGCGAGCGGGTGCTGGGTGCCGACCACCCGGACACCCTGCAATCCCGCAACAACCTCGCCGCCGCCTACCAGATGGTGGCGGATCTGGGTCGGGCCATCCCGCTGTACGAGCAGACTCTCGCCGACTATGAGCGGGTGCTGGGCGGGGACCACCCCGACACCCTGATCTCCCGCAACAACCTCGCCGCCGCCTACCAGATGGCGGGTGATCTGAGCCGGGCCATCCCGCTACTGAAGGCCGCCCTCGTCGATTGTGAGCGGGTGCTCGGCGCCGACCACTCAAGGACTCGAGTAGTCCGGAAAAATCTTGAAAAGGCCGTAAGGCGGATGCAGCCAGAGCGCAAGCATGACAGTTGATCCACAGGCAGCCCGCTATCGTCCACCACCCTTTGTTGAGAGGATGACGGGCATGAGCCCAGCCCTGGACATGCCCGACGAGCCGCTGGCGGCGTCCCCGTCCACCTCACCGAGGTCCGCATCGGGTACGCCCGTGTCTACACCAGCGGGCAGAAGCTCGAGCGCCAGCGCGACGCGTTAACCGCGGCTGGGTGCGGCCGGATCTTCGCCGACAAGAAGTCCGGGCGCAGCGCCGACCGGCCTGAACTCGACGCCTGCCACACCTTCCTCCAGCTGGCGACACCCTCGTAGTCCCGGCCCTGGACCGCTACGGCCACTCGCTCAAGGATCTGATCACCATGGTCGGCGAGCTGCGCAAGCGCGAGATCGGCTCCCGTTCCCTGCACGAGAATCTCGACACCACCACCCCCGGGGGCCGCCTGGTCTTCCACGTCTTCGCCGCCCTGGCCGATTTCAGCCGCGAACTCATCGTCGCCGGCACCAACCAGGGCCTGGCGGCCGACCCACCGTCGTCGACGCCGAACTTCTCAAGGCCGCCCGCGACCTGCTGCCCGACCCCGGACGCTGCAGCAGCTACGCGTCGGCCGGACCACAGATGCTCGCGAACTCAGCGCCCGGGAGGCAGCCTCGTGATCACCTGGCTGGGGCCTGCCGACTTCCCCGAGCACCGTCATGACACGCTGCTGCGCCGACTGGCCTGGGAGGCCAGCACCGATGACCCCGCGGCCCTGGCCGCGTTAGTCGCCGCGCGAGCTGCTCAACCCTGCTGAGTCCCCACCGGATCCGTGGCGGTCACCTCACCGATCGCAGTGCTCGGCGACGACGGCCGCTATCACCTGCCTCTTGGCACACGATATCTCTGCGCCCAGGCGTGGCGAGGCCTGAAGAAACCGCCGCCCCCGGCCCTGCCGCACGAGCAATGGTGCACGTGGTGGAGCGCAGACAGGCAGCACTATCGGGTCAACCCGCCTCCCGGCACCCGGCAGGAGGAGGGCCACCCCGGCAGAAGGACCGTGCGATGGCCGGTGCTTGCCCTCGACTCCGAGGTCGACCCCGCACTCGTCAGGCGGCGCGAGCGGTGCCCGGGCCGTCAAGACGACGGGCGATGGCCCCCTTTCCAAGGGCCTGTCCTCGGCCCGATCATCAGGACTCTGATCTCGGAACTGGGCCCTGCCTGCCACGCGTGCCGCAGCACGCCCGACGTGTTCGTCGACCACAACCCTGACAACCTCCACGTTCGCGGGCTGGTGTGCCGCCACTGCAACATCTGGCTGGAGATGTGCCCCCACCCCTCAGGCTGCGCCTGGGCCGACTACCTCAACAACCCGCCGGCCGCACACCTCGGACTGACCTACCCACGAGCCGCGATCAGCCGCAAGCCCCGGCGAACCAGATCGTGACGCGCTCAGCATCCACGGTGGCGCTCCCAGGAACGACAAGGTGGCGGCAGGGCAAGGCACAGCATCAGTCGAACAGGGCGAACGTGTCGGCGACTCGTGGAACGCTGCGGTGATGTCGGGATTCACGCGAGACACCAAGCGCTACGGCGACAACCTCGTGTACGAGGCACTCGGCTCTAAGTGGCGCCGCTACCACGACACGCACTGCGGGTGCGGCCTGAACTGGGTCACCGAGCACGCCGAACCGGCCGGATTCACAGTGGTGCGCTCTGGCACCGGCTGGGTTGCCCTGACCGGCCCGGGCCTGACCGAGGACGTCGATGAATCCGCCCTGACCGCCAATGCCCTCTGGGAGGCCGTCACCGGCAAACCCGGCGCGGGCTGGGTCGAGCCGCTGAACATCGTCGATCGTAGCGAGGCAGCCTCCAGCGGTCGCTCCACGACCGGTGCCGCCGCTGCCAAACGGCGCGAACGTCGGCCCGAAGCTGAGCCAGAGCCAGCCACCGACAAGCAACTGAAGTACCTCACCACCCTGGTCAGCAAGGTAGGGCGCGAGCGGTTCGATACCGCGTTCAACAGCGTGGTCCAAGGAACCGAGATCGCGCCACGCGGAACAGACGAGAAGACCGGCCAGGCGCTGCGGCGTCTGACCCAACCCGTTGCGCGCAAACTGATCACTACCCTGGTCGGTCCCTGACATCCCTTCCGCCCCCGCAGGCAACACCTCAGCTCTCCGAGTACCTCATCGGCAGGCAGCTGCCTGACCCGTCTAGGCACGTCGCCGCTGCTGAGCACCACGCGTGTAGGCGACTGCCGCGCGCTGCACTGCCAATATCTCCGCGATCAACACCGCACGGAGTCGCCAGCGTTCCGTCCCCTGCACTGAAACTGTCAGTGCCTCTCAGTAACGTCGCAGACACACATTGTCTCCAGCGCGCATGGGGGTGCAGGCCGATGAGCGTGACCGTGCATGGAACACCAGGTTGGAGCCTGATCGACTCAGGTGCCGCGAAGTATGGCGCGGATGCACGACGCGGAGCCTTCCACGAGCAGCAAGTGGCCAAGGCACTCGAGCAGTGGCTGGCGACCCGCCCCGACCACTTCCACCTCTTTCACGACCTAGAGGGGTTTCATCAGGTGCGCGGAGGCGGGCTGGACCCGCTCAGCCTGGGCACCTCCAACATCGACCACCTGGTACTGACCGGCGACACCTGGCTCATTATTGACGCGAAGGGATGCGGCGCGGGAACGCTAGGGCTCAACCCCCAGGGCAAGGGCGTCCTCGTCAAGACAGACGGCACCGTGGTGCCGCAGAAGTGGCTCGACGATGGGCGCGCCTACTCACGCGGCGGCGTTATCTACCGCCTTACCGACGCGACGCAGGGTCAAACAGCATGGATCGTGCCCGACAGCACGCTGCTCCATCCCAGCGTGCAGCAGGCCACCTGCCGCAAGAGGGGCGGCGACGTGCTGCCCATGCGAGCGATCATCGACGGCTACTTCGACCAACATTTTTCGCCACCGCAGGCCCCCGCTGATGCGGGCCACATCAACAAGCTGTCAGCCTACCTGAGCACGCGCCATCAGCAAGGCTGATGGCGCGTGCTCGCTAGAACAGTCAGTCGTGCTGGCCGGGGGACCAGGGCCTGGCTCTCGCAATGGCCTACTGGGGCAAGAGCACGGTTACGTGCGCTACTGACATGTCGTGTCGCGAAGCATGTGTCGACCCCTGTCGCTCAACACGGACTTCCTGTTAGTACTCGTGCGGCAGCAGACCACGACGGCCGCCATGAGTTACCGTCGAAGGGTGGCCAAGCCTCGCAGCCGTAAATCTCGGCCCGGTTCGGGCCGTGCGATCAGCCGCTCGGGTGACCCTCGGCGCCGGGTCATGGCCGAGCGCGTGGCCGAAGAGACCGATCCGGTGTATCGCGCGGCCGCGCGCATCGGTGGGACGATCGCCTACGGTTCCCCAGCTGATCCGATGCAGGTTCCCGCCGTACTGCCGCTCTTCCTCGACGTCATCGCCGCCGAGTACCTGCTGCCTGCCGAGCGCTGCCTGGACGACTGCATGACCCTTGTCCACGCTTACGCCCAGCTGGGCATCCCCGCCCAGGTCCGCGCGGTGGACCTCGCCATCACCAACGTCTCGGACATGACCGTCATCAGCCGCGGCACCCTGACCCCACGCTGGGAAGACAGTATGATCCACGGGCACACGGTCGTCTGGCTGCCGACCCTGGACCATCTGATCGACGTTACCGCCGAGCAGTTTCCCGAGATCGCTGCCCTGGATGAGGGGCCGGTCGTCGCCGGCCGCGCTGGTCCCCAAGCCGCGCAGGACCCAGCGGAACGCGTCCACTTCAAGCGCAAGCACCTGCGCATGACGTACACGCTGGCACCGTTGGAGACCACCGTCGCCTTGCTGGACCATCCGGTGCCCCGTGCCTCGATTTCCGACTACCGCCGGCGCGGCGTCAACGTCGCCACGGCGGCTGTGACCATCCTGGCCGATTCGCTGCCGCGGACGCGCCTCCCACAGGTGCCGCACAGGCGGGCCGCCGCGCTGATCGAAGCCGTGCGCGACTTACCTGAGCACCCTCACGCCGAAGGCCGACGCTTCCTGCTACAAGGTCCTGACGGCAGTCAGGTCGTGGCGCAGCTTGACGAGATCCCGCTTCCCGCAGGCACGCCCCCCATCGCCCAGCTTTCGTGGTTGCCAAGCAGCTGACACGAACTCCGCGCACGGCACTGTCAATATTTCTGCGGCCTACACCGGCGGTGTCGGTGGCGGATCGGCGGCATCGGAGTGGATACGGGCCGTGACGCCGAGCGCGTGCGCGGCCAGGGCGGCGTGGTAGACGATCAGCGCGGTGCCCGGCCTGCTGGATGCGGTACCACAGGTCGTCGAGCCGACTTGTGCCGGCCAGCGGGTCACCAGCGGGGATGGGCGCCCCAGTCCGGATTCGCCACCGGATCCCGTCGATCAACTGCCGCCTGCTCCATTTCGGCGGACGCCTCTTGCCAGATCGGGCAGGCAGGTGCGGCTCCAGCGCCGCTCACTGCGCGTCGGCGAGGTCGTGCCGCCTCGTCACCGCTACGCCTGGCCACGAGGTCTCTGGTGTTTCGTTCTTCTTGATCGTTGAACTGACTACCGGATACCCCATCCTTTAACGATCAACGACACGCCCCCACGCGTCGTGATCTTTTGAAAAGCGACCTAGAACCATTGAGAATTGGACTGATCCTCTCTCTGGCTAGAACTGAGTCAAGCGTTTAGCGTGGAATGGGAAATACGCTAATCGGAAGGACGCGGCATGGATCCGATCGTGTTGGCCGCTGGGACTGCTCTGGTGACGGCGATGGCCACAGATATGTGGCAGCAGGCCCGTTCAGGGGCGATCATGCTGTGGCGACGAGTGCGCCCCGAGCAGGAAAGGGCCGTTGAAGACGAACTGGCAGAGGTCCGCCTCCAGATCCTGGCTGCCCGCAGCGATGGAGACGCTGACACGGAACGTGCGCTTGCCGGAACCTGGCAGATACGACTGCAGCAACTTCTGCGAGAAGATCCTGATCTCGTCAACGAGCTGAAGCAAGTACTGGATAATGTTCTCACACCAGCCCTATCCCTCAGCGAGCGAGATCAGTTCAACAAAATCGCGATGAAGGCGACTGCCAATGATCAAAGCCGTATATACCAAGCTGGCCGAGATCAGCATATCACCGAGCGATGAACGACTCGGCTGGCAGTCTTCCGTCACTCCTCACGCTCATTTGTAGGCTTTTGTAAGCGATCGGGGCAGGGAGCTATTGAGAGGAACGCCGCTGATTCCCGTTGAACTCGCTCAGAAGTTCTCTGCTTGCGACCGTGAAGGGGTGATCGCGGCCGAGGCTGTTTTCCCGCCGTGCCACGACATCGCGCATTAGCTCGACAGCTGAATCCAAGCGCCCGAGTGCGGACTGAATGCGAGCGTAAAGCTGCTGGGCGGAGAGAGCGATCGGATAGTCGGGGCCAAAGCGACGTTCATATCCATCAGCGACTAGTTGGATTTGCTCGTCCGCTTCTTCGTAACGTCCTAGTACGTATAGTGCCCAGGCATAGTTGTGTCTCGCACCCAAAGTAACCGTGTGCTCGGGGCCAAGGTGCCGCTCGCATTGTGAGGGCAAGGAAAGTAGTGCAGCGTTCTCTTCAGTGGCGAGCTCGGAAGCGGACAGCATCGTCAGCAAGCTGGCTTTGGACCGAAGAGTCAACGGGTGGAAAGGCCCCAGTGCCCCTTGTCGGCCCGTCACCGTGGCCCGGAGGAGAGAGAGTGCTTCGTCGCTTCTGCCGCGGTTTCTTAGCACGAGTTGGAGGCCATGACTGCTGTCCAGGGTGTCGGGATCGTTGGCACCGAACAGTCGTTCCTGAGTAGTGCGGACCTGATGCAGCATCACTTCCGCCTCAGAATATTGTCCCAGCCGAAACAGCGCTCGGCCGGCCCTGGAGCGCGCGCTCAGCACAAGTCGGTGCTCTGCGCCGAGGGTTTGCTCCGCAAGAGCTGTTGCAGCACGGGCAGTATCCCAGGCGGACAGGTAGTCTCCGGTTCGATAGAGCGCGATGGACAAACGTGTCCCCACACTCAATACGTTAGCTACAGTGACGGGATCTGTAACGCGGCGCAACAAGGCAAGCATGTGGGGCGCGAACAGGCGTAGCTGCGGATTGTATGGGCCAGCATCGGGAATCGCAGGTACTGCGGCATCGAGCAACCGGCCGGCTGTTGAGTTGAAAGTGGCGAGTGATTCAGGCGGCGTGGCTGCGGCGACGCTATCGAGCAGCACAGCGTGGGTCTGAACACACCGCACGCCAACGTCAACCAGTTCGGTGAGTGATTGATCGAGCAGCGCTCGAAGTGCTGTTTCAGTGCGGGCACGAGGGAGGACGCCGCTAATCTCAGGGCTGTTCAGTAGAGACAGTGGCAGGGGCTCGGAAGCGAAGCGAGCCAGCAGTCTGAGCAGAGCTGCTGCTTCAGGCAGCCCGCGGGCCTCGAATGCATCTAGTGTCAGCTGCCAGGTGCGCCCAACCAAGTGTCGAGGATCCTCAGCAGACAAGACGTCAGCCCCCTGGTCTATGAGCTCGACGCGTTTCCCTTCCTCAAGGTGACGCCCGTAGGCGTCCATTGTCCAGGCGGTAACTGTCAAACTGTTTGAGACGTTTTAGGCGACTTGTTCTGTATCGGAGTTGGTTTCCTCCTTGGCGGGTTCGTTGATCCAGACGGCTTTGGG
>NZ_JBHSBI010000055.1:0-36532 GCF_042650645.1 Nonomuraea purpurea
GAGACAAACGATGCTAAAGTGAATATTGAGGCGATTGCTTCCTAATAGTCACCGATTACGGGTGACCTTCTCAAACACCATCTCCCTGGGCGCGGCCGCATCCTTCCGCGGCGGGCGCCACCGCTACCGTCAGCGCGAGCGCCACCGCGAACCCCAGCTCGAGTGCCCATGTGTCGTCCGTGCAGTGGAAATCCTGCCCGGCCTACTCCGATGAGGTGATCCGGAGACTGGGCGTGACAGAGGAGCGACTTCCGGACTTCCGCACCCTGATGAAGCGCCTGGAGTGCGGGACGGTCAGCGTCCCGCTGAACCACCGCGACCCCGGCGGCCGGAAGACCGACATCGCGGTGACCCGGCTGGCCGCCACGGACAAGGCCCATCGGCTCGGCGCCACCGCCGTCTTGCCGGGAGGGCCGGGCGGCAGCGGATACCTGGACCCGGTCCTGCGGATCGTGCTCAGGAACGAGGAGATGGCCAAGCTCAACGAGCGATACGACATCATCGGCCTCGACCCGCGCGGGGTCGGGTACAGCACCAAGGTCGCCTGTCCTATGTCGCCAGGAGGCCCGCCGGAGCCGGGCACGCTGACCGAGGAGGCGGCCAGGAAGATCTACGACGCCCAGGTCGCTGCAAACCAGAAGTGCGGGCGTTCCGACCCCGCCTTCCTCGGACAGCTCACCACGGACAACGTGGCCAAGGACCTGGACCTGGTGCGGACCGCACTGGGTGAGCGCAAGCTCAATCTGCTCGGCTTCTCCTGGGGCACCTATCTGGGCATGGTGTACCGCAGCCTGTTCCCCGAGCGCACCGGACGGGCCTTCCTGGACAGCGTGGCGCCGCCGTGGACTCGTTTCGACAGGCACATCGAGGACAGCGCGGCGGCGGTCGAGCGTGACTTCGGGCGCATGGCCGCCTGGCTGGCCCGCCGCGATGAGACCTACGGACTCGGTGCCACCGCCCGGCAGGTTCGCGAGGAGGTGGCGAAGCTGGTCCGGGCGTACGACAAGAGCCTCAAGACGTACACCGATATGCAGCGGCCCATCGACGGCTCAGCCGTCGCCGATCTGGCCAGGCGCAACTCGACCGAGTGGGCACGGGCGGGCAAGGCGTTGGCCGAACTGCAGACGGCGACGGGCACCACCGCCCCGCCCACCGTCAAGGAGCTGTTGGGCGCTCCGATGGGGGCGCCCGTGCCCGGCGCGCCCGAAATGCAGAACATGACCATGAACTTGGCGGTCGCCTGCAACGAGGACAGCAGCCGGCCCAATTTCGACACCGCCTGGCGTACCTACCAGCAGCTCGTGCAGCGCCATCCGGCGACCGGCCGGGTCTGGGGGCTGGTTTCCCTGTGTTCCGGCTGGCCGCTGCCGGTGCAGCAGGCCACGTTGAAGCGGGGCAGTGGGTCACTGGTGCTGGCGGGGCACCTGTACGAGTTCATGTCCGTCTACGACTGGACGCTGCAGACGCGGCGCGCCATCGGCGGCACCGTCTACACGGTCGCCGACGACGTGCACGTATCGACCGTCCGAGTGCCCGAGTGCGCCGCCGAAGTGGTGAAGTACTTCGAAACGGGCCGCATCGACAAGGGCTGCAAGGGCATCCCGATCCCGAGCTGACCACCGGTCTTCGGGCCCGGCGACCCGCCACGGGTCACCGGGCCCGATGCCCTGGCGGCGACGTTGGAGCCTCCGGCTCGCCCGCCCGGCTCTCCCCGTACGGCACCGAGCGGGATTTTTGCGCAGTTAAGAACTGCGCGACGAGCCGCGAAACCTAGCCTGAGCTGGGGTTTCCCCCAGTTGAAAGGCGCCGTCGGTTCCCATGATGTGGTCACCCTGGTACAGGGACCTGACTGGCGACCTGGTCGAGCGGGCGAACGAGATCACCCTGCGGCAGCTGATCCAGCACACCTCCGGCATCCCCAACTGGTTCGTCCCCGAACTGGTGTCCACCTTCGACTTCACGACCCGTTACTAGGATGCCTCCATCGGCAATGCGTTCCAGGCGACAAGGGCTACGACCATCCGCACCTACGGGCCGTGCCGACCGACATCTTCGACCGCGACATCCTGCCCCAGCCCGCCACGCGTGGCTGAGGTCCTCCAGCTGAGCCGCATGACCTGTACGGATGACATTGTCGGTGAGGCCTTTTGCCGGAGGGTGTGTCAGTTCGACGACAGCCCCATCCGCTTAGATGGCGCGGACGTAGCGGTCGACTGGACTGAACCGCCCGACGAGGTTCTGGCCGGTGTGGCCGCTCTCGACGCGGGCGTGCCATGAGTGAGGATCTGAGTGAGGGCGGACCTGACGTCCTGGAGACAGTCGGCTCCGACGACGACAGCCCAGTGGGCCTCCAGTTCGGCGAAGTAGGTGGCGCTGATCTCGGCGGCGCGAGTCCCCCGGTCGGCGAAGATGACGACCCTGCCCCGGCCATCGGTCGGATCGGGGACGCGTCGCACGTAGTCGTGCTGTTCCAGGTAGCCCACAAGTTCGCTCATTGCTTGTGGGGTCATCCCGGCTCTGCGGGCCAGCGTGGTGGGCCGGGTGCCGTCGCAGTCCATCAACCGGAACACGTTCAGGTAGTGAGTGGGGCGTAGATCCTCGTACCCGTTCTCGACGAGGTGGTGGTAGAGCCCGTCGAGGATCAGGTTGAACGCCTGACCGATGAGCTGCGGCAGGAACGACTCCGCGGTTGTGGATTGTTCGGCCACCTTATAACCTTGCCTTCTAAAGCTTCCTGAATACTTTCAGTATAGCCGAAGGAGACGCGATGCCCCAGCCCCTCCGTGTACGACCAGCACTGCCCTGCCCGCACCCGGAGGGGATGAGGCCGTGAGATGGCGTAGGGTCGCGAGGACCGTCGCCGGGACGCTCCTCATCCTGCCGGGCCTCCTGTGGATCCTCCAGGGCGCCGACGTGGTCCGAATCGACCCCATCTTGTGCGTCGCCGACTGCCAGCCCATCACCGGCGGGTCACCCGGCTGGCTGGCCACCGGGGTGGCCGCCGTGGCAGTCGGGCTCGTGCTGATGGGTGTGCGACGCCGTCCGCGCCGGGGAGGTGGCGACTCAGGACTCGAACCCCCCATGGATGGCCGTTGAAAAGTGGTAACCAATAATCCTTGAGTCTGACGCCGGGTACCGATCTTTCTAGGGCTGTTCCTTGTCGCTACGTGCACGCGGGCCAGATTTTCCGCTCGCCCCGGCACCCTGGGCGGCGTGTTCCGCGCCCCCGATCAGGAGCGAGGCCGCGTGGAGGATGTTGAGGATGAGCCGCTGTACCTGGAGCGGGTATGCGGACTGGCTGCGCGTGCACGGCGTCACCGATGTCGCGATGGAGGCAACGCGCGACTACTGGAAGGCGCCGTTCTTCCGGTTGGAGGCCGAGGGCTTCGACCGCGTTCTGGCCGACGCCAAGCAGGTCAAGCATCTACCCGGGCGGCCGAAGAGCGACCAGGCCGACTGTGTTTGGCTGGCCAAGAACTTCGAGCGGGGCATGCTCGCGGCCTGTTTCGTGGCCACCGAGGAGTTCCGGACGATCCGGCTGCATACTCGGTACCGGCGGAATCTGACCCAGGAGCGGACCAGGGAGAAGCAGCGGGTGGAGAAGCTGCTCGAGGATACCCTGATCAAGCTGTCCTGCGCACTGACCGATGTGCACGGCGTGTCCGGCCGGGCGATCATGGAAGCGCTTATCGCGGGTCAGAAGGACCCGCGGACGCTGGCGGAGCTGACGCTCCGCCAGGCGCTGCCGCGCGCCCAGCTGACGTTCTGTTTTCGGGCCAGTTCCGCTGGGATCTTTAGCGCAGGACCTGGGCTTATCTCCTGGCGCTCCGGCTTTTTTGGACGTTGATGAGATTTCGGGAATTCTGAAGATCTAACGAGCTTACGGTGATACCCGCGCTGGGTCCTTCAGGGGCGCAGGGCGTACACGTTGCCGCCGCCACCTGTGTAGATGAGGCCGTTGGCGTAGGTGAGGGTGTTGCCGATGATGGAGCCGCTTTCCGGCGCGTCGCCGGTGAGCATGCGCCATTTCCGCGCGCCGGTGGCTTCGTCCAGGGCGTGGACGGTGCCACCTTGGGTTGAGACGTACACGACGCCCTTGTGCGCGACGGGGCCTACGACGATGACGCCGCCCATCGGCGTGCTCCACCGTTCCACGCCGGTACTGGTGTCAAAAGCGCTGACGATGCCGGTGGCGGTGACCACGTAGAGGTGGTCCTGGCCGACGGTCAGGCCAAGGGCCGGGTCGATGACGCTGGTCAGGGCGGTCCATCGTTTCCTGCCGGTACGGGCGTCGAGCGCGTGCACTTTGTAGTCGGCGCTTCTGACGTAGACGGCGGCGCCGGCGGCAAGCGGGGCGGAGGTGAGAGCACCGCCGAGCCGGGTGCTCCACCGCTCTGCGCCGGTGGCGGCGTCCAGGGCGCGGATCCGGCGGTCGGCGCCCGCGACGTAGACGACCTTCCCGACCGGGGTGACCCAGGTGCCGGCGGCCTCGTCGGTTCCCGTCCGCACGCTCCACCGCCGGCGGCCGGTGGCGAGGTCCAGCGCGTGTACAGTGCCCGCTCCGTCGTCCATGTAGACGGTGCCGCCGGCCTGGACGAGACGGGACCCGGCGCAACTGCCCGCAGTGCGGAACCGCCATAGCCGCCGGCCGGTGGCGGCGTCCAGGGCGATGATCTCGCTTCCGGCGCAGAGGATGATGCGTCCCCGCGTCGCGAGGAAGTGATACACCAAGTCCTGTGACGAGTACCGCCACCGCGGGCGGCCTGTGCGGGCGTCCAAGGCGTGCAGGGAGATTGGGTCCTCGGCGTACACCAGGTCGCCGGCGAACTGCATCGGCCCGGACACGTAGTCGCTGATCGCTCGGCTCCACCACAGGCGGCCGGTGGCGGCGTCCATGGCGTAGACGCGGCCGCCGCCGGCGGCGTAGACGGTGTCGCCGTTCACCGTGGGCGCGCCCATCAGGTGGCCGTCGGTGGGGAAGCTCCAGCGCAGCCGCGGCAGCGGGGCGGGGGTGTGGCGGGCAAGCCGGTACCGGGCCAGGAGTTCGTCCCGGACCAACGGGGCCACAAGCCGCAGGGCCGGACGCGAGGTGGAGGCGAGCCGGACGATGACCGGGCCCGCGCTGACGACGGCCTCGGGCGCGCCGCTGCTGCCGGTGGCAGTGAGGCCGAGGTAGTCGAGCAGGTACGGACCCTCCGTGGCCGCGTCGTAGGCCAAGCTCTGCTTGAGGTCGGCGGTCTCGGTTGCGAAGATCCGCCGTGCGGTCGCGCTGGAGGACGACACCCACTCCACCGCGAGGGATACGACGGGAGCGTCGTCGGTGGGCGGGATCCAGTCGCACTGGGGCGGATGCGGCAGGCGCTCGCCGAACAGGGCCGGCGTCGCGGGTGCGGGCGTGTAGCCGTCCGCGATGGGGCGCAGGTCGGCGGCGCTCAGCAGGCCGCACGCGTCCGGCCAGGCATCCAGCGGGACACCGTCGAACAGCTCGCGTCCGGTCGGAATCCCGTAGGTCAGGGTGTAGGCGGCGACGCGGCCCGTGCCGAGCAGCACGAACGCTTTGCCGGGGGCGGTTCCCACGAGGGTGGCGGCGCCGGAGGGCACGTCGAGCGGCAGCGAGTGCAGGCGTCCTGTGCGCAGGTCGAGGGAGGTCAGGAACGCGGGTAGCGGCCAGGTGGGCAAGAAGGAAATTCCGGGATCGGCGCTGCGCAGATATAGCGGCTCGCTCCATGGGCCGCCCCCCGCGGAGCCGCCGGTACGCGGCGTCTCGTGCGGGGTGGGCAGCCGGCGGCCGTCCGGCGCGTAGAACGCGTCGCCGATCTCGACGTATCCGTCGCCACTGACGGTGAGAGTGTGCCCGTTCGGGTCCCCGAGCTTCACCGGATCCGGGAATCTGAGGGCGGGCGAAGGCATCGTGCGGCTCCATTCGGTCCGCAGTGTGGACGGGTCCACGGAGGAGAGCCGTATCCGGTTGCCCGCGCAGTAGTCGAGCAGCAGCAGCGAGTGTGCGCCGGCGGCGGTCAGATCGCAGTGCCGCTCGTAGACCGTCCTGGCCACGGCAGCGCCCGAGCGCGGGTCCAGGGACAGCAGGGTCAGCGGTTCGGACTCTCGTTCGGCGAGCACGACGCCGCGTTCGGTCACCACGATCCGGGGCCCGAAGTAACGGCCGGTATCGGGGACGCGCTCCTGGCTGAGGAGGGCGACGGTGCGCTGCCACAGTGTCGCGCCGGTGGCCGCGTCATAGGCCTGTAACCGTTGCTCGCCGTCGGACACCTCACCGGTGAGCACAAAGACGGTGCCGGACGTCACCCACACGCCGGTGACCGGGTGGCCGGGCGGGTACAGGGTGCGGACGCTCCTGCCGGTGCGGGCGTTGAGAACGCGTACCTGGGTCTCGTCGGCCAGGGCCAGCACCTGCTCGGAGGCGCTGCTGAGGGTGACCTTGAATGCCCACTTCGGGTCGTCGGCGGGCGCCGACCACGCCATCCGCCACTGGACGGGGGCGAGCCTGCCAATGGGGGCGTCCGCGGCAGCGCCGAGCAGCAGCGCGATCGTCACCAGGACGGCGGCGGCCCGCGCGATCAGCACTTTTCCGCGGCCGTGCAGGCCCGGCCGGAGGGTTCCGGCACCCAGAAGCCGCTCCCCGTTCTGCTGTAGGCGGTGCGGTAGGAGCCGGCGCGGCCCGTCAGCCGGAACGGCACGCCGCCCGGCCCGTTGATCACGATCTTCTCAGAGCGGTCCCCCGCCAGCACCGTGGCCACCAGATCGAACTCGTAGTACGCCTTCGCGCCGACGATCGACAGGCTGAGCGTGACCACCTCGTCGTGTTTGAGGTCGATCTGCTTCTTGGTGAAGTACGCGGTGCGCGGGTCCTCCTTGGTGGCGAAGCGGACCGGCCGCCGGTCGAGATCGGCGATGAGTTCCACCGTGCCGGTCTCCCCAGCGGTGCCCGGCACCAGGTAGGCGCCATCGGAGGGGGCCGCGCGGGTGAGCACCCGCGGTTCGATGTCGATGATGCGCACGCTGCTGCGGTTGCCCGTCAAGACGACGGTGGCCGTCATGTCCCCGATCGTGGCGACGTGGTGCCGGGCCAGCATGGCGGCCACGTCGGCGTCGCTCACCGCCTTGCCCAGCAGGATCGCCCGGTCGCGGGGGTCGGTCACCGGCTCTCTCAGCACGAGCGGGCGCTCGTCGAGCTCAACCTCCACATGCCCGACCGTCACCGGCGGCTGATTGCCGATCCGGTCGATGGCGTCGGACCCGCTCGCGGTGTACCAGGCGGTGAACACCACGCCCACCGCCGCGATGAGCACAGCGCTGGCCACCCCCGCCACCCACGTGCGCGCGGCCTTCCAGCCTCCCGAGCCCGGCTCCGGCCGATCGCCGCCTCTGCCCCGGCTGCTGCTCTTCTTGCCCTGACGCGCTCTGGCCATGACCGTCTTTCGATGACTGTCGAACGGGCTAACCCTGACCATGCACCCACAAATATGCCCGCCCGTCGCCCACCGCGCACCAGAACAACGTTTTTGTTCAGATGGGGCCAATCGCACGACGTCGGCCGCGGAGGCCGCCGCCAGCTCGCCGAGCTTTGCGTGAACGCCAGACGAGTAACGAACTGGCGGCGTACCGTCGCGGTCGTGACAGGTCCGTCCGCTCTGCGCCTGCTGAAAACCACATCCATGCACGTCAAGCAGGCTCTGCATCGCTTCCGAAGCGACTACAAGCATCCTGGTGAGCAGACACACATTCTGGAACGAGATCACCGCTCGCGGCATCAAGAACAAGCGCCGCCGGCCGAAAGCCCTATCCGGTTAAAGCCATGTTCAGCCGATCACGAGCGCGCCAGCGCTTGGAAGACACCTCAAGGCTTCTGGCCGCACGCAGTCGAGCCGTAGGAAGCCGGCGTTCAGATGCCACGGCTGACTTAGGAGAACGGGCTTAGCGTACGTTTTCGTTCAGCGGGTCCAGGTTCTCGTACACGAGCCGGTCAATCATCCCCAGCGAGGCGAAGCCGCACCGCGTCAGCGCAGGGCCCTGTCCTGAATGGCGGGGCCGCGCGGATCCGGCCGCGCCGTCATTCCGGCGCCCCCCTCGGGGGAATGTTGAAGTTGATCCGGAAAACGTTGCCGGGGTCGTAGATGGCTTTGAGCTCGGTCAGGCGGGTGTAGTCGCCGGGCCGGTAGGCGGTGCGGACGATGGCCGGGTCGGTGTCCTCCACACCAGCGAAGTTAATGTTCGTGCCCCCGGTGCTCCAGGGACGCATGTCCGCCAGCAATCGATCGCGCGACTCCCGGCTCTCGGGGGCGGGCGTCGCGCCGGTGAACAGGGAGAACACCGCGTCCCTGCCGCCGACGCAGTTGGGGATCTCGGGCGGACGGGCGTAGGCGCCGCCGAAATGCCGCAACTCGGCGATGAACGGCGGCTGCGCGTCCGGTCCAGCGTGGGCCAGGAGCGTGTCGACCGCGTCCTTGCCGATCTCGCGCAGGAGCACGTTACGGTCATAGGCCACGTAGGGGGCATCGGTGGGCTCGTGATGGATGGTGCCGACCTCGGCGTAGGGCATGTCCCGCAGCGTGTCCATCAAGGTGGGGCCGATCTCCCGCAGCGGTCGGACCAGCTCCTCACCGCCTTCGGCGCCACTGAAGGCGATCCGTACATGCGCGACGAACCTGCCGCGCAGCGGCGCCGGCACCACGGGCAAGTCCGGGTTCTGGGCCAGCAGCACCGAGGAGGCCATGTGCTCCGGCAGCGAACGGCTCCATTCGGCGTAGGCGTGCAAGACGTCGCCGGTGGCGTCCGCGGGGAAGTAGAGGCCGCCGCCGTACAGCCGCGACACCGGGAACAGCTCGATCTCCATGCCGACGACGACGCCGAAGTTGTCCTTGCCGCCGCGCACCGCCCAGAACAGGTCAGGGTCGCTGTCAGGGCCGACCTCGCGCAGACGGCCGTCGGCGGTGACCACACGCAGCCGCCGTACGTGATCGGCGGCGAACCCGAAACGGCGGCCGAGGAGGCCCGCGCCCCCGCCGGTCGTGTACCCGACCGCGCCCACGTTCGGACTGGAACCGTTGAGCGGAGCCAGGCCGTGCGAGCCGGCCCGCTCCACGACCTGCTGCCACCGCGTCCCCGCCTCCACCCAGGCGGACCTGGTCTGCGGGTTCACCTCGACACCGTTCAGCCGCCTGGTGTTGATCAGCACGGCGCCGTCCGCCGCCACCGACGGGCTGTGGCCGCTGGCCATCACTCCGACGGCCCGGCCCTGCGCCACCGCCATCCGCACGGCGGCGACCACGTCCTGCTCGCCGGCTACGCCGACCACGCACGCCGGACGCGACTCAACAGCCCGGTTGAGTCCCATCCGCTCGTCGTCATACCTATGCTCACCAGGTCGAAAGATCTGGCTTGGAGATACGTTCATGCTGGGCAACGTATCAACGCACTTGGTGGCGGTCTTGTAGGAATCGGACGTCGCGCGCGGACGGCACACCTGTTCTTGACCTCGCGCAGGCGTCTGGGCGCCGCGCTGGCCCGCGCCGAGACCGAGATCGCCCTCAGCACCCTCCTGCGCCACTTGCCGGGGCTGGAATTGGCCGTGCCCGCTGACCAGATCGGCTGGCGGCCCGGCCTGCAACGGGCGCTGGCCGCCCTGCCGGTGCGCGTCCGGCCGAGCTGAGGCGGGGTCCGGCGGTGGGCTTCGCGTGCCGTGTCATGGGAGCAGGTCCGGTGGGGCCGAATCCGTTATGTAGCCATTTGCGCTTCCTGATACGTTATTGACAGGTGTGCCGGGAAGTCTGGTCGGCAAGTGAGCGACCCGATCCCTGCCGAAAGAGCGGAGTTCCATGCCCGGCACCACCGCCACACGCACTGCCCGCCTGTTCAACCGGAGCACGTGGCCCGAAGCGCGTCGCATCGCCGACATCCTGCGCAAGGAAACGATTGGCGGGGCGCTGTTGCTGGCCGCCGCGCTCGCCGCGCTGATCTGGGCCAACTCGCCGTGGGCGCAGACCTACCAGGACCTGCGCACGATCGAGGTCGGCCCAGCCGGGCTGCACCTGAACCTCGACTTGGCCACCTGGGCCGCGGACGGGCTGCTGGCCATCTTCTTCTTCGTGGCCGGCCTGGAGCTCAAACGGGAGTTCGTCGCCGGTGATCTGCGCGACCTGCGCCGGGCCGCGGTGCCGGTGGCCGCGGCAGTCGGCGGCGTGGTGGTTCCCGCGCTGGTGTATCTGACCGTCGCCGGCGCGGGGGGGCCAGCGGGTGGGCGATCCCGACGGCCACCGACATCGCCTTCGCCCTGGCGGTGCTCGCGGTAATCGGCCGCTCCCTGCCCGACGCGCTGCGCACGTTCCTGCTGACCCTGGCGGTGGTGGACGACCTGATCGCCATCATCATCATCGCCACCTTCTACACCTCGCATCTGTCGGTGCTCCCACTGCTGGCGGCTATGGTGCCACTGGCGGTCTTTGCCATACTGGTGCGGCGGGGCATGCGTGTGTGGTGGCTGCTGCTGCCCCTGGCGTTCGCCTGCTGGGCGCTGGTGCACGCCTCAGGGGTGCACGCCACCGTGGCCGGCGTATTGCTGGCCTTTACCGTCCCCGTGCTGTCCCGGACACCGCCGGGCGGCACCAGGAGCGGCCCTGCGGAGGGGTCGGCGGACGGGGGAGGGCTGGCCGAACACTTCGAGCACCGGTTCCGGCCGATCTCCGCCGGTGTGGCCGTGCCCGTCTTCGCGTTCTTCTCCGCCGGGGTCAGCCTCGG
Source organism: Nonomuraea purpurea (assembly GCF_042650645.1). Taxonomy (NCBI): domain Bacteria; kingdom Bacillati; phylum Actinomycetota; class Actinomycetes; order Streptosporangiales; family Streptosporangiaceae; genus Nonomuraea; species Nonomuraea purpurea. The sequence goes on from NZ_JBHSBI010000055.1 coordinate 10,756, forward strand.
CGGCCTCAGCGGACTGGCCGACGCGCTGAGCGACCCCGTGGCGATGGGAATCGTGACGGGGCTGCTGATCGGCAAGCCGATCGGCATCCTGGCCGCCACCTGGCTGGTGGCCCGCTTCACCCGCGCCACCCTGGACGAAGGGCTGGCCTGGATCGACATGGCCGGGCTGGCCATCCTGGCCGGCATCGGGTTCACCGTATCGCTGCTGATCGGGGAACTGGCGTTCGCCACGGGCGAGGCCGACGCGCGGGTCAAGATCGCGGTCCTGGCCGGTTCCCTGGTCGCGGCCTTGCTGGCCACGATGATCCTCCGGCTGCGTGCCCGCGTCTACCGGCGGATCCACCAGACCGAGACCGCCGACTCCGACCACGATGGGATCCCCGACCTCTACCAGCAACCCTAGTTCTTTACCAGCGGCACCCTGGTTGTCGGTGAAGGGGGAACCGTCCCGTTCGCAACCCCGCCCGGACCGGCACCCCCGGCCATCATGTCGATCAGCACGTCCAGGTCGGCGTCCGGTCCCACCGCGCCGTCCTGCTGGGCACGCTCGGCCGCCCGGATGACAATGTCGCGAATCATACAACTCACCACCTGGAGCTAGCGGTCACAGGAGGTAGCGCAACCACAGATAGGGCGCCACCAGCACGACGGTGACGACCGTGACGATCAGGCCGTACTTGGTGAACTGCCAGAAGCTGATCGGGGTGCCGTTGCGGGCGGCGATACCGAGCACCACGACGTTGGCAGCAGCGCCGACGGCGGTGGCGTTGCCGCCCAGGTCGGCGCCGAAGGCCAGCGCCCACCACAGCACCTCGTGGCCCCCGTTGGCCTGCACGAGCTGCTCGACGATCGGGCTCATCGTGGCGACGTAGGGGATGTTGTCCACGACGGCCGACAACACCGCCGAGATGCCGAGCACCCCCATCGTGGTCAGCGTCAACTGTCCGTCGGTGGCGGCGACGGCGGCCTGGGACAGCTCTTTGATCACGCCGGTCTCGACGAGAGCACCAACCATGACGAACAGCCCGGCGAAGAACACCAGCGTGGGCCATTCCACCTCGGCGATGGCCCGCTCGGTGGTCACCTTGGTCGCGGCCACCAGCACGCCCGCGCCCAGCAGTGCGACCACCGACGGCTCGTAGTGCAGTACCGGGTGCAGCACGAAGGCGGCCATCACCAGCGCGAGCACGGCCAGCGACTGCCCCAGCAGCCTGCGGTCGGCGATGGCCTCCCGCTCGTTGAGCGCCATGATCTCGGCGGCCCGGTCGGGGTCGTAACGCAACGACCGCCCGAACATCAGCCGGCACAGGGCGACGAACACCACCATCAGCACGACGACCATCGGCGCCATGTGCACCAGGAAGTCGTTGAAGGTCAAGCCGCTACGGCTGGCGATGATGATGTTCGGCGGGTCGCCGACCAGCGTGGCCGCGCCACCGATGTTGGACGCCATCGCCTCGGCGATGAGGAACGGCGCCGGGGGGACTGCGAGCCGTTCGCACACCAGGAACGTCACCGGCGCGATCAGCAGCACCGTGGTGACGTTGTCCAGCAACGCTGAGGCACCGGCGGTAATGAGCACCAGCAGCACCATCAACCGGAACGGCCGGCCTCGGGCGCGCTTGGCAGCCCAGATGGCCAGGTACTCGAAGACACCGGTCTCCTTCAGCACCCCGACGATGACCATCATGCCCAGCAGCAGGAAGATGACGTTCCAGTCGATACCGGAATGCCGCGAGAAGAACGCCGCCTCGGCCCCGGTGGCGTGAATGGCGAGCATGATCCCGGCACCGCCGAGAGCGGCCGCGACCCGGTGCACCTTCTCGGTGGCGATCAGCACGTAGGCGGCCAGGAACACCGCCACACTCATCCAGGACAACGCGCTCATGCCGCGAGCACCCGATCCAGCAGCGCTTGCAGCGTCACCGCCCCAAGCAATCGCCCGTCGTCCACAACGGCGACCAGCGGACTGTGGGTACGGGCCATCAGCGCGGCCAACTCCAGCATCGTGGCGTCGGGATCGGTGACCGGTAGCTCGCGCGGACGCTGCGGCAGCGCGGCACGCACCGTGCGGCCGTCCAGCGCCCGCAGGAAGGCGTCCGCGTGCGCCTCGTCCACCACCCGGGCCAGCGCGGGGTCGTCCTGGCAGTAGGCGGGCACCGCCAGCCGCAACACCTGGGTTCCCGGCAGGATGGTGAACGGCGACCCGTCGTCATCGACCACGACGAGCCCGGGCAGGTCCTGGTCGGCCAGCATTCTGGCCGCTTCGATGACGGGGGTGTCGAGAGCGACAGTGGGGAAGTCGGCAAGCAAGTCACGGGCGCGCACCGGCACATCCTTCGGACGACAACGGGTCAGGACCTGCCGACCAGACTTCCCGGCGCACCTGTTAGGACCGTATCAAGCACCGTCAAGATCGCATAGTGAGTGCCGCCTGCTCGCGCGGCCCTCCGGCGATCCTCCGCCGGAATGCCCATCAAGAATGCGTCTGTTGCCTTGACACCGCCGCTGCTATGGTGAGCGCGGTGCGCCGGGAAGCCTGGTCGGCAAGATCGTCTACTGATCCCGACCGGAGGCGTTCCATGTTCTCCCCCACGCGGTGCCCCTGATGAGCACTCTGCTGCCGGCGTTCGCCTGCGTGCTCCTGCTCGCCGTCCTGCTGTCCAGCCTGGCCCACCGCACCATCCTGTCCACCGCCGCGCTGTTCCTGGTGGCCGGATTCGTACTGGGCGACGGCGTGCTCGGCGTGGTCTCGCTGCGGCCCGGCGACGACCTGGTCGCCACGCTGGCCGAACTGGCACTGTTCACCGTGCTGTTCACCGACGGCATGCGGGTGGGCTGGGCCGAACTGCGCAGCGCCTGGCGGCTGCCCGGCCGGGCGCTCGGCTGGGGCCTGCCGCTCACCCTGGCCATCACCGCGCTCGGCGCCCACTACCTGCTCGGCCTCGGCTGGATCGAGGCGCTGCTCGGGGCTGCTCGTGCTCGCCTCCGGCATCGCGCCCGCCGAGCAGGTGTTCCAGCTCGTCGCCGTAACCATCGTGGCCTCGATTCTGCTCCACAGCTCGACCGACATCGTGGTGGCGCGCTGGTTCGACGATGAGCGTGAAGTGCCGGCCTGGTACGGGAGCGTCACCCGCAAGATACGCCGACGGGAGCGACCGCGCCAAGGCTGAGTCTGCCCCACCGGACCCGACTCGCGTGATCATCAGTCACATGAAAGGAAGTGTCATGGTGTCCGTGTCCCACGCGGCCTTTTCCGAGCGCGCCACCGCCGTCGCGCGCCTGCCGGCAGGCCAGGTGGAATATCGGCTGGAGGGCGAAGGCCCCGGGACGGTCGTGGTGTTCCACGGCGGTCACATGCGGGCGGGGCTGGCGCTGGGCGAGGAGGTCTTCGCCGACGCCGGTTTCAGGGTGTTGGTGCCCTCGCGCCCCGGTTACGGGCGTACGCCGCCGGCCACGGGCACCACGGCGGCCGGCTTCGCCGACGCTACCTCCGAGCTGTGCCGGTCCTTGGGTATCGAACGCCTGGCCGCGGTCGTGGGCATCTCGGCCGGTGGACGCACCGCGCTGACCATGGCTGCCCGCCACCCGCACCTCGTCGAGCGCGTCATCCTGCAGAGCGCGGTCGGATTCCTGCCCTGGCCCGACCGGAAGACCCGGCTGGGCGGCCGGGCGGCGTTCAACCCCCGGGTCGAGGCCGGCACCTGGGCGATCATGCGAGCCCTGGTCCAGTCCGCACCGTCGCTGGGGCTGCGCCTGCTGCTGCGTGACCTGTCAGTCCTGCCTGCCCGCCACGTCCTGGCGGGCCTGTCTGCCGCCGAGCGAGCCACGTTGGCCGGACTGTTCTCCTTGATGCGCTCGGGCCGCGGCTTCGTCGCCGACATGCTCCCCGTGCCGGACTGCACCGCGCAGGTCAGCCAGCCCGCGCTGGTCATCGCCACCCGCCACGACCGATCGGTGCCCTTCGCCCACGCCGAGTCCTTGGCCGCGACGATGCCGAACGCCGAACTGGTGGGCAGCCGGGCCGACAGTCACATGATCTGGTTCAGCCCCGATTATCCGCGCATCGCGGCGAAGATCCGTGATTTCCTCGCCGCAGGCTGAGCACGCTACCGTGTCTCGGCCTCGGCGATGCGTTCCGGATCGGACAATGGCATGAGGAAGTCGGCATCATGAGGCGCGCCTCCCCGCGCAGGTCATGGTCCTCGGTTTCGGCGCGGCGGTCCTGCTCGGCAGCCTGTTGCTCATGCTGCCGATCGCCACCACATCGGGTGCGTCGGCGGGCTGGCTGGTGGCGTTGTTCACCGCGACGTCTGCGGTGTGCGTCACGGGTCTGGCGGTGGTGGACACCGAGACGCATTGGTCGGTGTTCGGGGAGGTGGTGATCGCTGGGCTGATTCAGGTGGGCGGGCTCGGCATCGATGTGCTCATGTTCATCGGCAGGACCGGCCCGCTGACGTTCGGCTCCGCACTGGCTCTCAAGCACCGCACCCGCCGCTACGAGCTTCCCGAACAGCCCGTCATCGTCGGCTGAAGGACGCACCAGGTTCGGTACCGCGCGTGGGGCGTGGTGGGTTCGGGCCTGCCTCATGGGCGCGTCGTCGGCGACGGCAGGCGCGGCGGCCGCCACCGCCAGGTGGCGTTGCCATCGGCGGCGATACCCTTGCGCCACAACGGCGCGGGCGCCAGCCGGATCATCGTCACCATAGCCCGATGGGCGGCTCTGGAGGTGGTCCGGTCGCCGTCCTTGCGGGCCCCTCGGGCGATGGCCTGGGTACGCGGGCGGCGATCGGTGTCGTAGTGGCGCAGCGCGGCCTCGATCGTAGGCTCGTCGGCGAGGGCGGCGGCGAGCACGACGGCGTCCTCGATCGACTGTCCGGCGCCTTGACCGCGGTCGGGGCTCATCGCGTGCGCGGCATCGCCGAGCAGCACCGCCCGGCCGCGCACGTAGGTCGGCAGCGGATCCAGGTCATAGATGTCGATATGAATCACTGCCTCGGCCGGGGTGGCCTCGACCAGCGCCGGGATCGGATCGTGCCAGGTGCCGATGCGGTCGGCGACCTCGGCCTTCTCCTGGTCATCGCGGATGCCCGGCGCGTCGGCTGTGGTGACGTACGCCCAGTACGCACGATCACGCGCGATGGGGTGAACGAGGAAGTAGCCGCCCGGGCCGAGCGTGATGCTGCCAGGCAGACCGGGTGCCGGGGCGATGCCCAGCCAGGCGGTCCTGCCCAGGAAACGCGGCGGCGGCGCCTCCGGCCACAGCAGCCGGCGAACAGTGCTGCGGATGCCGTCGGCGGCGATGACCAGATCAGCAGTCAGCTCGCCGTCGCCGGATCCGACGCTCACGCCTCCTGCGTGCTGCCGGACGGCGGTGACCTCCGCGTCCGTACGCACCCAGCCGGCGGGCACCGCCTCCAGGAGCACCCGGTGCAGGTCGGCGCGGTGGAAGGCGAGCAGTGCACTCGTATCCCCGGTCCGCGCTCGTTGCAGATAGCGGCCATCCGGGGTGCGCAGGTTGCCGGAGGCGTGGGTGGGCGCCCCGGCCGCGCGGGCCTGCTCTTCCACACCGAGCTCGGCCAGCGCGCGTAGGGCGTTGGGAGCTTGGGACATGCCGGCGCCGATCTCACCCATCTCGGTCGCTCGCTCCAGCACCGTGGCCTGCCAGCCGATCCGGTGTAATGCCAGTGCCGTGGACAGTCCACCGATGCCGCCGCCGACCACGATGGCGTGCCTGCTCATGGTGTCTCCTCCTCGTCGGGGTGCTCGCAGTTACTGGGGCCGTCAGCATGCAGGGGCGGCGCGTGGGCGTCGGCGGCTGCCTGGTCATGCCCAGCATCATGTCCCTGTTGATCACCGTGTTCGACGAGAGGGAGCGCCGCACGGCGATAGCCGCCTGGAGCAGCGTCTCCATCGCCGGAATCCTGGCCGGGCCGTCGGGCTTCCAGTAAATACATATGGTAGGCGAAGGCCGACGTAGGTGCCCCCTGCCGGAAATCTCGTCCGTGCAGTTCAAGCGGCATGTGAGTATTCGTGATTCGTGCTGCTGGGCGGCGGCGTACTGCTCGCCGGTACCAGCTCGAGTCCTGTGATGCTGTCGCCTTCTCCGGGGGTTTCGAGCAAGGCGCATGACATGACTGACGGAGCGGCCGTGCCAGGGCTTTCGTCAGGCGGGAATCAGACGCTGTCGCCGACACACATTCGGATCACGGCGCCGTCAGGGATAACCACCAGGCCGAGGCCCTCAGAGCCATGTGTGCATGGCCCACGCCCTGGCCCGGCGCCGGCGGAGACAGCGCCGGAAGCTCTCATCCCACGCGCGTCCTGCTGAAATGGTCGGTGAACCAGTTTCGTGCCAGGTCGGCGACGGCTTCCAGGGCCCCGGGCTCTTCAAACAGGTGTGTGGCATCAGGGATGATCTCGAGCCGGCTCTCACAGGTCAGCCACTCTTGTGCTGCCTGATTGAGCTCGATCACCAGTTCATCGCAGCCACCCACGATCAGCAGCGTCGCCGCCCGCACCGCCGCCAGTCGCGCTCCAGCTAGATCTGGCCGTCCGCCTCGTGAGACGACAGCGGCCACCCTGCTGCCCCGTTCCGCCGCGGCCCACAGTGCGGCCGCCGCCCCGGTGCTGGCTCCGAAATAGCCGACCGGTAGTCCCGCGGCCCAAGGCTGATCACTCAGCCAGTTCGTCACCTGCGCGAGCCTTCCGGCCAGCAACTCGATGTCGAACACGTTGCCGCGGTCGTACTCCTCCTCGACCGTGAGCAGGTCGAAGAGCAAAGTACCCAGACCCGCACGGTTGAACACCGAAGCCACATACCGGTTACGCGGACTGTACCGGCTGCTACCGCTACCGTGCACGAAGACCACTATTCCGTCAGCCTTCTCCGGAACAACGAGTTGCCCCGGCAGCCGGACAGGACCAGCGTCCACCGTCACCTCGTCGGCAGGCTCCGGCGGATCAGATTTCACCGTGCGCTCTTTCCCGGGCACTGCGCCCTCAGCGGCTGGCGGTGCCGCCCACTGCAGCAGCTCGACCACCCGTTCGTCGGCGGTCTGGATGAAATCGACGTACCAGGTGCCAATGCCCCAAAGAACGGTAGGTGTCTCCAAACAGATCACCTCGTCGGCGTCCTCACGCAGGCTCGCGATCGTGTCCGGCGTTCCGACAGGGACCGCCAAGATCACTCGCGCGGCCCCGCGTGCACGAGCCACCTGGCAGGCGGCGCGAGCGGTGCTGCCCGTGGCGATCCCGTCGTCCACCACGACGACCGTACGGCCCGCAAGGGCGACCGGTGCGCGATCGCCCCGAAAGCGGCGAACACGGCGCAGCACCTCGGCCCGCTCGCGCTCCTCCACCTCGGACATCTCCTCGCGCGTCACATCCACCAACCGGACGACATCCGCATTGATCACACGTACGCCACCCTCTCCGACGGCACCGAATCCCAGCTCGGGCTGGAACGGCACTCCCAGCTTTCGAACCACGATCACATCAAGCGGTGCACCCAACGCCCGGGCTACCTCGAAGCCCACAGGTACACCCCCTTTGGGCAGCCCGAGGACGACCACATCCTCATCGGTCACGAGTCCAGCCAGACGTTGGCCCAGCCGAACACCCGCATCATGACGATCAACGAACATTACGCCTCACACCTCCCCAAGCCCTCTGCAGTGGTCAAGGAACACCCCTTACCACCATCTGGGGGTAGGAGACTGCGGAGGTAGGGCCAAAGGTCCCTTTTCATGAACCCGCGCTGAGTCGTGGCCGCCACAACCTGCCCGCTTGGACGACTGCGCCTCATCGCCCTCGCCGACGACAGCTTGTAGCCGGTCGGCGCGGAACACCTCAAGAGCCACGTGGGGATCGTTGGCGTGCCTGAGCGTCACCGAATCGAGGGGTTATCGCTTGGCCGGCCGAAAAGTCCTCGTCGGCCGCTGCCGTTTGCTGAGGGCGGCTGCCCGAGGACCGTAGATCCCAGTGCGCTCGCGTCGTTCGGCAGAGATATCTGTCGGACATTGCGTGTGGTCATGGTCGATGGGGACCATGGACCTGCCACCGAAGGACGTAAGTCCCTGTGATACCAATGCGGACCCTGGCAAGGATAGGAAAGGAGAGCGCTTCCTGGGAGATGGTCTTGATGCCTCAACCCAAGCCCGATGCCGTTCCCGCAACCGAGGAGACGCGTGCGCTCGAGCTCGAACTGAACCTTATCAAGGTTCGGGTCAGCAAAGCCGAGAATCAGATCCAAGCGTTGGCCGAAGCCACTCTCGCTCTCGCGCACGGTCTGGAAGCCAGACCGATGGAGGAGCCCGGGCAAGTGCACCCCGAGCAGGCCGCGCGGCTCGCCCACGAACTGCTGCTTGCTGTCGGCTTCATCAGAAGGGACGTGACACGGCATGAGCAATCGACACGCCTCCGTGATGCTTGACCCCCGCGAGGTGCAGGTGGAAACACGCGGCGCCGTTTCGCCCGGTGCGGTCGACGAGGCCCGCGAGGTGGTGGCGGCAGTGACATCGTTCGCCCACGAGCCAGTGCTCTTTGCCCGGGTCAAGCTCAGCGCCACGGCCGATCCAGTTGTGTTCTGTCCGTGCACCGCGCAGGCGAACATCAACGTCAGCGGGCAGTTCGTCCGTGCTCAGGCGGTCGCCGAGTCCATGGACCAAGCCATCCGGCTGCTCGGCGACCGGCTCCGGGTCCGGTTGCGCCATGCTGGCAGAGACGGGGAGAACCTGCGTGGTCGACGCCCGGAGGACGTCGACCACGAGTGGCGGCGCTCCAGTCCTCACCGTCGCCCGCTGCCCTACTCCCCCCGGATCGGAGGAGAACGCGAGATCGTCCGGCACAAGGCCTATGAGCTGACTTGGGCTACGCCCGATGAGGCGGCCTTCGACATGGAACAGTTCGACTACGACTTCTACCTGTTCATCGAGGCGGAAACCGGCCAGGACAGCGTCATCTACCACAGCCGGGACGGTTACCGGCTCGCGCAGATCGCCCCCATGCCCCACAAACTCGGCCCGGTGTCGATCCCACTCACGGTCAGCCCCGTTCCAGCACCCGTCCTCTCCGTCAGTGAAGCGGTCGAGCGTCTGGAAACCACCGGTATGCCGTTCGTCTTCTTCGCCGACGCCAGCACTGGGCGGGGCAGCCTCGCCTACCACCGTTACGGCGGCCACTACGGCCTCATCATGCCCAGCAAGTGATCAGCCGGGTCTCCTCGACGCTGGTCACGCCTGCTGTCGGAAGGTCTGCCGGCTACGCAGATCGGCCACAAACTCGCCACTGTGCACTCCGATGCACAAGCAGCCGGAGCCTTTCAAAGGTCGCCTGCTACCTGGCCACATCGGCCGGTCCTTCCGTGAATACCTGCGCGACCGCCCGGGAGATAGGCGAAGCTGTCGGGCGCCGATGAGTGCCGGGCAGAACCAGCGGGGCGGCGGTGTGAACGAGGGCGCATTCATTGGCGGGGTCGGCGTTCGCCCGTGGCGAGCGCGGCGGAATCTTGAGGGCGTGCACGTCCGCGCCGGCAAGCACCTCGTCAAATAGGGACCGTGAGCGCGTGTCCGTTATCTGGGAAATGGGCAGGAAGAAATTCGTGAAGCGATCCTTTCGATGCGTTCCGCGCCCTGGCTGAGCGGCGCGGTCGACCAGGTGTCCACCTGATCGAGGCTCTTTCCGAAGGTGCCGAGGAGCATGTGGAGGGGCCTGAGAGCTGGGCGCCGGAGGTGGCCGGACGGTTCGGGCTGCCCGCTGCGGCGGGGCTGGGTCCGGCCACCTTCTATGCGGACCTGGCCGTTCCGCACGGACGCCGCCACGTGCGGGTCTGCGTCGCGACCGCGTGCTTCGCGGCGCAAGGGGGCCGGCATCTGCCTGCCATCCAGGACGTCCTGGGTGCCACGGCTGATGAGGGTCTCAATCAGGAGGCGGGCGTGTCCTTGCAGACGGTCCGCTGCCTCGGTTACTGCTACGCGGGGCCCGCCTGTCTGGATGGCGAGATGCCCTGTGTCGGCCCGGACGTCGTCGACCAGGTGGCCGGGCGGGTGCGACCGCAGGCACCGCCGATCCCGGCGTCCGACGCCACCGGCGACCCCGTCGTGCTGGCCGGGATCGTGGCAGGTGACACCGCCTGGCGGACATGGGTGGAGACCGTCGGCCGGCGCTCGCCGGAGCTGGTCCGGTCGGAGGTCGCGGTCTCCGGGCTGCGTGGCCGGGGCGGCGCGGGCTTTCCCGTGGCGGCCAAATGGGCGGCGGCGGGCGGCTCGCCGGACACGGTGGTGATCGCCAACGGTGACGAGGGCGACCCCGGCTCATACGCCGACCGGCTGCTGATGGAGCTCGATCCGGCGCGGGTGCTGGAAGGGCTGGCGCTGGCCTGCTTCGCCTGCGGGGCTCGCCGGGGTCTGGTGCTGGTGCGTTCGGAGTATCCGCGGGCGCTGTCGGCCATGCGCCAGGCCGTGGAGCGGGCGCGCGCGGACGGTCACCTCGGCCGAGGGGTGCACGGCAGCGACGTGGACCTGGAGGTGGAGGTGGTGGCGGGTGCCGGGTCCTATGTCGCGGGCGAGGAAACAGCGCTGATCGCGGGGCTCGAAGGCGGCCGTGGTTGTGCGCGGGCTCGCCCGCCGTACCCGACCAGCCAGGGTCTGTGGGATGCGCCGACCGTGGTCAACAACGTCGAGACGCTGGCCGCGGTGCCGTGGATCGTCCGCCGTGGTGGCGATGCCTACGCTCGCCGTGGCACGCCCGGCGAGACCGGCACGAAGCTGGTCTGCCTGTCGGAGCGGTTCGCCCGGCCCGGCTGCTACGAGGTGGAGCTCGGCGTACCGGTGCGGTGGATCGTCACCGAGTTGGGCGGCGGTTTGCGGGAGGGGGCTCGGCTCGGCGTCCTGCAAGTGGGAGGGCCGCTGGGTGGGTTCCTGTCCGAGCAGGGGCTGGACGTGCCCCTGACCGAGGAGGCGCTGGCGGGCCATGGAGCCGCGCTGGGTCATGCCGGCCTGGTGGCCGTCGACGACCGTCAAGAGCCGCTGGACGTGCTGCAGCACGTGTGGGCGTTCGCCGCGGCGGAGAGTTGTGGCGCCTGCTCCCCCTGCCGGGTCGGCTCTCGTCGCGGTCTGGAACAGGCCAGGTCCGGCGTGCCGCCGGGTGATGCCTACACGCGCATGCTGAAGGTGATGGGCGAGGCCAGTCTGTGCGCGTTCGGTCGCCGTCTGCCGCATGCGGTGCGGAGCCTGGTCCGCGCCTATGGGAATCGTCTGCGGGAGTGGGACGGATGAGAGTCACGGTGGACGGCGTCGTCGTCGATCTGGCGGAGGAGTCGACGGCGCTGGCCGCGGTGCGGATCGCGGGCGCCGATCTGCCCACGCTCTGTCATGACGACCGGCTGACACCCGTCGGCTCCTGCCGGACCTGCATGGTACGGCTCGACGGGCGCGTCGTGGCGGCCTGCGTGACCCCTGCGGTGGACGGCGCCCAGGTGGGCGTCGAGGAAGAAGACCTGCGCCGGATGCGCCATGACGCCGTGGAGGTGATCGTCTCAGCGCTTCCCCCTCAGGCGCTGGAGGGGGACGGCGAGCTGGCGCGCGTGTGCCGAGCCCTGGGCATCGGACCGCAAGCCGCTCAAGGCGGCACCGACCAGGGCCGGGACCACTCTCATCCGTTCGTCCATCTCGACCGGGATCTGTGCATCGCCTGCGGCCGTTGCGTACGCATGTGCGCCGAGGTCCAGGGCACGTTCGCGCTCACGCTGGTGGGGCGGGGTTCTGAGACCGTGGTCGCGCCCGGCACCGGCGGCCCATGGGCGGAATCGGACTGCGTCGCGTGCGGCGGCTGCGTGGACACCTGCCCCACCGGCGCTCTCACCGAACCAGGGCTGCCGATCGGGACTCATCTGGCATCGCTCACCCGCACGCGTACCACCTGCGGATACTGCGGCGTCGGCTGCGCGCTGGAGGTGCTGACCCGTGACGGCGAGGTGGCCGCGGTACGACCGGCCAAGGACGGCCCGGTCAACCGGGGACATGCGTGCGTCAAGGGCCGCTTCGCCCACGGATTCCTGCGTTCTCCCGAGCGGATCACGCGGCCGCTGCTGCGCCGCCGTTCCGGCTTGGAACCGGTGAGCTGGGACGAGGCGCTCGATCACATCGCGCGCGGGCTGTGGGCCGCTGTGAACGAGGCGGGCCCCGACGCGGTGGCGGCTATCTCCTCGGCGCGGGCCACCAATGAGGAGAACTATCTGATCCAGAAGTTCATGCGGGTCGTCATCGGCACCAACAACGTCGACAACTGCTCCCGGCTGTGCCACTCCCCCTCCGCCGCCGGACTGACTGCCGCGTTCGGATTGTCCGGCGGCACCGACGCCTTCGAGGACGTGGAACGGGCCGACTGCCTGCTCGTGGTGGGCGCGAACCCCGTCGAGGCGCACCCGGTCGTCGGGGCGCGGCTGCTCCAGCGGGTGCTGCGCGGCGCGCGGCTGGTCGTCGCCGATCCCCGGGCCGTCGGGCTCGCGGGCTACGCCGACGTGCACCTGCGGCCCCGCCCGGGGACCAACGTCGCCTTGTTCAACGGTCTGGCCAACGTGCTGCTCACCCAGGGCATGGTCGATGAGGAGTTCCTGCGGCACCGCGCCAGTGGGCTGCCTGAGCTGACCGCGATCCTCGCCGGTTACCCGCCCGATCGGGTGGCCGAGATCACCGGCGTCCCCGCGGCGGATCTGATCGCGGCGGCGCGCCTGTACGGGCAGGCCAAGCGGCCGGCCATCGTCCACGGGCTCGGTGTGACCGAGCACCTGCACGGCACCGACGGCGTGCGCACCCTGGCGAACCTGGCCATCCTGCGCGGCGCGGTCGGCACCGACCGGGGGTTCGGTGTGAATCCCCTCAGGGGGCAGAACAACGTTCAGGGCGCCTCCGACATGGGCGCCCTGCCCGACCTGCTCCCCGGCTACAACAGGGTCACCGACAGTGTCGCGCGCGGCCGGGCAGAGCAGGTGTGGGGCACTGAGGTGCCAGACCACGACGGTCTGCGCATCCCGCAGATGTTCGCCGCGGCACGCTCGGGAGACCTGCGGGCCCTGTGGATCATCGGGGAGGACGTGTGCGCCACCGACCCCGACACCAACCAGGTCATCGAGGCGCTGGAATCCTGCCCACTGGTCATCAGCCAGGAGCTCTTCCTGTCCGAGACCGCCCGTCACGCCGACGTGGTCCTGCCGGCCGCGTCCTGGCTGGAGAAGGACGGCACCTTCGTCAACTTCGACCGGCGCTTCCAGCGGGTGCGGCCCGCTCTCGTCCCGCCCGATCAGGCACGCACGGACTTCGCCATCGTGCACGCGATCGCCGCCGCCTACGGCGCCGACCTGGGCTGCCCGACCCCGGCCGAGGCGCTGGCCGAATGCGGCCGGGTGGCGCCCGTCTTCGCCGGAATAACCCATCAGAGACTGGACCGCGAAGGCGCCATCCCCTGGCCGTGCCCCAATGCCGAACATCCCGGACAGGCCAGGCTCTACCTGGACCGTTTCGCCACCCCGGACGGTCTCGCGCACCTGGCCGCCCGCCCTTACCTGCCGCCCGGCGAAAGCCCCGACGACGACTACCCCCTGATCCTGATCACGGGCCGCAGGTGGGCGCACTACAACTCCGGCAACATGACCCGGCGATCCGGCACCATCGACCTCGACCCTTCAGACCATATCGACATGCATCCCGCCGACGCCGCCCATCATGCCGTTCGCGACGGCGACACGGTGCTCGTCGAAAGCCGGCACGGGCGAACCACACTGCCGGCACGTCTCACCGAGGAGATCACACCGGGCCAGCTCTTCTGCACCTTCCACTTCTCATCGAGCCGGGCCAACGCCCTCACCTCCGGCCACGCCGACACCGTGACATCATGCCCCGAGTACAAGGTCACCGCCGTGCGCTTGCGCCGCACACAGGGACGCTCATGACTTCTTGCCACGTGACCTGACCACCGCCACCGGGCATGCGGCACGGTGCAGCACCCCGTGGCCGACCGAGCCGAGCACCGCGGAGGCGAAACTCCCCAGCCCGCGCGAGCCGACCACGACCAGGTCCGCCGTGGCGGAGGCCTTGATGAGCGCGGGCACCGGATGCTCGCGCACCTGCTGGTCTGTGATCTCGACGTCAGGGTGGTCCTTGCGCCATCGGATCACCCGCTCCTGAGCCGTGCGGGCCTCCTGCTGGAACGCGTCCTCCAGCAAGTTGCCGTAGTCCGGGGCGTAGGCCGAGACGATCGGCGCCTGCCAGGCGTAAACAGCGAGCAGTCGTGCGCGCCGGCCGCGAGCCTGCTCGACAGCGAACGCCACGGCTTCCTGCGCGCTTTCGGAGCCGTCATCGCCGACCACGATCTGACCGTACTTGGCGACGGCGGCTGCGCGGACGATGACGACCGGCCCGACGGCATGACCCGCGACCCCCAGGCCCACCGAGCCGAGCAGCAGTCCGGCGAATCCTCCCAATCCTCGGCTACCCAGCACGAGGGAATCTGCCGACGCCGACTGGCCGATCAGCGCTTCGACAACATTGCCGTCGAGAAGTTCAGCGCTCACCTCGACATCCGCGCTCATCGCGCGAGCGCTGCCGGCGGCGGCTTCCAGTATGCCGAGGCAGTACTCCCTGCTGTCGAAGCCGGCCATCCACTGTTCGCACACATGCACGATCTTCAGGGGCAGTCGTCTGCGCCGGGCGTCGGCCGCAGCCCACTCAACCGCCGCGCTCGATGGCTTGGAGCCGTCCACGCCGACCACGATCGCTCCGGCCATCACCCACCCCCTTCGTCGAGTTCTCCCTTCACCCCACACTTCCCGAAACGGATATTTACGCACATCTCACCCTGCTGTATGCGGACTTGATCTGACTCCCAGGGGTTGCCTCGCCCTTCGTATAGGCCATGCTTTGCGTCCGGCCCGCATGCTTCACCTGGTTTTGCCAGGATGACCGTTATCGACCACCTCGCCAGGTAAGCCCTCTCATGATGGCCGTAGGTATCCACGCACTGGTCGGGAGGGTTGAGATGGTCGCCTTGTCAGCACGCGCACTCATCACCGGCGCGTTCACCATCGCGTTGAGCACGCACATGGGTGGTGCGTTCGCCGCTTCCACCTCACCGGTGGACCCGCCGAGCCCGCAAACCCAGAAGGACCTCGAGGAGTCGATGCGCGGTGAGGCGTTCGCCAACGCCTCCTACCGCCTCTACGCGGCCCAGGCCGAGCGGGAGAATCTGCCGTCGGTGGCCAGCCTGTTCGAGCGCACCGCCGATGTCGAACTGGGCGAGCACTTCAAGGAAGAGGCCGCGCTGAGCGGCCTGGTCGGCAGCGACACCGAGAACTTGCGCGCCACCGTGGCAGGGGAGACCTACGAGTCCCAGAAGATGTATCCCGGCTTCGCGCAGCGCGCCAAGGCCGGCGGGGACAGCGGGGCTGCCGCCCGCTTCTCCGAGATCGCCCGTGACGAAAGCACACACGCACGAGCGTTCGACGCCGCGCTGCGCGCCGTCGAATCCGGCCGGGGCACCGTCCCCGCGCCGCAGAAGGCCGAGTCGGTGCAGGTCCCGCAGGGCCCGCCTGAGGTCCGCGCGCAGCAGACCAAGACCGACCTGGACACGGCCCTGCACGGCGAGGCGCTCGCGTACGCCAAGTACCAGCAGTACGCCGAGCACGCCAAGAACCCGGCCGTGGCGAAACTGTTCCGCGGCAACGCCGATGTGGAACTGCATGAGCACTTCGCCGATGAGGCCAAGCTGGCCGGGCTGGTCGGAAGCACGCATGACAACCTGATCAAGGCCATCGCCGGCGAGCGGTATGAGTCCCAGACCATGTATCCGACGTTCGCCAAGCGCGCCAAGGCGGCGGGCGACAGCCAGGCGGCCGAACGCTTCTCGCACAACGCCGAAGACGAGGCCGGACACGCCCGCGCCTTCCAGCAGGCGCTGGATCAGCTGTCCTGAGCAGCCTCCTGACCGGTCGATGGGGCCAGACGCCATGGCCGCCGGTATCGCCTGCGGCCATCGACGCTTCTCATCAGTCGTGATCCGGCGCTTGCCGCCGGGCCGGACAGGAGGCGGATATGTTCTTCGGCCTGCCTTTGCACCCGCTGGTCGTCCACGCCGTCGTCGTGTGCGTGCCGCTCGCGGCGCTCGGCACCATCCTGATGGCGTTCTGGCCCGCTGCGGCGCGCCGATTCTGGCCGGTGGTGCTGTTCGTCGCCACCATCGCGCTGGCCGCCGTACCGCTGTCGATCAGCAGCGGCGAGACGTTGAAGGACAAGGTCGGAGAGAACGCACTCATCGAAGCCCACGAAGAGCAGGGCGAGCAGGTCCTGCCGTTCGTCATCGTGCTCTGGCTGGCCGCGCTGGGCATCTCCCTGGCAACCCGCCTCATGAGACACGCCACGCCCTCAACTCCCGAACGCACCGCGCCGCGGCCGCGGTGGCACGCCACCATGATCATCCTCTTGGCGGTCCTCGCCCTGGTCGGCGGCGTGGGAGGCACCATCGCCACAGTACGGGCCGGCCATAGCGGAGCCCAGACTGTCTGGACACGGTGACGTTCCGCGCCCACTGCTCGGTGGCAGCGGTCCCGCCTGGGTCCGTCGATCGCGTCGCCCTCATGGCCGGGCTGCCAGTTCCACGGCCTCGCCCCCGTCAAGAGGTCTCGCGCCTCGTCTTCCACTGTCTGCCACCAGCGCTCCTCCCCGCGCCACAGCTTGGACGCTTTCCAGGGCAGCGAAGACCGGTGCCAGTTCCTCGGCCTGGCCAGCTTCTTGATCGACGGGGACACCCGCAGGCCGGAACCGCGCCAGAAAGTCCGCCAGACGGGCCATCGTTCACCTCCCCCGCTCGGGCCATCACTAAGGTGATGCCCTCAGCAGGTCAAGATTCGGTCATCTCACGGCGAATGTCCGCCATGGAGGGACCTCGGAGCCAGGCCGCGGGCCCTTCATCGGTTCTGTCAGCGCATGCGGCGCAGCAACGGCGAGGGCGGCTCGTCATACGGCGCCACCCTGATCCGGGCGTCCACGGTGGTCGCGGTGTCTGGGGTGACGATGACGGGGTTGAGGTCAAGCTCGGCGACCTGGGGCAGGTCCTCCAGCAGTCGCCCAATCCGCAGGATCTGATCGGCCAGAGCGGTGATGTTGACGGGCGGCGCCCCTCGGTAACCGTGCAGGAGCGGCGCGCAGCGCAGCTCGTCGATCATGGCGAGGGCGCCGGTGACGGGCGGAACGCGGAAGACGCGGTCGGCCAGCAGATCGGCCGCCACCCCACCCATACCGACCATGATCAGCGGCCCGAAGGCCGGGTAGTTGACGCCACCAACGATGATCTCAACGCCGGACGGCAGCATGGGCTGGACGATCGCGCCGGCCATCTCCGCGCCTATGCGCTCAGTCATGTCCCGGTACGCCTGGCGGACTTCCTCCGGCGTGCGCAACCCGAGCCGGACCCCGCCGACGTCACTCTTGTGCATCGGCCCGACGGCCTTGAGCACCACCGGCAGCCCGATGCGCGTGGCAACCTCGGCGGCGTGCTCAGCCCCGTCCACATCGACGGACCGCACCAGCCGCACGCCGTAACAGTCCAGGAGCCGGGCAGCACCGGCCGGTGCCAGCCATGAACCCGAGGGATGCGCTTCCAACTCTGCGTGGACGAGTTCCCGGGCGCCGCGTTCGTCGGCCGGCGGAGGCACCTGAACCGGCTCGGCGGGTTCCCGCCGCCATTCCGCGTAGCGCACGGCGTGGGCCAGAGCTTCGACAGCCTGTTCGGGAAAGGCGCAGCAGGGGAGCCTTCCGTCGATGAGGTCGTCGAGGCCGACGAAACAGGCCAGCATGGTTTTGGTCACTGTCTCGCTGGAGTCGGCCAGGGCCCGGCGGGTCCGCGCCAGCCCGGAGCCGAAGGGCGAGGTGTAGACGACCAGGACCGCATCAACCTCGGACGAGGCGGCCAGCGCCCGCACCGCCGCACCGATCTCCTCCGCGCCGGCGTCGGCGGTCAGATCGACCGGATTGCCTATGGCGGTGGCACGCGTGTCCAGGAGGCCGGGTGGCAGCTCGGGAACCATCAGATTGTGCCGCTCACATGCGTCGGCGGCCATGGCCTGAGGGCCGCCGGAGTTGCCGACGATGGCCACCCGGCGCCCAGCCGGCAGCGGCTGGCTCGCGAGCAGCTTGGCCGTGTCGATCAGCTCGTGCACGCTGTCGAGCCGGATGACGCCGGCGGCGTGGACGAGCGCGTCCACCGCCACGTCGGGGGTGGCCGCGGCGGCGGTGTGCGAGCGCACGGCCCGCTCACCGGCGCCGCCGCGGCCGCTCTTGACCAGCAGGATCGGCTTGCGTTTGGCGACACGGCGGGCGATGCGGGCGAATTTGCGGGGGTTGCCGAACGACTCCAGGTACAAGGCGATCACTCGGGTGTCGTCGTCGTCCTCCCAGTATTCGAGCAGGTCATTCCCGCTGACATCGGCTTTGTTGCCGACGGAGACGAACGAGGAGACCTCCAGCCGCTCCAGCAGCGCCGCCCCGACGGCACCCGACTGCGACAACAGCGCCACGTGCCCCCGTTCTGGGCGGTGTGGCAGAAAGCTGGCGTTCAGGCAGGCGGCGGTGTTGACCACGCCCAGACAGTTCGGGCCGATGAGCCGCATCCCCGCCACGCGGCAGATCCGCAGCAGCTCCGTCTCGGCTTCCTTGCCCTGTGGCCCGGCCTCGGCGAAGCCGGACGCCAGCACCAATAGCCCGGCCACGCCCGCGTCCGCGCACTCGCGGGCCACATCCAGCACATGCCTGGCGGGCACCGCCACGACCGCCAGATCGAGGCCCGCGGGGACCTTCGCGTGGCAGGCCAGCCCGGCCACCTCGGCCGCGTTGGGGTTGACGGGGTGCAGCGGGCCGGAGAAGCCGCCGTCGATCAGATTGCGCAGCACTCTGTGCCCGACAGCACGCTCGTCCCGCGAGGCGCCGATCACCGCCACAGAACGCGGAGTCAGCACGCGCGCCAGCGATGCCCGTCCGGCCTCGTGATCACGCGCCTCGATGGCCGCCCACAGCCGGGCGGTCGGCTCCGCCGAGATCCTGACACGCAGGACGCCGTCCTCGAATCGCTCGGTCACCCCCAGCCCCAGATCGCGCAGCACCTGGATCATCGCCCGGTTCTCGACGAGCACATCGGCCACCAGTTCCCGCACGCCGTGCTCGGCGGCGTCGACGGCCAGGTGCTCCAGCAGCAGCGTGCCCAGGCCGTGCCCATGCACGGAGTCGTCCAGCAGGATGCCGACGTCGGCGCCTCCGCCGTCGATCGGAACGTACTCGGCCACCGCCACCAGCCGGCCGTGCATGCCGGCCACCCGCGCCCGGCCGGTGTAGCCGGTACCGGTGATGCCATCGATGTAGGCGTGCGCGGAGTTACGACCGCCGGTGAAGAAGCGCAGATAGGCCGAGCGTTCCGACGAACGGTCCACCAGCTCGTGCAGGGCTTCGCGGTCGGCGGGGCGCAGCGGGCGCACATGGGCGATGCCGCCATCACGCAACAGAACGTCGTATCCCACAGACATGCCAAACTCCTTCACCGCCGGCCGACGGACAACCCCCACGAACCCATCCTTGCCCGACGCAGGCGCGCCATGCAGTGCTGGACGTCTTCACCGACAGGGCCGAAAGTCCCCGGACCTCGGCCACCAGTCCTGTGGCCGTCGTGCCAGGGGGATGATGTCCGCCTGGCCGGAAATGTCGTGACGCAGACGGCACATGCCGCCAGCGGGGCGGTCAGGCCCCTGCCCTCAACGCGCTCACCACGGCTACGGGGCAATGTGCTCGGTGCAGGACCCCATGGCTGACCGACCCCAGCAGCGCGCGGGAGTATCCGCCGAGCCCACGCGAGCCCACGACGACGAGATCGGCGGTACGGGAGGACGTGGCCAGGGCCGCGATCGGGTGCTCGAAACTCATCGACCTGATCAGTTCGACGCCGCCGTGCCCATCCTGCCAAGCTGCCAGGTGTCGCTCGATCTCGGCGGTGTCGTCGACGGGCACGGGCCCGTAACCGGTGGGATGCGGGGCCAGGTGCGGGTAGCGCAGGCCGTGCAGGATGTGTAGGCGGGCCCGGCGAGCGGTGGCCTGCGTCCAGGCGTACTCCAGAGCCATTTCCGCGCACGGCGAGCCGTCGTAACCCACCACGACCTCGCCACCGCGCTCACGCGGCAGGCGTCTGACGATGACCACGGGGCTCTCGGCGTACCCGGCCAGGCCGTGCCCGACCGAGCCGAGCACCAGCCCGGCGAAACCGCCCAGCCCTCTGCTGCCCACCACCACGGTGTCGGCCGTCTCCGATTCGCTCTTGAGCCGCTCGATCACCGCGCCCGTCATCAGGGTCGTCGAAACCGGCGTCTCCGGAGCCAGACCGCGGGCCCTCCCGGCCGCGTCGGCGAGCAGCTTCTCGCATCGCTCGGTCAAGGTCTCCTGGTCGCTGGAGGCGCTCAGGGGGTGCTCCGCGCACCACGGCTCGCGTACGTGGACGATCCGCAGGGGCAGGCCCCTGCGGGCGGCGTCCTCGGCCGCCCAGACGAGCGCCGACCACGCCGTTCGGGAGCCGTCGACCCCCGCGACGATCGCCGCATTCGTCATCGTGATCACCCTATGTCGGTGAAGGGAAGTCGAGCAGGTCGTCTTCGCCGAAGGCGATGTAGGAACGCACATCCACCACGCCCTCGATTCCGCGGATCCGCTCGGCCAGGGCGACGGCCTGCGATCTTCGCTCGACCATGCCGCCGATCTTCACCACCCCCTGGTCGACCTCGAAGGGAAAGCCGTCCGGATCCGGCAGGACGGCTCGGACATCCGCCCGCAGTTCCTCGACCGGCCGGGAGAAGACCCGCAACACGTCACGCTGGTGCAACGTGCCGATGATGCGTCCGGTGACGGCGTTGATCACGGGCAGTTGCTTGAGGCGCCCGTCGTGCATCAGTTGGGCCGCCTCCCGCGCCGGGGTCTGCGGCGTGACGGTGATCGCCGGAGAGCTCATGAGCTGGGCCGCCGTCATACCCGCGGCCTTGTGGTGTTCTCTGCGTCTCCTGTAGGAGTCGAAGATGGCCCTTTTGGGTTGTGCCGGTGCCGTCTCCTTGAGCAGCAGGTCGTCTTCGGAGACTACGCCCACCGGTCGGCGCTGCGCGTCGATCACGGTAACCGCGCCCACCGCGAACCGTCTCATCGCGGCTATGATCTCCGTGAAGGACGCATCCTCCATGACGGCGACGGCGACGCGGCCCATGATGTCCTTGACTTCGATCGGCATAGAACCCACCCCCAGTCAAGGATGCCGCCAAGCCGGTTCCCGCCAGCAGCGGCGAAGGTCCCTCGTGGCCGGGACCTAGGTCCTTGCTCCGCCGGCGTTCCAGGCCGCAGGCCGGAGGTCTCCCGAGGCCGGGTCGAACGGCTCTGTCTTGACATCGACGCTGGTGGGTACCGTCGTCGGCATGGCCGCCATCGACCTGCGCTGACGGTCGCACCGGCTCGGCCGGGCCCGCCCTCGTCCCTTGACGAGACACATGAGCATCGATTCCGCCGCCCGCAGGCCAGCGGCGGGCATGGAGAGCATCCAACGTGACTGCCTCGTCTTCTGGACTGTCCTCGGCGGAGGCGGTCGCACGGCTGGGGCGGGACGGAGCCAACCTCCTTCCGCGGCAGCCCCCCGTCCCCGTGTGGCGGCGCGTCGCCACACAGCTCCGTGACCCGCTCATCGTCGTCCTGCTCATCGCGGCGATCCTGACCGTCACCACGGGCGACTGGGCCGACGCCATCGTGATCATGCTGGTGATCGTGGTCAACACCACGGTCGGGGTGGTGCAGGAGATCCGCGCCGACCGGGCCATCACGGCCTTGTCACGGCTCGCCGCTCCCGAAGCGCGCGTGATTCGGGACGGCCGCCAGCAGCAGATCCCCGCAGGCGACGTCGTCGTCGGCGATCTCCTGGTCCTCGCCGAGGGGGACGTCGTCCCGGCCGACGCGGAGACGGTGGAGTCCGCGGCGCTGCTCGTCGACGAATCTGCCCTGACGGGCGAGTCGGTGCCGATCGACAAGCGCGAGAGGGCGTCCGTGAGTTCGGGCACCGTCGTGGTTCGGGGCCGGGGACAGGCTGTGGTCACCGCGACCGGGGCGGCGAGCGCGAGCGGCCGCATCGCGGCCCTGATGGCGAAGCGCACCCCGCTCACCCCCTTGCAGCGCCGGTTGGTGGGAGTCGGCCGTATGCTGGCGGCTGTCGCCGTGCTGCTGTCGGCGGTGGTGCTGGCGCTGGGGCTGGTGCGCGGGCAGCCGGTGGAGCTGATGGTGGTGACCGCCATCAGCCTGGTGGTCGCCGCCGTACCGGAGTCGCTTCCCGCGGTCGTGACACTGAGCCTGGCGCTGGGAGCTCGCCGGATGGCCGCGCGCCATGCCCTCGTACGCAAACTGCCCGCCGTGGAGACGCTCGGCTCGGTGACGACGCTGGCCACTGACAAGACCGGCACGCTGACCGAGGGACGGATGGTGGCCCGGCGGATCTGGACTCCGTCGGCGGAGGCCACGATCAGCGGTTCCGGCTATGGCCCGGAAGGCGCGATCGGCACCGATGGGGCCCTGGACACGGCCGTCCAAGGCGCGATCGGCGCCGACGAACCGCTGGACACGGCCGTCTTCAGCGACCTGCTCCGCGCGGCGGTGTTGTGCAACGACGCGCGACTGGCGCCGCCGGAGGAGCCCGGCAGCGAATGGACCGCACTGGGCGACCCGACCGAGGCAGCGCTGCTGGCCGCCGCGGCCAAGCTCGGTCTCGATCGCGAGGACGTCCAAGCGCGCTTTCCCAGGGTGACCGAGCTGCCCTTCGACAGCGACCGCAAGCGAATGAGCACCGTACACCTGCTGCCCTCGGGAGACGCCCAGCTGGTCTGCAAAGGGGCCCCGGAAGCGCTGCTCCACCCGCCTGTCCTGGCCGACGATCCGGCGCTGGCGGCCCGCGCGGCGGAGCGCGCCGACCAGTTCGCCCGTGCCGGATACCGGGTGCTGGCCGTCGCGCAGCGCGATCTGGCCGCCGTTCCCGAGACGGTGCAGGAGAGCGGCCTGTCACTGCTCGGGCTGATCGCGATCCTGGACCCGCCCCGCCCCGCGGCGGCCACCGCCGTCGCCGACTGCCGGCGGGCCGGGATCAGACCGCTCCTCATCACCGGAGATCACCCCGGCACCGCCCGCGCCATCGCCACCGACCTGGGCGTCATCCGGCCCGGTGACCCGGTCGTAGACTGCCGCGAGCCTGGTGCGCTCGGCCAGGACCAGGCCGGCGTCTACGCCCGGGCCACGCCGGAGCAGAAGCTCGCGATCATCCAGCGCCTCCAAGACCGAGGCGGGGTGCTCGCGATGACCGGCGACGGGGTCAACGACGGCCCGGCCCTGCGACGCGCGGACATCGGCGTGGCCATGGGCAAGCGCGGCACCGAGGTCGCCCGGCAGGCCGCGGACCTCGTGCTCGCAGACGACAATCTGGACACCGTGGTCGCGGCCGTCGAAGAGGGCCGCCGGGTTTACGCGAACATCCGCAGGTTCCTGGTCTACGGCCTGTCGGGCGGCACGGCCGAGATCGCGGTGATGCTGCTGGGCCCGTTCGCCGGGTTCCCGCTCCCGTTGCTTCCCGCCCAGATCCTGTGGATCAATCTGCTCACCCACGGGTTGCCCGGCGTGGCCCTGGGCGGTGAGCCCACCGTACCCGGGGCCATGGCCGACCCGCCCCGGCCGCCCGGCCAGAGCATCCTCGGCGCGGGCCTGTGGCAGCGCGTCATCCGGATCGCCGTCGTCCTCACCGCCGTCACCCTCGGCGTCACGGTGTGGGCCGCGCAGACCGGACGCCCCTGGCAGAGCATGGCCTTCTTCGCCCTGGGCGCCACCCAGCTCGGGGTCGCGCTCGGGTCGCGGACACGGCCCGGCACCTTGGCCAATCCCATGCTGTTGCTCGCCGTCGCGGGCGCGTTCCTTCTGCAACTCGCCGGGTTGTACGTCCCGCCGCTGCGTCAGCTGCTCGGCACCCAGCCACTGGCATCGGCTGACCTGCTGATCGTCACCGGGCTGTCCGTGCTCGGGTACGCCGCGGCCCGTCTCGACCGGATCCTGCACCCGCCGCCCAGGCCGTCCAGGCCGTCCAGGCCGTCCAGGCCGTCCAGGCCGTCCAGGCCGTCCACCAGATTCTGATCTCAGTTGAGCGCGTAGACGCGATGAACGAAACGGAAATGGCGGCTATGGGCCGATCAGTCCGGCGGTGGTGTCACCGCGACGGGACACACGGCCTCCGCGAGCGCGGCCTGGGTGACCCGCCGGCCGGGCCGAAGACCACGTCCAGGACACTGCGTGTGCCGCAGCCCATCACCGCGACCAGTCGCAGCATCGGAAAGTCGACCTGCTCTGCTTGGGATAGGCCACGCGGTTGGCCGGGCTGTCGGCCACACTCATGACGGTCCCATCGACAGGACGCATCAGCAGATCCCGCCACCGAGCATGACGACCAGGCCACGCAATCTACTCAAATGCCCTCTTACGTCTCCCGGTGGGGATGATCAGGTCTGTGCGGATGTCTTCGACGCGTTCCCCGGCGGCGCGGCGGCGTAGCACGGTGTGCAGCACGTCGTCGGTGATCGCTGAGGGGCGGCCACCGTGCTTGCCCTTACGGGCGGCCGCGTCCAGGCCCTCCAGGGTGGCCTCGCGGATGGCCTCGCGTTCGATCTCGGCCATGGCGGCGAAGAACGCGAACAGCATCTGGCCGGGCCCGACTGGGTCGAGTATGTGACCCACCGCTCGGGTCCGCCCAAAGCAGCTCTGCATAACAGTGGCTACTGTTTGTGTTCGCACAAATGATCATTATGAGAACCCGCCGTTGAGCCGTGAGGCACACTGCCGCTCATGGCCGACGCTTCCACCCCCGCCTCCGATCCCGCCGAGCCGGCCGCCACCCCCGCCGACCCACCGGCTGGCGGATCCGGTTGGTTCGGCCCCGGCTCCTGCAGGCCGCGCAACGCCGAGTTGGTGGTGCTCGGCTCTCGTGGGCAGGGCGGGTTCGAGGAGCTTCGGCTGGGATCGGCGGCGGTGCAGGTGCCCGCGCACAGCGTCAAGCCCGTCGTCATCGTGGGTCCTGACGGCGAGTCGACGAGTACGGGCAGGCCACGGATCGTGGTCGGTGCCGACGGGTCTCCTGCCGGGCAGAGGGCATTGGAGTTCGCCTTTGACGAGGCCGAACTCCGTGTGGCGTCAGTGGCGGCCGTGTGCTGCTGGGATCGCCGGGCGTCCGGAACGGGCCCTGATCGACGCGGCACGGGACGCGACGCTGCTGGTGCTGGGCGGTCGTGGCATCGGCTCGGCAGCCGCCACTCTGGTCGGGCGGAGCCGGCAGTGGCGAGAGCGCCTATGCGGAGCAATGCGACCCCCGGGGGCATCTGAAGCCAGGCCGAGGCCGAGCGGAACTGCGGTGTTCCGCCCGGCCATGGGATTGATTGGTTCAGGTGGGTTGGGTTATGGGCAGTTGCCGATATCGCTTTCGGAGGAGGCCAGGACGATGTTGGTCTTGGCCAGGCCGAGGGCGTCGACGGTGACGTGGACGGCGTTGACGGTCAGGCCCTTGTCGGGGGTGGTGAATGCGATCTGCTCGTTGAGGACGAGCTTGACGACGCCGACGTTGACCGTGGTGTTGGGTTGGATATTGGTGGGTTCTGCGATGACCACCGTGTTGCCGACCTTGAGGAAGGCGATCGTGGTGGTTC